>VGOG01000023.1 GCA_016875995.1 Chloroflexota bacterium
TTGGCCCGGCCACGGTGATCCAGGCCGTGGCCCAGGGCAACCAGGTGGCCGACGAGGTGGATCATTACCTGCGCACCGGCGGCGTGGAGAAGCTCGTGGTCAGGCCCGGCTACGAGGTCATCGAGCAGCGTTTCGATATGGAACAATACTACAAGGCTGTGCGACCCAGGGCGCGAGAACTCGCCGTCGAGGGACGACGGGGCAACTTCGACGAAGTCGAGCTCCCCTTCGACGAGAGGACGATCCAGGAGGAGTGCAAGCGCTGCATCCGCTGCGATCTGGAATGGCTGGAGACGATGGGGTTGGAGCTCGTCCCGGCCGCTGAGCGGGTTCTGGTCCAGTCTGGCCGGCCGGGTCTTACGGAGGAGGAAAACGCATGATCACTATAAACATTAACGGTCAGGAGATTCAGGCCGAGGAAGGGCAGACCGTTCTCGAGGTCGCCAGGGCGAACGGCATCGAGATTCCCACTCTTTGCTACCACCCGCTTCTCTCACCATATGGCGCCTGTCGCCTCTGCACGGTGGAGATCGCGCAACGAGGACGCTCCTCGCTGGAGGCCTCTTGCACCTATCCGGCGGCGGACGGGTTGGTGGTGCAGACCCGCTCACCGGCCGTGCTGGAGGCCCGCAAACTGATCCTGGGTCTGCTGTTCTCGCGCTGCCCCAGCGTGCCGATCGTCCAGGACCTGGCGCGGGAGCACGGCATCACCGAGCCGCCTTTCCCCACCGACACCCCCGACGAGAATTGTATCCTCTGTGGCAAATGCGTGCGCACGTGCCACGAGCTGGTCAAGGCTTGTGTGCTGAACTTCTCCGAGCGGGGCATCGAGCGGCGGGTGGGGCCGCCCTTCCTGGAGAAGACCCGTCTGTGCATTGGCTGTGGGGCCTGCACCATCATGTGCCCCACTGCCGCCGTCGAGATCGTGCTGGAGAAGGAGGCTATTTACAAGGAAAAGCCGCTGGGTCCCACCAGCGCCATCTGGGTGCCCTCGCTGCAAGCAATGCCGTTGGTGCCGGTGATTGACACCGATTCTTGCATTCGCTTCCGCCAGAACGACCGCAGCGAGGGCGAGATCACGGACGCCTGCGAGGCCTGCCAGATGGTGTGTGAGGCCAACGCGATCAACTTCGACCAGCAGGACGAGATCCTGGAACTTGACGTGGGGACGGTCATCGTCGCTACCGGCTTTGAGATGTGGGACCCCGCTCAGCTTGCCCAGTATTCCTACGGCGAGTCGCCCAACATCATCACCGGCCTGGAGTTCGAGCGCCTCTCCAACTCCGGCGGCCCCACTGGCGGCGAGATTCTGCTGGCCGATGGGCGCAAGCCTGAGCGTGTAGCGATCATCCACTGCGTCGGCAGCCGGGACCACAGCGCGCACGAGTACTGCTCTCGCTTCTGCTGTATGTACTCGCTGAAGCAGGCCCACCTGGTACGCGACAAGACCGGGGCCGAGGTGTACGAGTTCTACATGGACATGCGCACCTTCGGCAAGGGCTACGAGGAGTTCTACGAGCGGGTACAGGAGGAGGGCGTCACCTTCGTACGTGGTCGCGGTGCCGAGGTGGAGGTGCTCAATGATGGCAAGTTGCGCGTCAAAGGCGAAGATGCCGATCTGGGGAAGCTCGTACAGGCCGACGTGGATATGGTCGTTCTCAGCACTGCTATCGAGGCCCCGCACGACGCGGATCGCATCGCCTCGCTGTTTGGCCTGAGTCGCACGGCGGATGGCTTCTTCGCCGAGGCCCATCCCAAGCTGCGCCCGGTGGAGACCAACACCGATGGCGTCTTCCTGGCCGGGAATGCCCAGGGTCCCAAGGACGTGCCGGATACGGTGGGTCATGCTGGCGCGGCGGCCTCTATGGCCCTGGCGCTGCTGGACAAGGGAGAGGTGACCATCTCACCGCAGGTCGCTGTGGTGGATGAGAAACTCTGCTCGGCCTGCAAGACCTGCATCCCGCTCTGTCCCTACACCGCCATCAGTTTCATCGAGGAGGACAACGTGGCCCGCGTGAACGAGGCGCTGTGCAAGGGCTGCGGCACGTGTGTGGCCGCCTGTCCGGCCGGGGCCATCGCGGGACGGCACTTCACCACCGAGCAGATCATGGCCCAGATCGAGGGGCTCCTCCGTATGCCGGTAGAACAACTCGTTGAAGTTGAAGGAGTACGCTCATGAATGGTACGAACTTTGAACCGAGAATCGTCGGCTTCCTGTGCAACTGGTGTACCTACGCCGCGGCCGACACGGCTGGCATCTCCCGCATGGAGCAGCCGCCCAACGTGGACGTCATCCGCGTGATGTGCACGGGGCGCGTGGATCCGCTCTTCATTCTCAAGGCCTTCGCCGAGGGGGCGGATGGGGTCATCGTCTCCGGCTGCCATCCGCCGGGCGACTGCCACTACAACAATGGCAACTACAAGACCTTCCGCCGCATGCCCCTGGTGGAGGCGCTACTGGCGCAGTACGGCATCGAGAAAGGGCGTTTCCACTGGGGCTGGATCTCCGGCGCGGAGGCCCTCAAGTGGGCGCGACTGGTGCGCGATTTCACCGAGCAGGTGCGTGGCCTGGGGCCGCTCGACTGGAAGCGCGAACTCGAAAGCAAGGAGGATTAGGCCGATGGCTGATAAGCTGAAACTGGGATTGTACTGGGCCGCATCCTGCGGCGGCTGCGAGATCGCCATCGTGGAGCTGCGGGAAAAGATCCTCGACCTGGACGCGGCAGCCGACATCCTCTTCTGGCCTGTGGCCCTGGACTTTAAGTACAAAGACGTGGAGGCCATGCCCGATGGTCACATAGACGTCTGTCTCTTCAACGGCGCTATCCGCACCAGCGAGAACGAGCACCTGGCCCATCTCCTGCGCCAGAAATCGAAGGTGCTGGTCGCCTTTGGGTCGTGCGCCCACGAGGGCTGCATCCCCGGCCTGGGCAATCTCTTCGACCGTAAGTCCATCTTCGAGTGTGTCTACCTGGAAACACCCTCTACCGACAATCCAGAGGGCGTGCTGCCGCAGACCTCCTACCAGTTGCCTGAGGGGGAGGTGACCATTCCCAGGTTCTACAACACGGTCAAGACGCTGGCGCAAGTAGAGGACGTGGACTACTTCGTGCCCGGCTGCCCACCGCAGGCTCCCCAGATCTGGGCTGTGATCGAGGCCATCCTGAGCGGCCAACTCCCACCCAAGGGGAGCGTGGTCGGGGCTAACGAGAAGACGGTGTGCGACGAGTGCAAGCACAATCGAGAGGAGAAGCGCATCAAAAAGTTCTACCGTCCCCACGAGATCATCCCTGAGCCTGGGCGTTGCCTGTTCGACCAGGGGATCATCTGCGCGGGGCCGGCCACGCGGGGCGGCTGCGGCGCCCTTTGTCCCACGGTGGACATGCCCTGCCGGGGCTGCTACGGGCCGGCGCCGAACGTGATTGACCAGGGGGCAGCGCTCCTCTCGGCCGTCGCTTCGGTGGTGGACGCCGACACCGAGGAGGAGGCAGCCCGCATCGTGGGGGAGATCGTGGACCCGGTGGGGACGTTCTATCGGTTTGGGCTGCCGGCGTCGCTGCTGCACCGAGCGAGATTGGAGGTTGGAGGTTAGAGGTTGGAGATTGGAAATCCAATGTCCAACGTCCAACTTCCAACTTCCAAACAAGGAGAAGACTATGCAAAAGATCAGCATTGACCCTATCACCCGCCTGGAAGGCCACGGGCGGATTGACATCTTTCTCGACGAGGAAGGGAACGTCGCCAACGCTTACCTCGTCATCCCTGAGCTGCGGGGGTTCGAGAAATTCGCCGAGGGTCGGCCCGTGGAGGAGTTGCCGCGCATCACGCCGCGCATCTGCGGGGTCTGCCCGGAGGCGCACCACATGGCCTCGGCCAAGGCCTGCGACGCCGTCTACCACGTTGAGGTGCCATCAACGGGCAAGAAACTGCGCGAGCTGCTCTACTCCGCCTTCTACGTCGCCGACCACACTGTCCATTTCTACATCCTGGCCGCGCCCGACTTCGTCCTGGGGCCGGACGCGCCGCCCGCCGAACGCAACATCCTGGGCCTGATCCACAGGGTCGGCCTGGAGATCGGCAGTAAGGTCATCAGCAGCCGGGGAAAGGCCATGGACATCGTAGGTATGCTGGGCGGCAAGACCATCCACCCGGTCGGCGCGATACCCGGTGGGGTGAGCAAGGCCATCAACGAGGAAGAGCGGGCACAGATCGAGGCCATAGGCCACGAGTTGGTCGAGTTTGGTCAGTTCAACCTCCAACTTTTCCACGATGTGGTTTTGGCGAACAAGACCTACCTGGACATGATCCTCTCCGACACCTTCACCACGCCCATGTACTACATGGGTTTGGTGGACGAGAACAACAAGGTCAACTTCTACGATGGGCTGGTGCGCGTCGTGGACCCCGAGGGCAACGAGTTCGTCAAGTACGCCCCGGAGGAGTACCTGGACGTGATCGCCGAGCGCGTCGAGCCCTGGACCTACCTCAAGTTCCCCTACCTCAAGAAAGTAGGCTGGAAGGGATTTGTGACCGGCAAGGACAGTGGCGTCTACCAGGCTACGCCTCTTTCACGGCTCAACGCCGCCGACGGCATGGCCACGCCGCGAGCACAGGAGGCCTACGAGGGGTTCTACGAGACGATGGGCGGCAAGCCGGTGCACGGTACGTTGGCTACCCACTGGGCACGGCTGATTGAGTTGCTCTACGCCGCCGAGCGCCTGGTTGAGCTGGCCACCGATCCTGAGATCACCGACCCGCACGTGCGCAACATTCCTACTGAGATGCCGGACGAGGGCGTGGGCATCGTGGAAGCGCCGCGCGGCACGCTGACCCACCACTACACCACTGACGAGAAGGGGATCGTGCAGAAGTGCAACCTCATCGTCGGCACGACCAATAACTACGCGCCTATCTCGATATCCGTCAAGAAAGCGGCTCAAGCGCTCATCAAGAAGGGCCAGGTCATCAGCGAGGGGATACTGAACCGGGTGGAGATGGCCTTCCGCTCCTACGATCCCTGCTTCGGCTGCGCCACCCACACCCTGCCGGGCCAGATGCCATTGGAGGTGGTGATTTGGGATGCGGAGGGTAATGAAGTACAACGGATCAGTCAGAATCTCTAGCCTCAAGTCGCAAGTCGCAGGTCGCATGTCTCATGTCGCCTGCGACTTGTGACATGGGAACTGTGACATGAGACCTGCGACCTTGGTGTTGGGCCTGGGCAATCCCATATTGACCGACGACGGCGTGGGCATTCACGTGGTGCGAGCGGTGGCGGCACGTTGCCGGCGCGATGGTGTGACCTTCGCCGAAGCGAGCGTCGGCGGGCTGCGCTTGTTGGACGTCATCGCTGGCTACGAACGGGTCATCATGGTGGATGCCATGCAAACCGGCGAGGGCCAGCCTGGTGACATCTATCGTCTGCATCCCAACGAGCTGCGGGCATCACTGCATTCGGGCTCGACGCACGATCTCTCTCTGCCCGGTGCACTGGCCTTGGGACGGGGCATGGGCATGACGTTGCCCAACGACGAAGCTATCGTCATCGTTGCCGTCGAGGTGGAAGATGTGCTGACCTTTGGCGAGACGTGCACGCCCACGGTGGCTGCGGCCATCCCCCGCGCCGTGGAGGCGGTGTTGGCGAAGTTGGAGACGGGAGAGCAGTAGCGTGCGAACTGGCCGTTACCGATTTCGTCGTCGAAAGGGTGGGGCGGCCGGTATTGGTAGTGCGGCCCCAGCAAGGGTTGAGGTCGTGAGCACCTGGAGGGGAGTATAGCCGGCGGCAGCGGCCAGGAGTAGTCACGAAAATCGAGCGAGGAGAGGAACACAGGCGGGGGGACAAGGCTCCCCTGGCCTGTTGTTTTGTTGAATGGACGTGAATCGTGGGGTGCAGGGTTTCTTGTCAGGATAGGTGAAGTGGAGTATAATTAGGGGCAGAATGACTATTGCAGAGAATGCACGCCTGAAAGTTGTCATCCACGGGGCGGTGCAGGGAGTGGGCTTCCGCCCCTTCGTTTATCGGCTGGCCACGGAGATGGGCCTGCGGGGTTGGGTGCTCAACTCGTCTCAGGGGGTGTTCATTGAAGTTGAGGGGGAGCGCGCCGTGCTGGAAGCGTTCCTCCTGCGCCTGGAACAGGAGAAGCCCCCCTTGGCTATCATCCAGAGCCTTGAGTTCTCCTTCCTCGATCCCATCGGCTACCCGGACTTCGTCATCCGCCACAGCGAGGAAACAGGGGAGAAGACCGTCCTCGTCCTCCCCGACATCGCCACCTGCCCGCACTGCTACCGCGAAGTGGGAGACCCCGGCGACCGCCGCTATCGTTATCCCTTCACCAACTGCACTCACTGCGGTCCCCGTTTCACCATCATCCGCGCCCTCCCTTACGACCGGCCCAACACCTCCATGGCTCACTTCCCTCTCTGCCCCGACTGTCGGCGGGAGTACGAGCATCCCCTGGACCGGCGCTTCCACGCCCAGCCGGTGGCCTGCCCTGTCTGTGGCCCGCAGGTGGTGCTGTCTTCAGGTGACGGGCACTTTGGAAGTGCCCGTCACCTCACGGGCCAGGAGGCCATCCAGGAGGCGGCCCGAGCGGTGCGGGAGGGACGCATCCTGGCCATGAAGGGACTGGGTGGATTTTTGCTCATTGTAGATGCCCGAAACGAAGCGGCGGTGCAGCGGTTGCGAGGGCGGAAGCAACGCGAGGAGAAGCCCTTCGCCCTCCTCTACCCTTCCCTGGAGGTGATCAAGGAGCACTGTATGGTTTCCCCTCTGGAGGAGCGAGTGCTGACCTCCCCCGAATCGCCCATCGTGCTGCTGCGTCGGCGGAGGGACCACCCTCCCCTCTCTCCCCCCCCTGGTAGGGGGGGGATGGCGGGGGGTCAAGTCTGCCAGGCGGTGGCCCCTGGGAACCCTTATCTGGGGGTGATGTTGCCCTACACCCCCCTCCACGACCTACTGATGCAGGAGTTGGGCTTCCCCGTGGTGGCCACCAGCGGCAACCGCTCCGACGAGCCCATCTGCATTGACGAGGACGAGGCCCGAGAGCGATTGGGTGGCATCGCTGATCTCTTTTTGATCCACAACCGCCCCATCGTCCGCCATTGCGACGACTCGATAGTTCGGGTGGTGCTGGGGCAGGAGCTGGTGCTGCGGCGGGCGCGAGGGTACGCTCCCCTCCCGGTGAGACTTCCGAAGTCTGGCAGACTTCGGAAGTCTGAACCTCCACCCATCCTGGCCGTGGGCGCACACCTGAAGAACGCCATCGCCCTGAGCGTGGGGCGGCAGGTCTTCGTGAGCCAGCACATCGGCGACCTGGACACGCCGCAGGCCTGCGCCGCCTTCCAGCGAGTCATCGCCGACTTTCTCCGCCTGTACGAGGTGCAGCCCGTGGCCATCGCCCACGACCTCCACCCGGATTACTTTTCCACCCGATGGGCTCGCAAGGTTGCCGACGGGCACGTAGGGGCATCCCTTGCGGATGCCCTGTCAGGGCAGGGGCAAGCCCTGCCCCTACGGATTCCGGTTCAGCACCACCACGCCCACCTGGCCTCCTGTCTGGCTGAGAACGAGGTGGAGGGGCCAGCCCTGGGAGTGACCTGGGACGGCACCGGCTACGGCCTGGACGGGACGGTGTGGGGCGGGGAGTTTCTGTGGGGGGATGCCTCCGGCTTTGAGCGGGTGGCTCATTTGCGCACCTTTCGCCTGCCGGGCGGGGAGGCGGCGGTCAGAGAGCCCCGACGCTCGGCGCTGGGAGTGCTGTGGGAGCACTGCGGCCCACAGGCCCTGGAGTGGGATGATCTGGCGCCGGTGGCTGCCTTCTCTCATTCTGAGCGCCGCCTGCTGCGGCAAATGCTGGAGCGGGGGGTGAATGCACCCCTCACCAGCAGCGCGGGCCGCCTCTTCGACGCCGTAGCCGCCCTGGTGGACCTGCGTCAGGAGAACCGCTTCGAGGGCCAGGCAGCGATGATGCTGGAGTACGCTGTAGACGAGACGGTGGAGGAAGCTTACCCGCTGCCGGTAACCCAATATCCAATACCCAATCTCAAACGTCAAACGTCAAACGTCAAATCGAAAATCGGAAATCGGAAGTCGGAATCCCTGGTGCTGGACTGGGGCCCCTTGCTGGAGGCACTGCTTGCGGACCTTCGGCGTGGGGTACCGGTGGGGGTGATGGCGGCGCGGTTTCACAACGCTTTGGTGGAGGGGATGGTTGCTGTGGCCAGGGCGGTAGGGGTGGAACGTGCTGCCCTGAGCGGAGGGTGCTTTCAGAACCGCATCCTCATGGAGCGGGCCTATCGCCGCCTGACCGAAGCTGGCCTGCGCGTGTACGTCCATCAGCGCATCCCCCCCAACGACGGCGGCATCGCCCTGGGCCAGGTGGCTGTTGCGGCCGAGGGGGTGCGGTAAGGAGGGAGTATGTGTCTGGGAATTCCTGGTAAGATCGTCAGCGTCGAGGACAATCCCCTCGGCATCCGCATGGGCAAGGTGAGCTTCGGGGGGATCGTCAAAGAGGTCTGCCTGGCCTATACCCCCGAGGCGCAGGTGGGGGATTACGTCATCGTCCACGTCGGCTTCGCCATCAGCCGCCTGGACGAGGAAGAGGCCCAGCAGACGCTGGAATTGCTGGCCGAGCTAGAGGAGATAGCGGTGAAGCAGGGTGAGCCTCTTACCAGTACCGTGCAGTGAGAGGAGAGGAGGGAATGGCTTCTGTATCGCAATTAGAAATGGTCGGTCGTTTGGTCTTGGCTGCGTTCCTCGGTTTTTTGATTGGGTTGGAGAGGGAGTTCGCAGATCAGCCGGCAGGGGAACGAACCCACGCCCTGGCGTCGTTGGGAGCGGCGGTGTTTGCGTTGGTCTCAGTGATGGCCTTTCCCGGCTCTGATCCAGCGCGAGTGGCCGCAGGAGTGGTGACGGGGTTAGGGTTCCTGGGGGCGGGGATGATTTTGAAGGGGACAGGGCGGGGAGTTCAGGGTTTGACGACCGCAGCAGGGATTTGGACGGTGGGAGGGATAGGTTTGGCCATAGGGGCGGGGTTGTACTTGCTGGGAGTGACGGCGGCGGTGCTGGTAGGGCTGGTGCTGACCCTGGAGAGGTTGCTGAAGATAGATGAGCGATTAGAGCGGCGGAGACGTGAGCGAAGGGATTGACGGTCTTAGCCACCCATGAAGTACATAGACGAGTATCGAGACGAGGCGACAGCGCAGCGATACGTCGAGGCCATCCGACAAACGGTCACCCGGCCCTGGACGCTGATGGAGATCTGCGGCGGGCAGACCCACACCATCCTCAAGTTCGGGCTGGGCCGCATGCTGCCGGAGGAGGCGACTCTGGTCCACGGCCCCGGCTGCCCCGTCTGCGTGACCCCGGTGGAGCTGCTGGACAAGGCCATCGCCATCGTTTCCCGCCCAGAGGTGATCTTCTGCTCCTTCGGCGACATGCTGCGGGTGCCCGGGTCTAGCAAAGACTTGTTGATGACCAAAGCGGCGGGCGGAGACGTGCGCATGGTCTACTCCCCGCTGGATGCGCTGAAGCTGGCCCAGCAGAACCCGCAGCGGGAGGTGGTCTTCTTCGCCGTGGGGTTCGAGACCACCGCCCCGGCCAACGCCATGGCTGTGTGGCAGGCCCGGCAGATGGAGTTGCGGAACTTCTCGATACTATCCGCCCACGTCCTGGTTCCTCCGGCCATTCAGGCCATCCTCGATGCTCCCGGCAACGAGGTGCAGGGCTTCCTGGCCCCCGGCCACGTCTGCACCGTGATGGGGTATTGGGAGTACGAGCCCATCGCCGAGAAGTACCGGGTGCCCATCGTCGTCACCGCCTTCGAGCCGCTGGACATCCTCCAGGGGCTCTATATGACGCTGAAAGCCCTGGAAGAAGGGCGGCCCGAGGTGGGGAACCAGTACACCCGTTCCGTGCGGCGGGAGGGGAACGTCCCGGCTCAGCAGCTCATCCAACAGGTCTTCGAGGTGACCGACCGCGCCTGGCGGGGGATCGGGGTGATTCCCCGCAGCGGCCTGCGGCTGCGGGGGGAGTACGCCGACTTCGACGCCGAGCAGCGGTTCGACGTGGCGGAGATGGCGGTGGAGGAATCGCCGGATTGCATCGCCGGCCTCATCTTGCAGGGGCGGAAGAAGCCGCCGCAGTGCCCTGCCTTTGGCAGCCGCTGCACCCCGGAGCACCCGCTGGGCGCGCCGATGGTCTCCAGCGAGGGGGCGTGTGCTGCGTATTATCGGTACGGGCCTCGTCCTGAGTAGCCGCAGACGCATCGAGAGGAGGGAACAGGGACAAGTGACCAGGGACTAGGGACAAGTGACCAGGGACTAGGGACAAGTGACCAGGGAGCAAGGCGCCTACTGATCCCTAGTCCCTAGTCCCTAGTCCCTAGTCCCTAATCCCTTATCATGGAGACCACTGACATGACAGAACGACCAAACCATCTTGCCTTTCAATGCCCCATCCCCATCCAGGAATACCCCACCATCCTCCTGGCCCACGGAGGAGGGGGGCGGCTGACCCAGATGCTCATCGAGCGGATGTTCTGGCCCACCTTTCGCAACCCGGCTCTGGAGACCCTCCACGACGGCGCGGTACTGGAGGTGGGGGGCGTCCGCCTGGCCTTCACCACCGACTCCTTCGTGGTCAGCCCCCTCTTTTTCCCCGGCGGCGACATCGGCGAACTGGCCGTCAACGGCACGGTCAACGACCTGGCCATGTGCGGCGCCCGTCCCCTGTACCTCTCCCTGGGCCTCATCCTGGAGGAGGGCTTCCCGATGGAGGACTTGTGGCGGGTGGTGCGATCCATCCAGGAGGCGGCGCAGGAGGCGGGGGTGGAAGTAGCCACCGGGGATACGAAGGTGGTGGACCGGGGAAAAGGAGACGGCGTGTTTATCAACACTACGGGGCTGGGGGTCATCCCTCCTGGTATCCACGTCTCCCCCCAGTGGGCCAGGCCCGGCGATGTAGTGCTGATTAGCGGAGCCATCGCCGTACACGGCATCGCCATCCTGTCGGTGCGGGAGGGGCTGGAGTTCGAGACCACCCTGGAGAGCGATACCGCTCCGCTAAATGGGCTGGTGGAGGTGGCACTTCAGGTCGCCGGGCCGCAGGTGCACGTGCTGCGCGACCCCACCCGCGGCGGGCTGAGCAGTGCCCTCAACGAGATCGCTTCCAGCGCAGGTGTGGGCATTGTCCTGGAAGAGGCCCAGATCCCCATCTGGGACGAGGTGAAAGGAGCGTGTGAGATCCTGGGGCTGGACCCCCTCTACGTGGCCAACGAGGGGAAATGTCTGGCCATCGTGGCTCCGCAGGCGGCGGAAGCAGCCTTGGAGGCGTTGCGCTCCCATCCTCTGGGCAGGGAGGCGGCCGTCATCGGCCAGGTGGTGGAGGAGCATCCCGGCAGCGTGGTTCTGCGCAGCCGGGTGGGGGGCAAGCGCGTGGTGGACATGCTCAGCGGCGAGCAACTACCGCGCATCTGCTGACCCTTGACAAAGCGCGGCGGACATGTTAAAATCTGGCCTGAAATTATCGTAATCAAGGAGTTTGCAGTATGGAAGAACCCCGAATCGGCATCTACATCTGCGAGTGCGGCATCAACATCGCAGCCACGGTGGACGTGGGGGCAGTTACGGAGATGGCCGCCGCCCTGCCCGGCGTGGCCGTTGCTCGGCAATACAAGTATACGTGCTCTGAGCCCGGCCAGCAGATGATCCAGGACGACATCCGCGAATTAGGGATAAACCGGGTAGTAGTGGCTTCCTGCACCCCCCGTATGCACGAGCCCACCTTCCAGCGCTTGCTGGCCGAGAGCGGGCTTAACCCCTATCTCTTCGAGATGGCCAACATCCGCGAGCACGTCTCCTGGGTGATCCCCGACCGGGAGCTGGCGACGGAGAAAGCCAAGCGGCTGGTGCGGGCGGCGGTGGCGCGGGTGGCCTATCACGCCCCACTGGAGGCGCGCAAGGAGCCGGTCACCCAGGCGGCACTGGTGGTCGGTGGCGGCATCGCTGGCATCCACGCCGCCCTTTCCGTCGCCGAGGCCGGCTACCCGGTCTACCTGGTGGAGCGGGAGCCAACCATTGGCGGCCACATGGCCCAACTGGACAAGACCTTCCCCACCCTCGACTGTAGCACCTGAATTCTGGGGCCGAAGATGATGGATGCCGGTCGGCATCCCAACATTACGCTGCTGAGCTACAGCGACATCGTCAAAGTCTCCGGGTACGTGGGCAACTTCCAGGTGCAGGTGCGGCGCAAGCCGCGCTACGTCCTGGAGGATAAATGCACCGGCTGCGATGATTGTGTCGCCGTTTGCCCTGTTCAGGTGCCCAGCGAGTTCGACGAGGGACTGGGTACCCGCAAGGCCATCTATCGCCCCTTCGCCCAGGCCATCCCGCCGGTGTTCGTCGTAGATAAGCGGGATTCGCCCTGCAAGATTGCCTGCCCCGCGCACATCCCTGTTCAGGGCTACGTCGCTCTCATTGGCGAAGGGAAGTTCCAGGAGGCGCTGGACCTGGTGCGCCAGACGGTGCCCTTCGCGGGCACGCTGGGCCGCATCTGTTATCATCCCTGCGAGACGATCTGCAAGCGCGAGGAGGTGGAGCAGCCGTTGGCGATCTGTGCCCTCAAGCGCTTCGTCTACGATGCCTGCTCTGGCGGCGAGATGCCGGAGCCTGCCGAGCGCATTTATAAAGAACAAGTGGCCATCGTGGGGGCAGGTCCGGCGGGGCTTACCGCTGCTTACCACCTGGCCCACACGGGATACGGCGTGACCGTCTACGAGGCGCTGCCGGTGGCGGGGGGGATGCTGGCCGTGAGCATTCCTGAGTATCGGCTGCCCCGCGACGTCCTCAACCACGAGGTTGATTTTATCCGCGCCCTGGGGGTGGAGATTCGGCTGGGGACGCCGGTGGGGCGGGATGGGGGCCCCAGCCTGGACGACCTGCGTCAGGAGTACGACGCCGTGTTCCTGGCGGTGGGGGCGCACGAGAGCCGTCGTCTGGACATTCCCGGCGAGGACCTGGAGGGAGTGATCCATTCCACCGATTTCCTGCGTCACCTGAGCCTTGTCCTGAGCTCCGTCGAAGGGTTGGGAGAAGAGGTCACACTGGGTCGGCAGGTGGCGGTCATCGGCGGGGGCAACGCGGCCATTGACGCGGCTCGCAGTGCCCTGCGGCTGGGGAGCGAGGTGACGGTGGTCTACCGCCGCTCGCGGGTGGAGATGCCGGCCATCCCCGCCGAGGTGGAGGCGGCGATGGAAGAGGGAGTGCAGTTCCACTTCCTGGCCACGCCGACGCGGGTACTAGAGCAGGATGGGCGAGTGGCCGGGATAGAGTGCATACGCATGGGATTGGGCGAGCCAGACGAAAGTGGCCGCCGTCGCCCTGAGCCGATTCCTGGCTCCGAGTTCACCATGGATGTGGACACAGTGATCGTCTCCATCGGCCAACAACCCGACCTGGCCCCGTTGGGGGGAGCAGAGGTCACCCGGTGGAGGACACTGGCTGCCGACCCGGACACGCTGGCGACAGCGGTGGAGGGAGTCTTTGCCGGGGGAGATGCAGTGACTGGACCTGCTATGGCCATTGATGCGATGGCCGCCGGCAAGCGAGCCGCCGAATCCATCCACCGCTACCTGCAGGGGCAGGACCTGCGCGAAGGACGCACCCTCGGGTGGCCGCGTCCAGAGGATATTCAGGTGACCATCCCCCGCGACGTGGAGCTAGCAGAGCGCCGGGAGATGTCTCATCTGCCGCTGGCCGAGCGGCGCACCAGCTTCCACGAGGTAGAACTGGGCCTCACCGAGGAGCAGGCTGTCAAAGAAGCGTTGCGTTGCCTCTCCTGCGCCGTCTGTTCCGAGTGCCTGGAATGTGTCCGCGCCTGCCAGGCCCAGGCCATTGACCACCAGATGCGCGAGCAGTTGCTGGAACTGGACGTGGGCGCTATCGTCGTCGCCACCGGTTTCCAGATGTGGGATCCCACCCAATTACCCCAGTATTCCTATGGCCTGTCGCCGAACATCATCACCGGCCTGCAGTTTGAGCGGCTCACCAGCGCGGGCGGTCCTACTGCTGGCGAGATCCTCACCGCCGAGGGGAAGAAGCCGGAGCGGGTGGCCATCATCCACTGCGTGGGCAGCCGGGACGAGCATGCCCACCCGTATTGCTCCCGCTTCTGCTGTATGTATTCCCTCAAGCAGGCTCACCAGGTGCGGGAGAAGACCGGGGCCGAGGTCTACGACTTCTACATGGACATGCGGACTCTCGGCAAGGCCTACGAGGAGTTCTACAAGCGGGTGCAGGAGGAGGGGATCACCTTCGTGCGCGGCCGGGGAGCCGAGGTGGAGGTCCTGCTGGATGGCAAGCTGCGGGTGAAGGGGGAGGATGCCGACCTGGGGAAACTGGTGGCGGCCGACGTGGACCTGGTGATCCTGGCCACGGCCGTCGAGCCGCAGCCCGACGCCGACCGGGTGGCCGCCCTCTTCGGCCTGGGCCGCACGCCCGATGGCTTCTTCGCCGAGGCCCATCCCAAGCTGCGGCCGGTGGAGACCAGCACGGCGGGGGTCTTCCTGGCCGGAGCCTGCCAGGGGCCGCAGGATGTGCCGGCCACTGTAGCCCACGCCGGGGCAGCAGCGATGGAGGCGGTGGGTCTGTTCAATCGGGGAGAGGTCACCATCTCGCCCACCGTGGCCGTGGTCGAGGCCGCGGAATGTGTGGGCTGCGGCGACTGCATCCCGGCCTGCCCCTACTCCGCCATCTCCCGCACCCCCCCCTCCCCCCCCCTGACAGGGGGGGATGGGGGGGGTGGGAAGGCGGAGGTCAACGCCGCCCTGTGCCAGGGGTGCGGCACCTGCGCCGCCACCTGCCCCGCCGGGGCCATCACGGCGCTGCACTTTACCGACCAGGAGATCGTGGCCCAGATTGATGGGTTGTTGGCGATGGTGGGGTGAATGTTAACGGAATACGCAATACGGAATACGTGCTCGTATTGCGTAGTGCGTATTGCGTAAATAGAGGATAGCCACTATGAGCGAACCATTTGAACCACGAATCGTCGCTTTTCTCTGTAATTGGTGTTCATACGCGGGAGCGGACAACGCTGGGATCGCCCGCATTCCCTCTCCGGCCAACGTCCTGCCCATCCGCGTGATGTGCTCAGGGCGGGTATCGCCGGAGATGATCTTGCGGGCCTTCCGCGCCGGCGCCGACGGGGTGCTGGTGCTGGGCTGCCACATCGGCGAGTGCCACTACACCAGCGGCAACCACCGCACCGCCAAGCGGGTGCCGCTCTTGCGCAACCTGCTGGGCTACGTGGGCATCAACCCCGACCGGCTGCGGCTGGATTGGGTATCGTCGGCCGAGGCCCCGAAATTCGCCCAGGTGACTAAAGAGTTCGTGGAGACAGTGCGGGCGCTGGGGCCGCTCTCAGAGGAGGTGCGGGAATGATTGAGGAGATCCGCACCCACGTGGCGGAGAAGCTGCGAGAACTGGACGGCGTGATCGGGTTGCGGCGGACAGTGGAGGGGGTTGCCCCCTACCTCTTTCATGAGGGAGATGACCTATCTCAATTGGTGCTAGACCCGCGTTACGCTCTGGCGCCCATCGTCTCTTTGTTGCAGAAGCGGTACCCTGCGGCCCGCTTCGGCATCGTGGCCCGCGGGTGCGATGCCCGCGCGCTGGTGGAGATGGCCAAGCGGGAGCAGGTGGACCCCGACCGATTGTACCTGCTGGGGGTGGCCTGCACCGCCGCAGAGGCCGAGGAGTGCCACTGCGCCGACCCCGCGCCCGACCCGGCCCCCTGGCCCCAGGCGGAGGTCATCGGCACGCCGGTGGAGGGCGCGCCGCCGAATCCTATCGTCGCCGAGTACGAGAAGATGTCACTAGGGGAGCGACGGGCGTTCTGGCAGGAGCAGTTTCTTAAGTGCATGAAGTGCTATGGCTGTCGCAACGTCTGCCCGGAGTGTTTCTGCGAGGCCTGCGCGCTGGAGGACGAGGTGTGGGTGGAGCCGGGCGTGCTGGCCCCGCCCTTCCCTACTTTCCACCTGATCCGAGCGATGCACATGACCGCCCGCTGTGTCGCCTGCCGCCAGTGCGAGCTGACCTGCCCGGCCCACATCTCGCTGACCGTCCTCTACGACCTGATCCGTCGGGACGTGGGGGACCTGCTGGGGTACGTTCCGGGGGCGGACATCGAGGCCGCGCCGCCGCTTTCGCTGACGCTAGAGGAAGCGCCGTTGCAGCACATGAGAGACCTTTGATTCCTGTTAATGGTGGCGTGATGGAGGAGTAGTATGTCTACAGTTACTACACATGCACCTGAACAAGTGGTAGACCTGAGTATAGCAGAGTTAGAATCGCTTATCCGCCGCATCGTGCATGATGAGATCGAGGATGCGCTTGCCGGATTGGGCCTCCACGAGGAGCCTACGGTCATCGAGCCGGGATCGCCGTTGTACGAGAGTTTGACAGACATTCAGCGTCGGGCGCGGGAAGGACGGCTCAAGTTCTACACCTACGAAGAGGTATTCGGCGAATGAGCCGCTACCAACCTGCGTTCGAAGACCGCTTTGTGCGCAACCAGCGACGGTATCACGGCCTGCGGAAGCAGATTCAGCGTCACGTGGATCAAATATTGGATGATCCCTACACAGGCACGGAGCGGTTGGGCCGGATACCTGGCGGGCTGGATTTGCGCGGCTGCCGCGGCGTGCGTGTGACGCGCAACTTCCGTATCTTGTTTGTGATTTGCGAGGAGTGCCGTCAAGTACCTGAATGTCAGTTCTGTTTCTGCGAGGGATTGCCGGATAAGACCGTGGTTTTCCTCACCGTCGGCCCGCACGAGAAAGCGTATTTGCTGCGCGAAGCACAAGAGGAACTGTATGTGGGGTGAACATGGAATGTCTCTATTGCAAAGGAACACTGGTTCGAAAGAAAGTAGGTTACACCGCTACCAGGCAAGGGTATCACTTGATCATTGACGATGTACCGGCCTGGGTATGTGAGCAATGTGGGGAGCCACTTTTCGACGAGGAAACCGTAGACACTATTCAGGGGATGTTGCGTGAGATCGGTGCCCGGATGGAAAGAATGGCTGTACCCTTGGCCGCAACGTAGCGGATGGCCTCGGACGGAAAGAAAGGGAAAGAGGTATGCAATACCAGAACATCCTCACCACCTGCATCTACTGCGGAGCCGGCTGCGGGCTCTACCTTCAGGTGCTGGACGGGGAGATCGTGGGGGTGCTCCCTGCGAAAGAGCACCCCGTCAGCCAGGGAAAGCTGTGCATCAAGGGGTGGAACGCCGCGTCCTTCGTCTATCATCCCGACCGGCTGAAGACACCCCTCATCCGGCGGGGAGCTACTTCCCCCCTGCTTGCGGGGGGGACCGAGGGGGGGTTCGAGGAGGCGACGTGGGATGATGCGCTCTCGCTGGTCGCCGAGCGGCTGGGCACCATCAAGACCGAATCCGGCCCCAATAGCATCGGTTTTCTGGCTTCGGCCAAGTGCACCAACGAGGAGAACTACCTGCTCCAGAAGTTCGCCCGCGCGGCGATTGGTACGAACAACGTGGATCACTGCGCCCGTCTCTGACACGCCCCCACGGTGGCCGGTCTGGCCGCCGCGTTTGGCAGTGGGGCGATGACCAACTCCATCCCGGAGTTCAGCGCCGAGACCCAGTGCTTCCTCATCACTGGCTCCAACACCTCCGAGGCCCACCCGCTGGTTGCCACCCACGTCCTGGAGGCCAAGGAGCGGGGGGCCAAGATCATCGTGATTGACCCCCGCGAGGTGCAAATCGGCCGCCTGGCCGACCTCTACCTGCGCTTCCGGCCCGGCACCGACGTGGCCTGGCTCAACGGGCTGATGAACGTCATCATCAGCGAGGGGCTGGAGGATAGAGCCTTCATCGAGGAGCGCACCGAAGGATACGAGGAGCTCCGCCAGGTGGTGATGGAGTACACCCCGGAGCGGGTGGAGGAGATCAGCGGCATCCCAGCCGACGGCCTGCGAGAGGCAGCTCGCCTGTACGCGACCAACAGGCCCTCGGCCATCATCTACGCCATGGGCATCACCCAGCACACCACCGGCACCGACAACGTGAAATCCTGCGCTAACCTGGCCATGCTCAGCGGCAACATGGGGATTCCCGGCGGCGGGGTCAATCCCTTGCGGGGGCAGAACAACGTCCAAGGGGCGTGCGACATGGGAGGGCTGGCCAACGTCTATCCAGGTTACCAGAGTGTCACATCTCCCGATATCCACGAGAAGTTCGAGAAGGCCTGGGGCAGCACGTCGGACCTCAACGTGGGCCTGACGGTGACGGAGATGATTGACGCCGCCGGCGATGGCCGCCTGCGTGCCCTCTACGTGATGGCTGAAAACCCCATGCTCTCCGATCCCGACATCAACCACGCCCGCCACTGCCTGGAGCAGATCGAGTTCCTGGTGGTGCAGGACATCTTTTTGAGCGAGACGGCCGAACTGGCCCACGTGGTGCTGCCGGGGGCATCCTACGCTGAGAAGGACGGCACCTTCACCGCCACCGACCGCCGCATCCAGCGGGTGCGCAAAGCCATCGAGCCCATCGGCGAGAGTCGGCCTGATTGGGAAATCCTCTGCGAATTGGCGCAGCGTTTCACGTTTCACGTTTCACGCAATACGCAACACGCTTCCCGTGGATGGGACTATCCCTCTCCTAGGGAGATCATGTCCGAAATCGCCTCCCTGACGCCCATCTACGGCGGCGTGAGTTACGAGCGGCTGGAGAGGGAGGGCTCCCTGCAGTGGCCGGTGCCGGCCGCCGACCATCCCGGCACGCCCTACCTGCACAAGGGTAAGTTCAGCCGGGGGCTGGGGCACTTCCACGCCATCCACTTCCAGGAAGCAGCGGAACTCCCGGACGAGGAGTACCCCTTCATCTTGACTACGGGGCGCCTGATGTTCCAATTCCATACCGGCACCATGACCCGGCGGTCGGAGAAGCTGGAGCAGGAGGTGCCGCAGGCTTACGTGGAGATGCATCCGCAGGATACTGTCCGCATCGGGCTGGACGGCGCGAAGCGAGTGCGGGTTGCCAGCCGCCGCGGGGAGATCGAGCTAGGGGTGCGGGTCACCACACGCATCCGACCCGGCGTGGTCTTCATCCCCTTCCATTTTGCCGAGGCAGCGGCCAACGCGCTGACCCACGCTGCCCTCGATCCGGTGGCGAAGATCCCTGAGTACAAGGTCTGTGCGGTGCGGGTGGAGCCGGTGGGGTAGGAGCGTTGCATTACAGTAACACTATCTTAGCGAAAGGGGGGCAAACCAGTGGAAAAAATCAAAATCGGCGGGGTCATTAAAAACTCCAACCTGGCCAAGATAGGGATCATGGGCATCCCGGATCGTCCTGGCGTGGCTGGTGCGATCCTCTCCGCTCTGGGCCGCGAAGGGATCAACGTGGAGTTCATCGTTCAGTGCATAGACCTGAATAACCAGGACCACGTTGTGTTCTGCGTTGCCCAGGATGACCTGGAGGCTGCTCTGGACATACTCGAGGGAATCAAGCCCCAATTGGGGGCCAGGGAGGTGATCCACGAGCCGGAAGCGGGGATAGTCTCCATTTTTGGGCCCGATTTCCGGGAGCGTCCGGGCATCGCTGGCGCCATGTTCAATGCGCTGGCATCGGTGGGTATCAACATACTGGCTATCAGTACTTCTATCTCCACCGTCTCTTGTGTGATCAATGCCCATCGTCTGTCGGACGCTGTTAAGGTTATCAAGGAGACCTTTGACATGCCCTGATGAACAATGCCAGTGTTGGTAATCATCACAACCTGAGCAATTCTCTGAATCCACCCTCTTTGAAGGGGCCTACCACAGCCAGGTTCAGCTTCTCCTCCAGGAAAAGCGTCTGTGCTACCCTGCGAACGTCGGCGGTGGTTATGGTCTCGATTTCTTCTATTGCTTCCTCGTACGTCAGAATCTCAGAAAAGAGTATCTCCTGCGAGCCGAACCAGAGAGCTACACTGAAGCTGTCTTCCATAAAGAGCAGCAATTGTCCTTTTAGTAAGTCCTTAGCTCTTGCCAGCTCTTGGGGCAGGATCTCTTCTTGCCTGAGGTTGTCCCACTCCTCTAAAATAGCTTTGATGGTGGCCTCAACGTGCTCTGGAGCAGAGCTGGCGTAGACTCCTGCTACTCCAGTGTCATACAGCGCGCTGATGTAGGAGTCAATGCTATAGGTCAAGCCTTGCTTTTCCCTGATGGCGGTGAAAAGCCGAGAGCTCATGCCCTCCCCCAGCACGGCATTGAGCGGCCGCAGGCTCAAGCGATCGGGGTGATTACGGGGTAGGCTCGGCACACTTAGACAGAGATAAGCCTGCTTTGTATTCTTGTTGAAAACTCGCACGCGTGGTTCGCTCTGGCCATCTTTAGCGGGCTGATACGAGGCCGCCTCTCCCCTGGCCCAGTCACCCAGGCAGGCGGTTATTTGTTTCACTACTGCTTCGTGCTCGACGTTGCCCGCTACACTGATCACGGTGTTATTCGGCAGATAGTGGCTGTGCATGTAAGCCAGTAGCCTGTCCCGGTCCAGGTTGGCGATGCTCTCTTTGCTGCCAGCGACGTCGCGCCCCAGAGGGTGATTGGGCCAGACTAACCGATTGTTCAGGAGGTGGACTAAATAATCTGGCATGTCCAGGGTCAGGTTGATTTCTCTGATGATTACGTCTCGTTCCTTATCAATCTCCGCTGGGTCGAACCTGGCGTGGCGAAGCATGTCCGCCAGCACATCAATGGCAATATCCAGGTGGGGCCGGGGGACCTTGGCCCAATAGGTGCTCTCTTCCTGGCCTGTGCTGGCGTTGAAGATGCCCCCGGTTTGTTCGATAGCGATGGCGATTTCCCTGGCCGTAGGTCGCTTCGTTGTGCCTTTGAAGAGCACGTGTTCGATGAAGTGGGATGCTCCGCTCTGCTCATCAGCTTCGTAGCGGGAGCCCACGCCGACGAAGACAGCGATGCTCGCCGAGTGGGTGTGCGGCATCGTGGAGGTCAGGATACGCAAGCCATTATCGAGAACTGTTCTGTGGTACATTTATCTTCCTGGCTACCCCGACAAGCCGAAACGATACCCCACTCCCCGCACTGTTCTCAGATAGCGAGGACGATGGGGATCCTCTTCTATTTTCTTCCTCAGCCAGCAGACGTGGACTTCCAACGTCCTGGTATCTCCAAGATAATCCGTTTCCCAAACCTCTTTCATCAGAAACCCGCGGTCGAGAACTTTCTCGGGATTGCGCATGAACACTTCTAGCAATCGGCAGAGCGTGGGAGACAGTTTTTGCGCCCCATTACTGGTGACGATTTGCCTGCTGTCCAGGTCTAAAGTCCAGTTCTTGATACCCAGCAGGGCGGATGGTCTTTTGCTCCTGGTACGAAGCTGGGGCTGTCTTCTTTCTCCGGATTCGACTTTCGTCAACTGCTATCTCTGGCTCCAAACAAAAAAACCTGTGGCTCCGGTTCGACCGGGAAACCACAGGCATCAACTCATTGCTTAGATAGCACTAAATGTACAATGAGCGTTGCCCGCTTCGGTAGCCCGGCTATCATAGCTCAAACCTGAGCCTTAGACCCGTAGGCTTTGCGCCCCCCTCTTTCGAGAGGTTAGCCTTTATCGGCGGACATCCTTAATTGTGACGTACTGAATCTAGCTGATTGCTATTAGATTATGATTGATTATATCATAAATCTCAATATCTAGCAAATTTTCCTTCACCTTCTAACCTTAAAAATTAGGAGTTCGTTAGGGTGCTGTGGGCAGTTGAAAGTCTGCGCCGATGATGAGGCGGATGTCAATCTCGCTATGCGAGCCAGTAAAGGGCTGGATGTTGCTCTCCGAGATATTGAGCAACCGGGCCAGATATTGGACGGTGTATTCTTTACCCGTATAGTCCACGATAATCGTGGTGGGGTAGTCGAAACGCTCGGCGTTGCCGAACTCCACTATCTGCAGGCCCTGTTCTTTCAGGAAAGCGCTGGTTTGGGCGGCCAGATTGCCAACGGTAGTGCCGTTGTGAACAATGATTTTTGCCCCTTCTGCCGCCAGCTTGTCTCTATCTTTAATCTCTTCCTTGGCTTGGGCAGGGGTGGTAAAAATCTCGTCCACCACGGCCCGGACCTCGTCCGGGATGGGGATCAGAACCTGGGCCCCGTTGGGCGTGGTGGTAGGCACAGTCATGGAGTTATCAATAACGGCGGTCTTGATGTGCTCGTCATCTATTTGGCCGGCCACTTGAGCCAGGTTGAGCAGCTCGTCGGGTTGCAGGTCCGTCTGCACCGCATCGCCCACGGTCTTCAGCAGCTCAGGCAATTTGGGCAGCAACTGGGGCAGAAGATCGAGGCGCAGAACCTTATCCCGCACGGCCATGATGACCTGTTGCTGGCACCGCAGCCGGTCGAAGTCGCTGCCGCTGTGGCGGGTGCGAGCGTATTTGAGAGCCAGCTCACCGTCCATGTGGTGGAGGCCCGCCGGGATATAGAGCGGATCGTAGCCATAAGCGTTATCAGGATACAGGGGATCGTAAATCTCCTTTTCCACGTAGATGTCTACCCCCCCTATGGTGTCTATGGCTTTCACAAAACCACTGAAGTTGATGCGGACGTAGTAGTGGATGGGGATGCCGAGGTTATGCTGCACCGTTTTGATAGCCAGGGCAGGCCCGCCACCTGGGTATTTCTTCAGCTCGCCGGTGTAATGGGCGGTGTTGATGCGATTCTGGCTATAGCCGGGGATGGGCACCCACAAGTCGCGAGGGATAGAAAGCATGCCCGCTGTGTTGTTCTCAGGGTCAATGGTCAGCACGATCATGGTGTCGGTGCGCCAGGGGCCGTACTCTCCCTCTCTCTGGTCAATGCCCAGGAGGAGGACGTTCACCCGCTCTTTCTTCTGCCAGTCGGGTAGAGGCTCCCCGCCGGTGCTGATGTTGCTTTGCCTCTCCTGGCCGGGGATGGGGGGCCAGTTCACGTTGGGCAGAGGGGAAAGCTGAGCATACGCTACGAAGTCCCTTACGGTGAGATAAAAGATGTAACCGGAGTAGATCCCGCCTATTATGAGGATCACGGAGAACGTGCCCAGCAACAGCCTGGACCAGGAGGAACGATGGTTTCTCGAACTACGGCTCATGTATTGCCTCCACGTGAAGCAAAAGTGCTGTCAAAATTCGCCATCTATTATAGCACATTTCCCCCGACAGGGCAAAAAGCAGTTGGCGAGCGTACTGAGTTTGGGACATGCCAAAGCTGCTTCTCAAGGGTATTATGGGCAGACGTAGTAGCGACTTCAGTCGCTTCTGCGGCAGGAACGACGACTAAAGTCGTCACTACGTGTCCCCAATGCGATACGCTCACGCAGTTGTCCTACTCCGAAGGGAGGTTGGTTACCCAAAGTCTATTGCCGCTGACGAAGTATAGCCGATTATACTGTTCGCTGGCAAACAGACCCTTCAATTGATCGAAAGCCTCGCCTTCGCCAGCTTTGAATTGCCGCAGGAAGCTTCCCTCTTTTGTCAGTTGCACGACGCGGTCGTTGCCCGCGTCGGCTACGTAGAGGAACTCTGCCTCTTCACTGGTGAAGAGGGCGGTGGGATTTTGCAGAGGCTCGTAGAGCCCCGTCATCTCGAAGGGGGCTGGTTCGCCGCCGAGGAACTTCAGTACTCGCCCATCGGCATAAAGGAGGTAGACGTGGCCGTCTATGGCCATGTCCACCACCCCTGCCAGGTCTACCTCTCCGGAGGCGGGAAAGTAATCCTCAGGCAAGCCACCGTAATCGGGTTCGTAGCGCAGGATCTGGTTCAAAGCCGAGTCCAGCAGATAGAAGTTGCCTTTATAGCTTCCCGCTATCTGTGGTTGAATCCACTGGTCGCTTTCGCCGACAGGCAGTACGCTTATACCCTCTTCAGGATCATATTCCAGTAACGAGCCCGCACCCTCCAGCACGAGGAGGTTGCTCCCCAATCGCCCGCCCTTGGCCTCCGCCCAGACCATGTCCACCAGCTCACCCACCACGATGGGGCCCCGCTGATCACCTTTGCGCAGGAGCACTGGCTCGACGTCCAGCTCCTGCAGCGCCTGCATGGTGTCGTCGAGGAGGTGCTTGTAGACCCGATCGAGGGCCTTGTCCAGGACATAGACGTCTATGCGGCTGACGATCACCCGGCCGGGGTCGCTGCCTGGCTCACTGTACTCCCACAGGGGGTTTATCCAATAGAGCTTGGTGACTCTATCAATCTCGTCCTTTTTCTTCTCGGCCTCCTCTCGCAGTCTGTTCACCTCAGGCTTGCCCGGCCACAGCATCTCAGCTTCAGTCAAAGAGGTGAGGGCTTCCAGCAAATGGCCCCTCGCGGTGGCTTCATCTACCTGTCCGATCAGAGCTATCTGTTGCTGGGCCTGGGCCACCAGCTCGTCAAAGTGAGCCTGCCTGGCCAGCGTCTGCTGCCAATAGACGACGATCACTAAGATGACGACGATGACGGGGATGGCGATGGCGATGCCCATCCAGAGGTTTCTGCGTCCTTTGGCTGGCCGATAAGGCTGGCGTGGCCGGGTGACACGCTCGTCGGGAGCTGGGGCCTCCTGCTCAGGCAGAAGTCTTCTCAGGAAATCACCTGCTCCTTTCAAGGCTGACGATACCCCGCGCTCCAGGCTAACCCTGTCGGGGCGGGGTAGGCGCTCCTTGGCTGCCGCTTCGACCCTGGGCCTGACTGGCCGTCTCACGATAGCTTCGCGTCTGACTCTGGGCTTTTCTTCCACGGGGGCAACTCGGACGAGCATGGCCGAGGCCGCTCCCTCGCCAGCCAGCTCTTCCAAATTAGCCAGGGCCAGGTCTACATCTTGCCCCACGACGGCCTGGGCGATCTGTTCCGGGCTGGCCTGTTGGGCCAGGAAGCCGCTGGTCAGGAGGATGACATCTCCCACCCCCACTTTACTGCGGTAAAAGCGGATGGGCAGCCCTCTCTTAAAGCCCAGGGGTGTGGCCTCTTCAGCGGTCAGCTCGGCCAAGGGGCTTTCTGGGAAGCTCGTCAACTTGCCCTGATAGGACACGTGCGCCGTAGTCGGTCCTGCCTGGGCGACGTAGACGTTTCCTTCCCTGAGCACGGCGCAGGTGACGCCCCCAGCACGCTGTTCGTGGGGAAGCGATTTGAGATTCTCCTGCAATAGAAAAGAGTTAGCAGCTCCTATGGCCTGGCGCAGCTTGGCCGTGACGCTGCCCCGGGCCTGGAAGTACTCTTCACCGATGATCCGGATCATCTCGTCATAAATCCTTTCCCGACCCGGGGGATCGCCTGTCACCTCAAGTATGAGATACAGGCTCTCCTTCTTACGTCTCTGGAAGATGGCGCGAGCCGGCTTGACCGCAGCCACGTTCGTGACCTGTTCCTGCCTGATTCCATTGACGAGGCTAAGCTTGCCCATGACGGTTCCTAGTTTCGGACTCATAGTTAGGCCTCCATTTTGAACTTCGAACTTCAAACGCCTTCTTGTAGCTCCCGAAATATCTCCTCGGCATGTCTCAAGAGCAATTTGGTGCGTTCGGGAGGCGTCTGTTTCACCTGGAAGTACCGCTCCAGTATCTGACCTGGTGTCATCTCCTCGACAGATTGACTGCCCAGGCGCAGCCGCACCTTGCGCTCCACGTCCTTGACCATGGCCACGACGTGGAAGGCCCCTGTCAGGGCACGACGGATCTCGTCCTCGTTGATGAGGGGTTCCTTTTCGGCGGTCGTATGGATGATGATCCGCACCACGGCATCCTCGACCTCGCGAGCTGCGATGACTTCCAGCACCTCGGCGGTGGGGTCGTCGCCCTGGGCATCTACAACGACGGTGACGAACGGCCGGGCGTCGGTTTTCACGAACCGCCAACTGGCCCGCCCTCGCTCCACCTCGGCCACCACGAAGCCCTTGTCCTCGCGCTCCTCGCCGAAGTCAATGCGCTCGATGCTGCCGCTGTAGATCACGGGGGGATGCTCGTTCACAACCTGGTGCTTATGGATGTGGCCCAGGGCCACGTAATCGAAGGCCGGGTTCCTGGCCAGGTTGGGGGGCAGGATCACCTCCTGGCCCAGCATGACGCTCCGCTCCGAGCCGTACACCGCTCCCTGGACGGTGGCGTGAGCGGCCAGGATAGTCGGCAAAGTGGGATCCAGTCGGCTCAATAAGCCATCGGGCCCCTCGACGATGTTGGTGATTTTGTCCAGGATGAGCTGGTTGATCTCCTCCAGGTTCTTGTTCTTATACTCATCGCGGGCCAGCAGCGCACTGCGGGTGACCCAGGGCAGGGCCACGACCTGAACCGGGCCATCCTTGGTCTCGATAGGGATGACCTCCGGCTTCTTGGCCACATAGACGTTTTCCACCTCCAGCGTGGCGAAGATTTCCACTGTAATGGCCCGACCCAGGGCGCTGGGGGTGTCGTGGTTGCCCGCCACCAGCACGGTGGGGATGCCTGCCGCCGAGAGGCGCCGCATGCGGCTGGCGAATTCCCGTTCATAAGTGGGGTTAGGATCGCGGGTCTTGTAGGCATCGCCGGCGAAGACCACCAGGCCGACGTCGTTTTGCAGCGCATAGTCCACCACCTGGTCGTAGGCGCGCAGGAAGTCCATCAGGCGGGTGCTGAGCCCCGTCGTGGGATCCATCCGCCCATAGTTTTCCACCCCCAGGTGGAGGTCTGCGAAATGTAACAATCTAATCAAAGGGAAGACCTCCCTACCAAACGACTTCCACGATGCCTGCCGCGGTTATTTCCTTATCCTTGGTGATAAGAGGCAAGCCAAGAACTTTGGCCGTAGCGGTGATAAACCTATCGTGCATCTCCAGACCAACCTGAATCTCACTGGCTGCCTTCAGCACGTCAAGACCAAGGGCGGCGATTTCGTAGTTGTCGCCTTTTTCTATCCGCGACAGTACATCTTGGAAGGACACCGGTGTTCTACCGGCCTCTGAAACATGTAGGATTTCGCCGAGAACAATGGTTGGTACGATGATGATCTCCCTACCTGCGGCAGAACTCCTGAAAATCCCCAGGGCTTTTGGGCTGAGACGAGGATCCTGTGTGAAATGCCAAATCAGAGGATGTGCATCAGTTACGTAAGGCATGGTTAGTGATCCCTGTCTTCATGCTGGTAGGCAAACATCGAGCGTTTAGCGGCCTCAATGTCCTCGTCAGTGATGTTTGCACCAGCCCATATTCCCTCCAGAGAAACAGGGTGGCGACAGATCCTTTCCGCTGGCGGCTTTGTGGCCAAGAAGAGCATTCTCAGCTCTCGAACGCTCCTCTCCAAATCGAGCAACTTGCCGTAAATATCGTAGCTACTGATGGTTTCTGTCTGTGACATGACAATTGACTCTCCTTTCTTCTCATTAGGGTAGCTTGTTAGCCGAGGTGGCCGGTGTCTTACTCCCATTCTATCGTCGCTGGCGGCTTGGAGGTGATGTCGTAGACCACGCGGTTGACGCCGGCCACCTCGTTCACGATGCGCCCCCCCATGCGGGCCAGCAGGTCGTGGGGAAGCCGCGCCCAGTCGGCGGTCATGCCGTCCTGACTGGTGACGGCCCGCACGGCGATGGTCGTCTCGTAGGTGCGCCCGTCGCCCATCACCCCCACGCTGCGGGCGGGCGTGAGCACGGCGAAGTACTGCCAGACCTGCCTCCCCAGTCCGGCCTGTTCGATCTCCTCGGTCACGATGGCGTCGGCAGCCCGCAGCATCTCCAGTTTCTCCTCCGTCACCTCGCCAATGATGCGGACAGCCAGCGCCGGCCCAGGGAAAGGCTGACGGTAGACCATCTCCTCCGGCAGCCCCAGCTCCATCCCCACCTGGCGCACCTCGTCTTTGAACAGATAGCGCAGCGGCTCAATGAGCTGGAAGTGCATTTCCGCTGGAAGGCCGGCCACGTTGTGGTGGGTCTTGATGCGCGCCGCCCCACTGGCCGTAGCCGCGCTCTCGATGACGTCGGGGTAGAGGGTGCCCTGGGCCAGGAAATCGAAGTGGCCCAGCTTGGCCGCCTCCTCCTCGAAGGCCCGCACGAACTCCTCGCCGATGATGCGCCGCTTCTCCTCAGGGTCAATCACGCCGCGCAACCTGGCGAAGAAGCGCTCCCTGGCGTCAACGAACACCACGTCGAGCCCCAGGCGACGGAAGCGCTCCAGGTTGCGCTCCGCCTCGCCCTGGCGCAGCAGCCCGTGATCCACGAAGATGCAGGTCAGCCTGTCGCCCACCGCTCGCCCCACCAGGGTGGCGGTCACCGTGGAGTCCACCCCGCCGGACAGGGCGCAGATGACGCAGCCCTGGCCGACCTGCTTCCTGATCCTGGCCACGGCCTCTTCGACGAAAGAAGCCGGCGTCCACGTCCCCTGCAGCCCGCAGACGTGGTACAGGAAGTTGCGGATGACCTCCTCGCCGTGGGGGGTGTGGACGACCTCAGGATGAAACTGGAGGCCGTAGAGATGGCGCGCCTCGTCACCCAGGGCGGCGATGGGGGCGTTGGCGGTGGAGGCCAGGGCGGTGAATCCGGGGGGAAGCTCATCCACGCGGTCGCCGTGGCTCATCCACACCTTCATGGAGAAGGGCAGCCCGGTGAAGAGGGGGGAGGAAAGGGCCAGGACGGAGAGCTCGGCGGGGCCGTACTCCCGTTCCCCCGCCGGGGCGACCCTGCCCCCCAGCGCGTGGGCCAGCAGTTGCATCCCGTAGCAGATGCCCAGCACGGGCAGGCCGCTATCGAGCACGTAATCGGGCAGGGTGGGGGCGTCCTGGTCGTAGACGCTGGCCGGCCCGCCGGAGAGGATGAAGCCGCGCGGATGGAGTCGCTCGACCTGCTCGCGGGCTGCGTTCCAGGGGACGAGCTCGCAATAGACCCGTGCCTCTCGCACCCGGCGGGCGATGAGCTGGGCGTATTGGGAGCCGAAATCCAGGATGGCCACCGCTTCAATGG
>VGOG01000024.1 GCA_016875995.1 Chloroflexota bacterium
AGCTCCTGGACGTTTCTCGCGCCAATGCAGAACATGGCCGTGCGCAGTTGCTCCAGGATTTCCCGTACCTTTTCTCCCACCGCTTCGGGAGAGACGGTGGCTGGCTTCAGGAAGGGGGTGGCCAGGGCTACAGCGTCGGCGCCCAGGGCGATGGCTTTGGCGGCCTCCACCCCGGTGCGAATGCCTCCGCTGGCGATCAGGGTCACTCCGGGAGCGGCACGCCGCACCATCTGGATGGATTCGGCGGTGGGGATGCCCCAATCGGCGAAGGCGGCAGCGATGCGGCGAGCGGTCTCGCTCTCGGCGCGGTGCATCTCCACCTCGCTCCAGGAGGTGCCCCCAGCTCCAGCCACGTCTATGGCGGCCACGCCGCAGTCCGCCAGCCTGCGAGCTACCTCCTCGGAGATACCCCAGCCCACCTCTTTGACGATCACCGGCACAGATAGTTTCCGGCAGACCTCCTCGATCTTGGCCAGCAGCCCGGAGAAGTCGGTATTGCCCTCCGGCTGGAGAGCCTCCTGTAATGGGTTCAGGTGTAGAATCAGGCCATCGGCCCGGATCATCTCCACCGCTCGCTGGCAATGCTCGACGCCGTAGCCATAGTTCAACTGCACCGCGCCCAGGTTAGCCAGGAGCAGGATGTCGGGAGCCACGGCTCGCACCTGATAGGTGTGGGACAGACTGGGCTCTTCCAGGGCTGCTCGCTGCGAGCCGATACCCATGCCCAGACCAAGAATCTGCGCCGCCAGGGCCAGGTTCTTGTTGATGGTCTCGGCCTCCTCGGTGCCGCCAGTCATAGAGGAGATGATCAAAGGCGCCCTCAGGGCCTTGCCCAGCAGGGTGGTGGAAAGGTCAACGTGGTCACGGTTTATCTCTGGCAGAGCCTGATGAACGAAGTGGTATCTTTCCAGACCCGTGGTTAAGTTGCGAAATCGCACATCTTCTTCCAGGGAGATGCGCAGGTGTTCCGTTTTGCGCTGATTGTGCATAAGGGGGGACCTCCGCAACTTTTCACCGCCAACGGTGTTTAAATGAATAGGCCAACTATGCAATATTACCAGCGGTGACGATTCTTGTCAAATGCGTTCTTGACTATCTGCACCAAGACTGGTAAAATAGGGGCCAATTACAATCATCCAGGAGGTGAAAGAATGTCGGTATTCGAGGATGTAAAGGCTATCATCGTCGAGGTGCTGGGTGTTGACCCGGAGAAAGTCACCCCTGAGGCCAGCTTCCGCGAGGACCTGGAGGCCGATTCCCTCGACCTGGTGGAGCTGATCATGGCCTTCGAGGACAAGTTCGGCGAAGAGATTCCCGACGAGGACGCCCAGCAGATCACCACTGTCGGGGAGGCGGTGGCCTACGTGGAGAAGCGCATGGCCGGGGCCGGATAGCGGGCCTGGGGGTCTAAAAAGCCAAAGTTGGTTGGACAGGGGCAATGAGCTATTTGCCTCTAATTAAGTGCGCCTTGGCGCACTTGAGCTCGTGGCATGGGGATGGAAATCCCCATGTCTTCTTCTTTAGCTGAGGGCTAGAGGGGACACGACAAGTGTCCCCTTTTTTATTTCACGATACCCCGCTTTCGATGTCCCGCAGTTATAGATGTCCTGCAGTTGTACTGCTTATAGATGTCCCGCAGTTGTACTGCGGGACTGGCCCACTCACCAGGAGCAGCTCGCGGAGTCCAGCTCCGCGAGATCAGGGCGATCCTTGAGAGTTTGACATCTCTCGACAACCAATGTAGAATGAATTCAAGATATGATAATCCACGACAGGAGAAATCAAAATGAAAAGCAGAACTATTGTGATCCTATTAGCGACCGCCGCCATCCTGGCTCTAGTTTGGGCTGCAGGCAGCACCGTTGCCAGCCCGCCGAGGGAGGAGCCAGGCGATGAGAAGGTCACCATTAGTGGGATTAGTGTTAGTGGAACCGTGGCCACCAAGATCAGCTACCAGGGGCGACTGACAGATGCCAACGGCAGTCCGGTGGCTGATGGGACCTACACCATGCAGTTTCGGCTCTACGACGCCCGAAGTGGTGGCACCATGCTCTGGGACAGTGGCTCCCAGAACGTGCAGGTGTACGACGGGCTGTTCAACGTCGAGCTGGGGGTGGACCCGTCTCACTTCAACGGCCAGGCGCTATGGCTGGAGACGAAGGTAGGCGCCGAGACGCTCTCGCCGCGGCGAGAGCTGTTGCCCGTGCCCTACGCCCTGAGCCTCGTGCCCGGGGCAGACGTAGTCGGCACAGTTGGCGGAGGCAGCGCCCTGGCTGGCGCGAACATGAGCTCCGCAGAGGGGAGCATGGGCGTGCTCGGCTATGCCCTCGCCACCAACGGCGAAACCTACGGCCTCTACGGCAAGAGCGACTCCTCTGATGGCGTGGGCGTGTTCGGCCTGGCCACCGCTGCCAGCGGCACTACCTACGGCGTCAAGGGCCAGAGCGACTCCACCGCTGGCAGAGGCGTGCTCGGCTATGCCACCGCTGCCAGCGGCACCACCTACGGCGTCAAAGGCCAGAGCGACTCCCCTGATGGCACGGGCGTGTACGGCTATGTCACTGCCACCAGCGGCGAGACCGACGGCGTCTGGGGCAAGAGTGAATCCACCGCTGGCACAGGCGTGTGGGGCCTGGCCACGGCCACCAGCGGCACTACCTACGGTGTCTTCGGCGAGAGCAAGTCCACCTCCGGGCGTGGCGTGGTCGGCATTGCCAGCGCCAGCAGCGGTACCACCTATGGCGTCAGGGGCGTCAGCTATTCGCCCAGTGGCTACGGCGTCTACTACGTTGGCGGGCTGGGCGGCACCGGCACCAAATCGGCCATCGTCCCGACCCAGGACTATGGCTGGCGTAAACTCTACGCCGTGGAAAGCCCCGGCAACTTCTTCGAGGATTTCGGCCAGGGGCAACTGGCTAACGGACAGGCTACCGTGACCATTGACCCCATCTTCGCCCAGACGGTCAACCTCACCGAGACCTACTATGTCTTCCTGACACCTGTCGGGGATACGCCGGTCCTCCTGTTTATCACCGAGAAAACGCCCACCACCTTCACCGTGCGAGGTGTGACCCTGGACGGCCAGCCGGCCAAGGGGGCCTTCGACTATCGTATCGTGGCCAAGCGCCTGGGCTATGAAAACCTGCGCCTGGAGCCGACTGAGGATCCCCATCTAGCCGTAGAAACGCGCCTGGAGCCAGCCGAGGAGCTCGAGCTGGCGGAGAAGAGCGAATTGGAGGCAGAGCGATGAGTAAGAGCCTATCTGAAAACCGCTCAGGAGGGGCGTCCTCGCCCCGTCCGACGGCGAGGACGCCATCGGATAGCAGGAGAGCAGTGAACAAGCGAAAGATAGCGGTGCTAACCGTCGCCCTGCTCTGCGGTTTGCTCGTGGTGGGGGGTGGAGTCTGGGCCCTGGCCTCGGCCAGCCATGCCATCAACTGGGACGTCATCGGCGGCGGGGGAGGGTCCATCAGCTCGGCCAGCTACGCCGTGAACAGCACTGTGGGCCAGCCGGCCATCGGCCCATCAGGCAGCGCCAACTACCGCCTGGGGGCAGGATACTGGTACGTGGTGGCGGTGCCAACTCCACCGCCGGAGTACAAGGTCCACCTGCCCATCGTCGTGAAGAAGAGGTATCCGTAGAGGTATCTGCTCAGACTGTCATTGCGAGGCGCGCAGTTTGCGCCGAAGCAATCCCCAACTTGGTGGCGGGAGATTGCTTCGCTTCGCTCGCAATGACGCAATAGAGAGCCAAACAGGGAGGAGGACAGTGGTAACGATCAAGAGGGATCGCTGCGGGTATTGCGGCGCCTGTGTGGGCGTTTGTCCTGTGGGGGCCATCGAGTTGGCGGAGACGCGCCTGCTCGTCAACGAAGCGTGTGTTGACTGCGGGTTATGCCTGGCGGCCTGCCCGGTTGGAGCTTTGAAATCGTCAGACGAAGCTGAGACTGAGGCGGTTCCTCTCCGACGGCGCTACGACGTGGTGGTCGTGGGGGCGGGGCCAGGCGGATCGGTAGCGGCGCGGGAATCGGCGGAGCTGGGCCTCTCGGTGTTGCTGCTGGAGAAACGCCAGGAGGTCGGCTCGCCGGTGCGCTGCGCGGAGGGAATGGCGCACGACTTGCTGGTGCCCTTCATCGAGCCAGACCCGCACTGGATCTCGGCTGAAGTGAGCAAGGCAGAGATCACGGTTATCGGCGATGGAACAACGGCTACCAGGCAAGCCGAGGGGGGCAGGGGCTACGTCCTGGAGCGGCGCGTCTTCGACCGCGTCCTGGCCGAGGAGGCCGCCAAGGCCGGAGCTCAGGTGATGGTCAAGACGGCGGCGACAGGGCTGTTGCTGGAGGATGGCGTGGTGCGGGGCGTGGTCGCTCAGGGGCCCGCCGGGTCTATGGAAATCGAATGTGCGATAGTCGTTGGCGCTGATGGCGTGGAGTCGCAGGTGGGCCCCTGGGCCGGGCTGGACACCACCTTGCCCTTGAAAGATGCGATGGCCTGCGCCCAGTACCTGCTGGCGGGTATCGAAATTGACCCAGCGTGCTGTTATTACTACGTAGGCCAGGAGGTGGCCCCGGGCGGCTACGCCTGGGCCTTCCCCAAAGGGGAGGGCAAGGCCAACGTGGGCCTGGGCGTCCAGGCCGATTTAGCAACAGACTCGGCCCTGAATTACCTCACCCATTTCATCGAGGGCCAACCCCACCTGGCGCAGGGCAGCCCGGTGACCCTGGTGGTCGGTGGCGTGCCGGTGGGGCCGCCGCTTCCCTGCCTGGTGGCCAATGGGCTGATGCTGGTAGGCGATGCTGCCCGCCAGGTGGACCCCCTGACCGGCGGTGGGATCGCCAACGCCATGCTGGCCGGCCGCCTGGCGGCTGAGGTGGCAGCACAGGCTGTCGCGGCCAGCGACACCTCGGTTGCGGCTTTGGCTCTGTACGAAGAGCGCTGGACGGCCAGTCGAGGGCGCAAGATGGCGCGCAACTATCGCCTCAAGGAGCGCTTCGGCTCCGGCGAGCGAACCTCGCCGGACTTTCTACGCCTTTTCATGGTGGCGGTGGGAGGGATCTGATTTCCGTATTGCGTATTGCGTATTGCGTAGTGCGTATCCCGTTACGCAATACGCACCACGCAATACGTTTTCTGCCAAGAGCTCGAATCCTGGCCACTACTTAAATAAGGAGGAGCGTATCATGTCTACAATTGGCGTCTTAACAGACAGTTGTGCCAGCATCCCCGAGAAGTTGATCGAGGAGTTGAGCATCCAGGTCGTGCCTTATTACATCCACAGGGGCAAAGAAACCCTGCGCGACCTGGTGGACGTGCAGCGGGAGGAGTTCTTCCGCTGGCTGGCTACCGCCAGCGAGCTTCCCAAGACGGCCAACCCCAGCGCTGGCGACTTCCTGGAAGCCTACAAAGGGCTGGCCGAGAGGGCAAAGGAGATTGTTTCCATTCACATGACCTCGTGGGGCAGCGGGGCTTACCAGGCGGCTACAGTGGCCAAAGAGATGCTGGCCCAGAGCCATCCCGACGTGCGGGTGGAGGTTATTGATTCTCGCCAGACCTCCCTCTGTTATGGCTGGATGGCCATCGAGGCAGCACGGGCGGCCCTGGCCGGTCAGGGCTTAGACGAGATTGTGCAGTTGATCAAAGAGATGATCCCCGTCACCAGGATGATCCAGACGGCCGACACCCTGCGCTATCTCTACATGGGGGGGCGCATCGGCAAGGCCCAACACCTGGTGGGCTCGCTTCTCAACATCAAGCCCCTCATCGGCATGGAGGATGGGGTCATCGTCCCTCTGGGACAGGCTCGTAGCCGGCTGGGAGCTTATCGCAAGATAGTGAGCATGATGGAGGAAGACGTTGGTCACGAGGGCCAAGTGAAGGTGGCCTTTGTGCACGCTGCGGCCCTGGAGGAAGTGGAAAAGCTGCGGAGCATGGTGGAGGAGCGGCTGACCTGCGTGGAGGTACTGATGGCGGAGCTTTCGCCAGCCCTGGGCGTCCACACCGGCCCTGGCACAGCGGGGGTGTGCTATTTTCCTGTGTAGAGCGTCGCAAGACGGGAATCCGGGTATGCAGTCCTACACCCTGAACGCTGTAGCTTCACCCAGGCCACACCGTTCAGGGTGTGGTATCTCCCAACCCACACTGTTCAGGGTGCAGAGGTTGCTTTCCGTTGTATACTATTGGCGAGATGAGTGAGGGAAAAAGCGCGATTCGACATCCCATCAGTTGCATCGTGTTGGCGGGGGGAGAGGGCAAGCGGCTGGGCACCGATAAGGCTTTTCTCAAGATAGGCAGTCGGGTGCTTATCGAGGGCATTGTGGAGGAAATGGCCCGAATCGGCGACGAAGTGATCATCGTCACTAATTCTCCTGAGAAGTACGATTATCTGGAGACAAGATTGGTGGGCGATATCTATCCTGGCACAGGAGTTCTGGGGGGAATCTACTCCGGGCTCAGGGCCGCACAGAGCGATTACGGCCTGGTGGTGGCCTGTGACATGCCCTTTCTAAATCTCAAGCTCTTACGTTATATGATCCTCTTGTCCCCCGGTTACGACGTGGTCATCCCCAGGATCGGAGAGCTGACAGAACCATTGCACGCCATCTACTCGAAACGATGCCTCCAGTCCATTGAGCGCCTATTAGCAACTGGCAGCCTCAAAATCATTGATTTCTTCCCTGAGGTGCGAGTGCGCTACGTCGAAGAGCAGGAGATAAAACTATTCGACTCCCAGTGCCTTTCGTTTTTTAACATCAACACGCCTGCCGATTTGGAAAGAGCCAGGAGCTTGGCGGGGGAAAGGTGATGGCCATGGCTAGCCGGAAGCTGGTCTATAGCCATTATACTGCCAATGGTGTGACAAGTCGGGAGAAGGAGGTGGTGCGGGAAGTCCTCGTGACGGTGTACGTCAATGGAACAAAGTGGATCACCTTCTTCTGCACTCCCCAAAACCCGAGAAATGCGGCGTGCATACCTCAGCCCCCCCAGCCCCCCAATTCTGGGGGTGAAGGTCGTTCCCCCCAAAGTTGGGGGGTTAGGGGGGCGTCTCTCCGCCGAGATGCTGAACAAGGCGGTCAGGATGCAGGTGGCCGTGTTGGTCTCCCGCACCTCGCCCACGGATCTGGCGGTGGAGATGGCCAAAGCCTGGGGCATCACCCTCCTAGCCCCCCCAAAGTTGGGGGGAAGGGGGGGTGGTGAGCAAATGCAGGTCTACAGCGGTGAGGAACGAGTAACCAGGAATCAGGGAAGATCACTGATTCCCTGATCGCTGAGCAGCAATAGGGCCAAGCCGCAAAACATCGCTGGCAGGCTGGCCTCGTTCGTCCAGCACCGAGGCTCGGACTCCCTCTAGGTAGGTATACATCCCCGTCAGCACCCAGTACTCACCGGCCGGGGCGTCGGGCGCAATCGGGATGTCGAACCAACTGACGATCACGTCCCCTTGCCTCCACTGACCGGCGGGGTAGCCAGGACCATCCTTCTGTCCCCACCTTTGCCCCTCATCGTCAATCAGATGATTGAAGAAGTGATAGCCTGCGTCGGGCACTGCCCGCACCGTCCAATAGAGTGCTAGACGCAGGTCACCCCCTGGACTGACCTCTCCGCCCACATCGTAGCCCAAGATGTCCACGCCGTTGTCCAGGGCGGCGGGCGTGTCCCCACCCGCTAAAGATGCCTTGATGGAAGCCAGGGACCCGGCATCGGAGCGGTAAAACCTGAAAGCACCTGGTCCGCCGCGCAGACTGATCCTCTCGTTGATGATCTCTTGCGCATAATCATCCAGCACGGAGATGGCGGGATTGTCGCCGGGAGCCAGGAGATAGAGAGCGTCCGCGCGCGGGAAGACCAGCGCCTCCTGATAGTTTATAAAGCGAGGGTTCATCTCAGGCTGGAGGAGGAAGTCAAAGATGGCCGGGGTTTCGTGCCAGGCGGGCACGTCGCCCTCCGAGAGAATCAGCACTTGCGCCCCCTCAGTCAAACGCTTCAAGGACTTTGTCGCCTGGAGGTAGTATTTCACCGGCAGGCCGTGCCCCCCGCTAGTGTCGTTACGGTCCACGAAGCTGTAAAAGGCCTCCGTCAGGTGCACCTGCCAGAGAACCAGGCCGAGGATCAGAACCACGAGGGAGATTGGCAGAATCCTGCCGGCGAGAAAGCGTACCAACGGCGAGGGTTTCAGGCTATTGGCCAGAGAGTTGATCCAGTCGAGCATCCTGACCACGAAGACGCCGATGATGATGAACTGCACCGGATACAGCAGGATGAAATAGTGCGGGTGCACGGGCGTCGTGTGTCGGACGTAGAACAGCACGGGCAGCAGTAGCCAGGACAGCAGGATCGTAGACTTCGCCACCTCATCGGAAACCCCCTCCTTGCGTCCACAGTACCATCCTTTGAGAGCCTGCCAGGCCAGAAAGGCGCTACCGCCGAGAAAGAGCCAGGTCTGAATGGCGTTGAGCCAGGTGAAGCCCACAATCTCAGCAAGAAACTCCTCGAAGGATGCACCTGCCAGGGCATGGTAGCCCTGGCCAGCGATGATCTGAGTGGCATATTGCGCGGACTTTAAGTCGAAGGCGGCAGGTCCTCTCGATACCTCGATGAAAGTCCTGAGGTTGGTCCAGCCGTGGGTGGCGTCGTAATAGATGTATGGCGTGAAGATCAGCCCGAAGACGAGCAGACCGACCAACAGGGGAGCGAGGCTAATCCTGGATCTGAAAACCAGAAGAAGCGAGGCGACCAGGGGAATGAGGGCCAGAGCCGAAAGGTGGAGTTGAATCAGACAGGCCAGCCACAGGAAGACCAGGATCAGTTGCCTGGGCTTGCGTTTGACTATCGTCGAGAAAACTGCTGCGAAGAACAGCCCGACGAACGGAGGCAGCAGATCCTGGGCCCATATCTTACGCGAATAGAAGACCGCCCAGGGACTGACGGCGAAGAGCAGAGTGGCGATCAGGGCGGCTTTCTCCCCAAAGTGCTCCCTGGCCAGGAGATAGCAGCCCAGCACGGCCCCAACATTAAACAGGGCGATGAAGCCAGCGATGACGGCGGGGTTCTTGGAGAGCGAGACGGGGATGGCCGTCAGGTAGATGAAGAGCGGTGGATTGGCTGCCCCGACCGACGAGCCGATGCCTACCAGTGGCGGACGGCCGCTGGCCAGAAACTCAGCCGCCTTGCTGCAAACGTGGGCTTCGTCCAGCTTGAACTCCGTCAGTTCCAGGTTGCTCAGGCGCAGATAGGCGGCCAGGAGCATGATCGCCATCAGAGCAAGCCTGGACGCAGTTACCTCTCTCATCCTAACCCCTTTCTCACAGCAGCCTCCTGGCTCCGTACTTACAACACGGCAGATCAACATACTGTCTATTATATCAGAGAAATCTGCTCCTGTCCACATATGAGCGGCTTAGATTCCCCGGTTTCCAGGCTGAAAGGGCTTTCAGCTTGAGATAGGTAGCACTCTAGAACCTGTACCAAACCTTAACAACTTCTTCATCATCTCTTTACCTTTTTTTGGTACAATAGAGACGGGTTAGGAGAGAGCTAACCCAAATTCCAGCGAGAGGGGAGGTGAACAAATGACCAAGAAGAGACTTGCCGTGCTGGGCGGGGTGGCGCTGATCGTGGTGTTAGTGGCTAGCCTGGCTGGAGCGGCGTTTGTATTCGCCGATGAGCCCACACCCACACCCACCCCCAAGACCTATGGCTGGGGCTGTGGCTTCGGTTTTGGCCGAGGTCTCGGGCAGGCGGGGCTGGAGGCTGCCGCTGAGCTTCTCGGCATGACCGCCGATGAGCTGTCCACCCAACTGTGGGGCGGCAGGACGCTGGCCGACCTGGCCGACGAGGCCGGTGTGGACCTGCAGACCCTGCGGGACGCAGTAGAAGCGGCGAACCAGGCGGCTATGGAGGCTGCCGTGCGGGACGCTATCGCGCAGGCCCTGGAGAACGGGTACATCACCCAGGAGCAGGCCGACTGGCTGCTGGAGGGGCTGGACAAAGGCTTCTTCCCCCTGGGCCGTGGCTTCGGCTTCGGGCGTGGCATGATGGGTGGTTTCGGCGGATTCGCTCCGCAGCGGGCCCCGTCCGTGGCGCCGAGTTCCTCCTCGCTCTAACGGCGCTGTAGTGTTATCCGCCCTGCGGTCGGTCGAGGAGGGCCGGCCGCGCCAATGAGGGGAGCGAAGTGTCCGCCTTGCTCCCCTCTTCCATTTGCGTGAGCTGCAGCGAGAGGTGAAAGCAGATGGATCTATCCATCGTCATTCCCCTCTACAACGAGGCGGAGAATGTAGGGCCACTTTACGCGCAACTAAAGACCACTCTGGAGAGGGTAGGCCGAGAGTATGAGATCATCATTGTAGACGATGGAAGTACGGACGGGAGCCCCAATGTCCTCAAGAGGCTACATGAACGCGACATACGCCTCAAGGTGATCCGCTTCCGCCGTAACTTCGGGCAGACGGCGGCCTTCGCCGCTGGCTTCGATCACTTCCAAGGCCAGGTGGTGATCACCATGGACGCCGACCTCCAGAATGACCCCGCCGACATCCACTTGCTCGTGGAGAAGATCGAGGAGGGGTACGACGTGGTCAGCGGCTGGCGGCTGCCCCGCCAGGACCCCTTCCTAACCCGCCGTCTCCCTTCGATGATCGCTAACTGGCTCATCTCCCAGGTCACCGGGGTGCACCTGCACGACTACGGCTGCTCGCTGAAGGCCTATCGCCGTGAGGTGGTGAAGAATGTTCAACTCTACGGTGACTTGCACCGCTTTATCCCCGCTATCGCCAACTGGATGGGGGTCTCGGTGGCGGAAGTGCCCGTGCGCCACTACCCTCGGCGATTCGGCAGGTCCAAGTATGGCCTCTCCCGCGCCTCCAGGGTGCTGCTAGACCTCCTGACCGTCCGCTTCCTGCTGAGCTATTCCACCAGGCCCATCCACATCTTCGGTGGACTGGGGCTGATCAGCTTCGCCATGGGCATCGGCTTGGGAGGGTATCTATCCTTCGCCAAGTTTGCCCTCGGCCAGGACATTGGCGACCGGCCGCTGCTCCTCCTGGCGATACTACTGATGGTGCTGGGCGTGCAGTTGATCAGCATAGGGCTCTTAGGGGAGCTGGTGGTGCGTACTTACTACGGGGCGTTGCACAAGCCCATCTATGCGGTGAGAGAAGTACTAGATTAAGGGCAGGGCGGGGAGCTCGCTGAGACGGAGAGGCACCTCTACGATGACCGCATCCTGTTGGAGTCTTTGATAATCGTGGAGAGTGGGAGGAAGTAGCCCTGAGATGGATACGGATTACAAGGTCTTCACCCACCTGCTGGACAATGAGGGTCACATCGTCGGCCAACATGATGGGCTTCCCGGCAATGGTTTCAGGCTTACCGATGTCCTAGCAGCCTTCTTTGCCCTGGGCATTGTCTACGACGTGGCCACGTCCCTATTCGAGAAGCCTGAGTGCTACACTAGAAACCATGCCAATGGGACAGATTAATCAAAGCAAGGTGGTCAACTTTGTCGCGATAGGACTGCTGGGGCTGATGTTTGTCCTGATGGTATCCAGCGCCCGTTTGAAGTCTCCGACCATGGACGAGCAAAACCACATCGCGCGGGGGTACGCCTACCTGCGCACCGGCGACCTGCGCCTGAATGTGCCCCATCCGCCCCTGATCAATACCCTGAGTGCCGCCCCACTGTTGCTTTTGCCTGATCTCAAACTGCCCACCGACAGTCCCAACTGGGAGCACGCCCACACCATTACCTTCGCTACCCAGTTTCTCTGGCACACCAACGACAACGCCGATCAGATCCTGCTGGTGGCCCGTCTGCCCATCATGCTGCTGGCCATCCTGCTGGGCTGCTTCGTCTTCGGGTGGGCCAGGGAACTCCACGGGCCGCTGGCTGGCCTCCTGGCCCTGGGCCTCTACGTTTTCGACCCCAATATCCTGGCCCACGGCCGCCTGGCGACCACCGATCTGGGCGTGACCTGTTTCCTGTTTATGGCCGTCTATTGTTTCTGGCGCTGGCTAAACCATCCTACGTGGCCGCGGTTGGTAGCAGCCGGTTTCACTCTGGGGTTGGCGCTGGCATCTAAATACTCAGCCCTGGTGCTGATGCCTATCCTGCCGCTGATCGGATTGGCGTACATCTTGATCAACAGGCAGGGTGAGGGGAGAGAAGATAGCACCATCGTGCAGCGGACGTGGGATCTGGGGGTTGCTGTGGGTCTCATGTTTGCGTTGGCGGGCCTGGTGGTCTGGGCAGTGTACGGCTTCGAGGTAGGGCCACTGGTGGAGGGAGGGATCCAGGTGCCGATCCCTACCTACGTCAGGGGCTTGCAGGGGGTTTTCCGTCACCTGGAGAGGGGCCACCTGGCCTTCTTACACGGCGACTACTTCACCGCGGCACGATGGGATTTCTTCCCCGTCGCTTTTGTCATCAAGACCCCTCTGCCAACGCTGATCCTGCTGTGCATTTCACTGGTCTGGATGGTGAAACAGCGGGCCTGGCGGTCGGCCTATCCCTTGATGCTGCCCGTCCTGGTCTACCTGGCCATCAGTCTCAGTAGCAAATCCCTGAACATCGGCTATCGCTACATTCTGCCCGTGCTGCCATTTCTCTTCGTTTTCGCCAGCGGAGTTGCGCGTAGTATCGAGTTCCGCAACCGACCACGCCTGGCGGCCTGTTCGCTACTGGCGGTCTGGTACCTGGTCGGCAGTGTGCGCATTTACCCGCACTATCTGGCCTACTTCAACGAGCTGGTCGGCGGGCCGGATAACGGCTGGCACTATCTGGTGGATTCTAATATGGATTGGGGACAGGACCTGAAGGGGCTGAAGAGGTACATGGAGCGGGAGGGCATCGAGGAGGTGTACCTGAGCTGGTTCGGGAGCACCTATCCGGACGCTTACGGCTATGACATCCCTCACCGTCTGTTGCCCAGCTATATCTACTATCCGGGGCAGGTCACGGGGGTGGCTTTCAATCCTCTTCGGCCTGCGCCGGGAGTGTACGCCATCAGCGCAACCAACCTGCAGGGGGTGTACTTATCGGACCACGACCTCTTCGCGTGGTTCCGGGAACGGCAGCCGGTGGCCAAGATTGGATACTCCATTTTCATCTACGAGGTGGGCCAAGAGGAAGTGGAAGCCGCCCAGGCGGTGATCTGCCTGTCGAACGTACGCCTCAACGAATTGGACTCTGAGGCGCGGGCGCTCACAGTAGAGAGGGAAGCAATACAACTCAGATGGTTTGACCATCGAACTAGCTTTCTCCTACCTCCTGAGGGGCAGGAGGTGAGCTACGTCGTCCCCCGGGTCTTCCCTTTCTCAACCGACCTCCAGCAGCGGTTTCAGCACGACAGCGAGCTGCGGCACGTTTCCGAGGACGGGTCTTACACCGTCTACAGGTTGGCGAGCCGCGACGCGCTGGCTGAGAAGCTGGCTGCTGTGCAGCAGAACTCAGCTATCTACTGGAGCCCGGCCATCGGGTTCGTGCCTGGGGACCCGCAGGAATGGCGACACTCCCTCGCGCCGCCGGTCAACTTTAACCATCAGGTGGCTTTCCTGGGCTACGAGTACATACCGGCAGAGCCGGGCGCCATCGAACTTCTCACTTATTGGCAGGTTCTACAGGCGGCGGACCCGCCGTTAGCCATCTTCGTTCATCTGCTGGATGCCCACAGCGCGGTGGTGGGGAGCTACGATGGCTTGAGTGTCCCGCCGACGAGCTGGGAGCCGGGCGACGTTTTCATCCAGTGGCACAGCCTGCCGGTCGAGCCGGACATGCCGGCGGGGGAGTATCAGGTGGAGTTGGGCTTCTACTCACCGGCCACCATGCAACGGCAGCCCATCTTTCAGGAAGGCCAGGCCATAGCTGACCGACTGCTCCTGTCGCCCATTCAGATGCAGGACAGTGCTCAGGACAACGGTTGAAGCCTTGCTCCACTCTTCCATTTGCCTGAGCCGTGGTTGACAGGTCGCAAAGCCTATGTCCAAGTTCAATCTTTATCGAGCTTTCATCGTGTCTTCATCAAATCTTTACAAGAGTCTGCTATAATAAAGTCGTGGGAGGAAAGGCCATGTCTGACAGGTCACTGATTGAGATACGCGACATTACCAAGATTTACCGCATGGGCGGTGACATCGAAGTTCATGCTCTGCGCGGGGTCTCCATGCAGATAGAGGAAGGCGAGTTGCTGTCTATCATGGGGCCGTCCGGTTCCGGCAAGTCCACCATGATGAACGTGCTGGGCTGCCTGGATCAGCCGACGTCAGGAGAATATTACCTGGACGGCGTGGACGTGAAGCGGCTGAACGACAACGCCCTGGCCGAGATCCGCAATCGCAAGATCGGGTTTGTGTTCCAGACCTTCAACCTGTTGCCCCGCATGACGGCGCTGCAGAACGTGGAATTGCCGCTGGTCTATCGGGGCGTCAGCGGGCGGGAGCGTCGGCGGCGGGTCACGGAGGCCTTGGAAATGGTGGGTTTGGGGGACCGGATTCACCACCGCCCTAACGAGCTTTCCGGCGGCGAGCAGCAACGAGTGGCCATCGCCCGTGCGCTGACCACCCAGCCGGACATCATCCTGGCCGACGAGCCGACCGGCAACCTGGACTCCCGCTCCGGGGCCGAGATCGTGGCCATCTTTCAGCGATTGAATCGCGAGATGGGCATCACCGTGATCTTTGTGACCCACGACTCCAACATTGCAGCGCACACGCGACGCATCGTGCAACTGCTCGATGGCAGGATCGTGGCTGATGAACAGCAGGGAAAGGGATAAGGGACAAGGGACAAGGGAGCAAGTGGCATCCCTCATTTCCTAGTCCCTAGTCCCTAGTCCCTAGTCCCTAATTCCCTGATCACTCATTACTGACCATTGGGAGGAGGAAATGAAGAAGATTTGGATTGGTGTAGCAGTAGCATTGCTCGTCGTGGCCGTAGGGGGCGGTGCCTTTTGGGCCGGGATGTCCTACGGCAAATCTCAGGCCAGTCAGGACGTCACAGCTCTCATGCAGGAGCGATTTGGGGCCCGGGGCATTCAGCTTCCAGAAGGTGCTCAGGTTCCCGCCCCGGGGCAGTTCCAGCAGCGAGGGCAGGGAACCGCTGTTCAATTCGCTGGCGGCATCCGGGGCACCATCGAGGCCGTCGAGGGCGATACCCTGGTCATCAACTCCGATGAGGGGATCATCAGGGTGCAGACCACGGATACCACGATGATCGAAAAGAACATGTCGGTAGGCGTGGGTGATCTGGAGGTGGGCGAGATGGTGGTCGTATCGGGCCCTCAAAACGACGACGGCAGCATCACTGCCCGCTCCATCATGTCCATGCGGGCGTTCCAACTCGGCCAGCCGCAGGGAGGTGAGTAGAATGCAGCGACTAAAACATGTGTTAAAGCGGTGGCCTGCCCTTCTGATCGTGGTTCTTGTGGCGGCAGGGGTGGTGTTTGTGCCAAAGTGGCTCCCGACTCGGGCCAGCGAGACCACTGACTTGACCCAGGTGTTCATGGCCCAACGGGGCAACCTGGTAGCAGCCATCACGCCCACCGGGGAGGTCTACGCCCCCCGCCAGGTGGAGCTGAGCTTCGACGTCTACAAAGTCGAGTTGATCGAGTTGAATGTCACCGCCGGGCAGGAAGTGAAAGCCGGCGATGTGCTGGCCCGCATTGACCCCACTGCTCTGGAGCGAGCGGTGACCCAGGCCCAAGCTGATCTCACCGTGGCCCAGGACAACCTGGATAAGGCTCAGAACCCTTACGCGGAGCTCGATCTGATCCAGGCCCGGCTGGCTGTGGCCCAGGCCGAGATAGGATTGGCCGATGCCAGGGAGAACCTGGAGAAAGTGCGGAATCCTGGCTCTGAACTTGATCTAACCCAGGCCAGACTGGCCGTGGCCCAGGCCGAGATAGACCTGGCGGATGCCAGGGAGAACCTGGAAGCCTTGTTCAACCCTGACCTCGAGGCGGCCCAGGTTGCTGTCCGCGATGCGACTGCTAACCTGGAAAGCGCCAGAAATCAATTGATCGTGGTCGAAAACAACCCGGACAACGCGGCCAGACTCCGCACCCTCGAGGCTGAAGCGGACTGGTACCGCAACAACTATTGGGAGGCCCAGCAGAAGTTTGAGCAGGGGAAGATTGACCAGCAAAAGCTCAACTGGGAGTACAGCAACATGTTGGCTGCCGAGGAGAGATTGAGGGCCGCCCGCGCCCAGGCCGAGTCATCCCTCAGCAGTGCTCAGAACAAGGTCACGCAGGCCGAGGAGGCGCTGCGAGACGCTCAGGAAAACCTGGCCAAACTCCAAAGCGGCCCCGACGCTTTGCAGTTGACCCGCGCCCAGACCCGGGTGACCCAGGCCGAGTATAACCTGGCCAAAGCCCAGAAAACGCTGGCTGAGCTCGAAGCCGGGGCCGACCCTTTGGATTTGCTCCGCGCTGAGACCCAGGTGACCCAGGCCGAGTACAACCTGGCCAAAGCCCAGGAAACCTTGGCCAAAATCGAGGCCGGCCCCGACCCCAAGGAGATCGAGGTGGCCCAGGCCAGGGTCGTCAGCGCCCAGGCGAATCTGGAAGAGGTAAAGGCCGCGCTGGCGGCAGCGACGATGCGCGCGCCCTTCGACGGCACGGTGATCTCGGTGGGGGCCGAGGAGGGAGACCTGGTCTCGTCCGGTACTATCGTAGTCACCCTGGCCGACCTCTCGAACCTGCGGGTGCGAGCCATCGTGGACGAGACCGACATCAGCAAGGTGGAGATCGGCCAGGAGGTGGAAGTTACCTTCGATGCCTTTCCCGGCCACCGTTTCTCGGGCCAGGTGCTGGAGGTGCCGCTGCAAGGACGCCTGGTGCAGAACGTCCTGACCTACGAGGTGCCCGTCAGCCTGGAAGGGGGAGAGGGCGTGGCCCTCAAGCCGGGGATGACGGCCAATCTCAAAATCGTGGTGGGGCGGCGCGAGAACGCGTTGTTGGTGCCGGCCATGGCCGTGCAGCAGGGCGAGGAGGGCCACGTGGTGCTGGTGCAGGACTCGCCGGAAGAACCAGTGATGGCCGCGCAGGTGAAGGTAGGGTTGAGCGACGGCACGTACGTCGAGATCGTGTCGGGCTTGATCGAGGGAGATCGCGTGGTGGTCCAGTATCAGGCCACCCAGCAGCAATTTACTGGCTTTGGGGGTGCCAGCATCATTCCCGGCGCCGGGAGGGAGATGAGGGTGATAGGGCCATGAACGTTATAGCCAGCGTACAGGTGGCCTTGCGGTCACTGGTTGCCAACAAGTTGCGCTCCGGACTGACCATGCTGGGCATCATCATCGGTGTGGGGGCCGTCATCGCACTGGTGGCCGTCGGCGCTGGCGCCCAGGCCCAGGTGCTGGAGCGGTTCGAGGGCCTGGGGGCCAACATGCTGACCATCTCGCCGGGAGCGATGTTCTTCCGAGGCGTATCCTTCGGGCGGGGGGTATCCTTCGGGGGCGCCAGCGCCCAGAGCCTGACCAACAACGACGTGGAAGCCATTGCTTCCCTGGCCAGTTCCATATCTGCCATTGCACCTGAGTACTCAGCACGGGGTCAACAGGTGGCCTACTTTGGCAAGAACTACCAGACGACGGTGCTGGGGGTCACTCCGGAGTACCTGAGAGTGGCCAACTGGCAGGTGGAACGAGGACGCTTCATCGAGAGCCTGGACCTCACCAACCGCGCCAGGGTGGTCGTCCTGGGGGCGACGGTGGTCGAGGAACTCTTTGGGAACCTGGTGGACCCGCTGGGCAAAACGGTCAAGATCAACCGCCAGAACTACCAGGTGGTGGGCATCATGGCCGCCAAGGGAGGCGTTGGTTTCCAGAACCCGGACGACCAGGTGTTCATCCCGTTGAGCACGGCGCAGCTCAAGTTTGGTGGGGCGGGTAACACGTCGTTGGAGAGCATCAACGTGCAAGTGGTCTCGACGGACAAGATGGAGTTTGCCCAGGCCGAGTTGGCCGCCATCCTGCGGGCCAGCCACGGCCTGACATCTGGGCAAGCCAATGACTTTACCATCCAGAATCCAACCCAGATGGTGGAGACGGTGCAGGCGACCATGGGGACCTTCATCGTGCTCCTGGGCAGCATCGCCGCCATTTCTCTGGTGGTAGGGGGCATCGGCGTGATGAATATCATGCTGGTCTCGGTGACGGAACGGACGCGGGAGATCGGCATCCGCAAGGCGGTGGGGGCCAGGCGGCGAGACATCATGGCCCAATTCCTGGTGGAGGCCATAGTGCTCACTTTTCTGGGCGGGCTGGTCGGCGTGCTGGCTGGTTACGGCGGGGCGCAGGTGGTCACCCCGCTGATGGGGGGTACCCGCGCCCTGGTCACTCCCAACAGCGTGGCCATGGCCCTCACCGTGTCTATCGCCGTGGGGCTGTTCTTCGGTCTCTATCCGGCCAGCCGGGCCGCGGCGCTGCATCCGATTGATGCTCTGCGGTACGAGTAGTCTGGTGGACTGTACATTGGCGTTTTTGGTTTATAGTGACGACTTTCAGTCGTGAGGGAGAAAGCGACTGAAGTCGCAACTACGAAACTACATCTTTAGAATAGAGGATTGTTAGAACCAAAGACACTCCTTGGAGGTAAAGGAACATGAAACGATATATCGTAGCTTTAGGATTAGGTTTACTGCTCGTGGCCCTGTTGAGCTGGGGGCTGATGGTTCAGTGGCCGGGGGCGAGCGTCGGTGAGGCCGCACCTTTGCAGCCGATCCAGGTGGCGGCTGCTTCGCTGCCCGACGGCAGGCTGGTCGTGGCTGGCGGGGAAAAGACAGTAGCCACACCCACCCCACTGCCCGGCGACCCATTGGCGCTGGCTTATGCCGAGGAGCAATTGCTCATCGAGCTCTACGAGCGCGTCAGCCCTTCGGTGGTGTACATCGCCTCTACTACCGCCGGTCTTACTGGGGGCAGTGCGGGATCCGGCTTCGTGTGGGACACCGATGGGCACATCGTGACCAACAACCACGTCGTCGAGAGCGCGAGACGCATCCTGGTGACCTTTGCCGACGGCATCACCGCCGAGGCCGAGTTGGTGGGCGCTGACGCCGACAGCGACCTGGCGGTGATCAAGGTGGATGCGCCTGCCAGCCGCCTGCATCCAGTGCAACTGGGTGACTCGGATGCGCTGCGCGTGGGCCAGCGGGCCATCGCCATCGGCAACCCCTTCGGGTTTGAGCAGACCATGACCACAGGCATCGTCAGCGGCCTGGGGCGGGTGGTGAGGCAGCAGAGTGGCTTCTCGCTGCCGCAACTCATCCAGACCGACGCGGCCATCAATCCCGGCAACTCCGGCGGCCCGCTGTTGGATTCCCACGGTCGGGTCATCGGTGTGACGACCCTGATATACTCCAACAGTGGCACCAACGCCGGGGTGGGGTTTGCCGTGCCGGTCAACACTGTGAAGCGAGTGGTGCCATCCCTCATCGCCACCGGGCGCTACGCCACCCCGTGGTTGGGCATCCAGGGAACGGGCATCACTTCTCTTCTCGCTGAGGCGCTGGACCTGCCGGTGGAGCAAGGGGTGCTGGTGCAGACGGTAGTGCAGGGTGGGCCGGCGGCCAAAGCCGGGTTGCGAGGCGGCATCCGGCAGGTTAGGGTCGAGGGCACGCCCCTGACCACCGGCGGCGACATCATCGTGGCCATAGATGACACAGCGGTGCGAGACATGGATGCCCTCATCGTTTACCTGGCCGACCACACGTCGGTGGGGCAGAAGGTGACATTGACCGTGCTGCGCGAGGGGGCGAAGCGAAGCGTAACGGTGACGCTGGGGGAGCGGCCAGTGTCTTAGCCCTGTAGCAAAGGGTTGACTATTCTCGACGCTGTTGGTATAATCAGTAATTGATCATATATGGACATGGCCAGAACTAGAATCTTGGTGGTGGACGACAATCGGAAAACTGTAGACCTTGTGCAAGCCTACCTGGAGAAGGACGGCTACCGGGTGCTGACAGCCTACGACGGCTTGCAGGCGTTGGAGCTGGCCCGCCAGGGACGGCCGGGCCTGATCGTCCTGGACCTCATGCTGCCGGGCATGGATGGGCTCGACGTCTGCCGCGTGCTGCGCGGCGAGGGCAACAAGGTGCCCATCATCATGCTCACCGCCAAAACCACCGAGACGGACAAGCTCATCGGACTGGACCTGGGGGCCGACGACTACGTGACCAAACCCTTCAGCCCTCGCGAGTTGCTGGCCCGGGTGCGGGCGGTGCTGCGCCGGGTCGGCGAGGAAGAGGTTAAGGGCCCCTCAGAGGTGCGCTTCGACGACCTGGTGGTGGACTTCGTTGGCCACCAGGTCCAGGTGCGAGGGGAACCCGTTCACCTCACCCCCACTGAGTTTAAGCTGCTGGAGGTGCTCATCAGAGAGCCGGGGCGGGCCTTCAGCCGGCTGGAACTGCTGGACCGGGTGTTCGGCTACGACTTCGAGGGGTTCGAGCGCACCATTGACGTCCACGTGATGAACCTGCGCCGAAAGATCGAACCAGACCACAAGAATCCGGCCTACATCAAGACAGTCTATGGTGTGGGCTATAGGTTCGCTGAGGATTAGTTAGAAGCTCAAAGCTCAAAGTTCAAAGGATTCTGAACTTTGGATTTTGAACTTTGGATTGTAACTACTCAGGCTGTCATTGCGAGGAGGCGGTTTTTGCCGACGAAGCAATCTCCAATTCGCAAGTTGGGGATTGCTTCGCAAAAAACGCTCGCAATGACAACAGAGGCTGAGTAGTTACTTTGGATTTTGGATTTGAGATGATGTTCCACAGTTTTCGTTTTCGGGTGCTGGCGGCACTGATCATAGTGATCGTGGTGGCGGTGGGAGTGGTGGCCTTCCTGGCCAGTCGGGCCACCACCGGCGAGTTCCAGCGCTACGTGGAGCGCGGCGGGATGATGCGCCACCAGCGCTTCGAGGTGTTCCTGGCTGGGCATTACATGAGGACTCGCAGTTGGTCAGGCGTTCAGCCCCTGGTGGAACAGATAGGACAGATCACAGGGGAGCGGATCGCTGTGGCCGATGGGGAAGGGCGGATCATCGCCGACTCGGCGAATAGGCTGGTAGGGCAGACTGTGGCCCGGGATTGGGCTGAACCGGTTGGTTTTGTCGTCGACCGTGGGGTGGCGGTAGGCATTGTCTACGTCAATCCTCTAGGCCCGGCTGATGATCCTCAGAGAGCGGCATTCCTGGCCTCCATCAACCGTGCCTTGTTTCTGGCCGCCGGGGTTGCTGGCCTGGCGGCGGTGCTTCTCACGGTGGGCCTTTCGCGTCGCATCCTGGGGCCGGTGGAGACGCTGACCACCGCCGCTCGACGGATGGAGAGGGGCGACCTGAGCCAGCGGGTGGAAGTGCAATCCGAGGACGAGATCGGCGAATTGGCTAGCGCCTTCAACGCCATGGCCGACGGGCTGACCCGGCTCGAAGAGTTGCGCCGCAACATGGTTTCCGATGTGGCCCACGAACTGCGCACCCCGCTATCTAACATCCGTGGTTATCTCGAGGCCCTGCGGGACGGCGTGGTTGAGCCAAAGCGGGAAATCATTGACTCCCTCTACGAAGAGGCCATGCTCCTGAACCGCCTGGTGAACGACTTGCAGGAACTGGCCCTGGCCGAGGCGGGACAGCTCAGGCTGGAGCGCCGACCCGTAGCCGCGGCCGATCTGATCAACAGAGCAATGGAAGCCGCCCGGGCCCAGGCGGGAGCTAACGGGATTGCCCTGCGGGCTGACTTGCCTGCGGATCTGCCCCTGGTGAACGTTGATCCCCAGCGCATCGGGCAGGTATTGGGTAACCTCCTGAGCAATGCCCTGACCCACACGCCCCCAGGCGGGGAGGTCGTCGTCGTGGCCAGGCCGGGCGAATCGGAGGTTGAGCTTGATATCAGCGACACTGGCGAGGGCATCCCCGCTGAGCACCTGCCCTACATCTTCGAGCGCTTCTATCGGGCCGACAGATCACGGTCGCGGGCCACGGGCGGGACGGGGCTCGGGCTGGCCATCGCCAAGCAACTGGTGGAGGCTCACGGCGGACGGATCGAGGTGGAAAGCGAAGTGGGCCGAGGGACGCTGTTCACCTTCACCCTGCCAGTGGCTGAGGCCTGACCCAGCGGAATATCTGCGCGCCTGGGCGGTGAACATCCGCAGGATGCGGGAGCGGTTGGACCGCTTCCTGGTTGAATACCAGACCTATTTCCAATCATCAACAGAAGGGAGGTGAGCGATATGTGTGGACACGGTGGTTATCACGGCCATCACGGCCACGCTGATTGGTGCTGCTGCGGCCCCGCAGCCTGCGGCCCCGGTTTTCCCTTCGGGCGACGCTTCCCCACCCGCGAGGAGCGCATCACTTGGCTGGAGGAGTACCTGAAGGCGTTGCAGGCCGAGGCCGAGGCCGTGGAAGAGCGCATCGCTGAGCTCAAAGCGGCCGGATAAGGACGAGGCAACGGGTGGGCATCCCTGGGAATGCCCACCCACATCCCTCTGGAGGGAAACGACCGATCAATCATGCCATCAAAGCCCCTCAAATGCCGTTGGGTAAGTGAGGGGCTTTTGATTTGACAAACCTGTGAGATTGACTACAATATATATTCGATTATCCTAATATGGTTGAAAAAAGACAGGTGGAAGATGGATACTCATGCTTACAGGTTGCAGGCCAAGACTGCCAAGGCGTTGGCTCATCCTACCCGCATCGCTATTTTAGAGATGTTGCGAGGAGGAGAGAGGTGTGTCTGTGAGATGGAATCAGAATTGGGAGCGAGTCAAGCCAACATCTCCCAGCACCTGGCGGCGCTGAGGGACGCCAACCTGGTGGTTGGTCGGCGGGAGGGAATGAGAATCCAATATCGAGTCCATGACGAGCAGGTGTTTCAAGTATTAGACCTCCTGGCCGCTATCGGTCACGATCAGTTGAACTAAGCTCGACGGTTCTTCGCTCTGGAGGATGTTAATGGAAAACTTTCGTGCCATCCGGCGTGTCCTGTGGATTACCATGGGACTCAACTTGATAGCCGCCGCCGTCAAGCTGATCGTTGGCTATTGGACCGGCTCTCTGAGCCTGCTCGCTGACGGTTTCGACTCGGTCTTCGATGCTGCCTCCAACGTGATCGGCCTGGTGGGGGTATTCCTGGCTGCCCGGCCTGCCGACGAGGATCACCCGTACGGGCACCGCAAGGCAGAAACGATGACCGCGTTGATCATCTCCTCTCTGCTCTTTCTCACTACGTGGGAGTTGATCAAGAGCGCGGTAGGGCGGGTGCGTGACCCTTCCCTCATCCAGGCCGAGGTCAACGCCTGGAGCTTCGGCGCGCTGATAGTGAGCATCGTTGTTCACATGATCGTGGTGTGGTACGAACTGCGGGCGGGCCGCCGCCTGCAGAGCGACGTGTTGGTGGCCGATGCCCTGCATACCCGCGCCGACATCTTCGTTTCCCTGTCCGTGATGGGCGGGCTGATCGCAGTGCGCCTGGGCTACCCCCTGGCCGACCCCATCCTGGCCCTGGGCATCTCCCTGGTCATCGCCAAAATCGGGGTAGACATCGTCCGCGAAAGCTCTCCTACCCTGATGGATCAGGTGGTCGTGCCGGCCGATCAGGTGAAACAGATCGCTCTGTCGGTACCGGGGGTCGTCTCCAGTCATAGGGTGCGAAGTCGAGGACACGAGGGGGCCGTGTACGCCGACCTGCATCTTCGGGTGGACCCAGGCATGAGCACCGAGCAGGCTCACGCCATCGCCCACGAGGTGCAGCGACGGGTACGCGAGCGTCGCCCAGACGTTCAGGACGTGGTGATCCACGTGGAGCCAGCCGGGTCCATCTCAGAAGAAAAGGGGTGGGGGGATATGGCCGTTAAACTTCGTCAGTTGGCCGATGGGCTGGGGGTGGGGGTTCACGATGTGTGGGCCTACGAGGTGAGTGACAGTGCTGGATATCTGGTGGAGGTGCACCTGGAAGCTGACGGCGCCCTCCCCCTGCGTGAGGCCCACGCATTGGCCTCCTCGCTGGAGAAGCGGGCTCGTGCAGAGGTCCCCCATCTGGCTGAACTAACCACCCACATCGAGCCCCGGGGGCAACTGACCCAGGCATTGGACTCCGACCTGGAGGAATCCCATGTGAGCCAGGTGGTACAACAGGTGATCAATGAGATTCTTAACGCTCAGGCATGTCATCAGGTTCAGGTGCGCCGCAGTGATGGGGGATGGGCCGTCTCTCTGCACTGCCATCTGCCCGGTGAGATGCCTCTGGTGGAAGCCCACCGCATCGGCACTCGGCTGGAAGCGCGGTTGCGGGAGAGGATCGCCGGCCTGGAGCGAGTGGTGATCCACACCGAACCCTGGGAGGGATAAAAGACTCCATCGTGGCAGGAGGTCAAGCTCGATGACAGAATCAAAAAACCCAACAGATCGGCCGGCACAGTGCTCCTGCGTAAAGGATGGCTTCGCAGCGCTGCCGCCGGAATTGCGGCCACGCCCGAAAAAGAAGAGCAGCCTGCGCCAGGTCACCTGCCCCGGCTGCGGGCTGGTCTACTCGACCAATCGGGCTACCGACCTGTGCATAGAGTGCGAGAAAAAAGGAGACCATCATGACTGAGTTCCTGGAAACGACAGTAGACAAGTTCATTTTCAGAGTGGCCACTGATCGTTACTACAGTAGTGAAGGGCTGTGGGCGCAGGCCGAAGCGTCCCCTCTCCCTTTGGGAGAGGGGTTGGGGGTGAGGGTCCGGATCGGCCTCTCGGATTACCTGCAGCAACGCAGTGGCGACGTCGCCTTCGTCGAGGTCAAGCCAGAGGGCACGGTGCTGGCCTTCGGTGACGAGCTGGCCGTGATCGAGACCATCAAGGCCAGCGTCAGCCTGGCGTCGCCCGTGGCCGGCAAGGTGGTTGAAGTCAACCCGGCCATGGAGATCACTCCGGAAGTGATCAACCAGGACCCGTACGGCGAAGGCTGGCTGGCAGTGATCGAGGCCAGTGATTGTCCCCCCTTCCTCCCCCCCAACTTTGGGGGGGAAAGAGGAGGGGTTGCTCGCCTGCTCGATCCGCAGGCTTATTTTCTGGAGATGAAGCGAGAAGCCGAAGAGGAGGCCAAGAGGCTATGAGTGAGGGCGGGCGGAAAGTGGTGATCGTGCCATGCAGTGGCATCGGGAAAACCTACGGCACCGTCAGCCGCGAGGCGGCCTACGAAGTGACCGAAGACCTGCGCCCCACCGACACGCAACTGGTGGCCCTCTCCCTCCTGGTGTTGGGGGACGAGGATGCGCGCGCGGCGGTGGCCGGCCGCCCGGCGGTGACCATTGACGGCTGCAAGCTGGCCTGCGCGGCCAGGATGGTGGAAGAGAGCGGCGGGACGGTGGCGCGGGATTTCGCCGTCCTCGACGCCTACCGTCGCCATCGCCAGTTCAAGCCGCAGGGCATCGCTGAGCTCAACGACGGTGGGCACGAACTGGCCCACGCGCTGGCGGAGGAAATCGCCGCTGCCGTAGATGACCTCTCTCGTAATGGAGGAGAAGATGCCTGATTTGCCGAAGAAGAAAGTGGGGATCGTGGCCTGCTCCGGTGAAGAATTGCCGGCAGGGACCGTGACGCGCCTGGCCGCATTGAAGGTGTTGGAGCAACTGCGCCCCGCTGACACGGTGACCATCTGCCTGCCGCTTTTCCTGGCTGGTGGAGAGGGGGATCGTGCTTTCGCCCGCTTTTACCCGACCGTCGCCGTGGATGGTTGCGACAAGCGCTGTGCTGCGCGGGCCACGGAGATGTATTCCGGTAAACCGGCGGCCAGCGTCGTGGTCACTGGCGGGGCTGTAAGGGCAGGCCTGGGCAGCGCGCGGCGATTGAACGGAGCAGGCATGCAGGCCGTGGATGCTGTAGCTGAACAGGTGGCCCAAACGGTGGACGAATTGCTGGGCTTGGAGTGGGACCGCAGTCGTGGCCAACCTACTGAAGAAGGTTCAGAGGCTAAAGTCGCCACTTGCGAGTGTGGATCAGGCATCCCCGTCCAGAAAGTGCAGGTAGATGGCCAGGAGGTCACACTCATCGCTTTGCCGCTTATTTTCGAGCAGTTTCGCCAGGCTGGCAAGATGCCTGGTGACGGCACAGAGGCTGAGTTGATGCAGACCGTCAAAATCTACAACCCGATTCCCGATGAGCAAGAAGCGGCCTACGCCGAGGCCATCATGCGTGAATACGCGGCTTTTTGCGGGGAACAGGAGGCGCCGGCATGAGTCGCATGGCAACCTACCACACCACCGTTTCCTGGAAAGGCGAGCACTGGGGGCACGTCGTCATGGGCAATGGGCCGGAGATGGACTTCTCCGCCCCGCCCGACGCCCACGGCCACCCCGGCGTGCTCACCCCTGAGGACGCCTTCGTGGCGGCGGTCAACACCTGCATCATGATGATGTTCATCTGGGCGGCGGAACGGTTCAAGCTGGATCTGCTGTCGTACACCTGTCGTGCCGAAGGCACCAAGCTGATCGAGCTGGACCAGACGGAGATTTTTACCCACTTGCGCCTGTGGCCAGTCATCCAGGTGGCGGCAGGTGAACAGGACCCGGCCGTCGTGGAAGCACGCGTGCGTCGCGCCCTGCAGGGTGCGCAGAAGTACAGTCTGGTCGCTAACTCGGTGAAGTCGCAGATCGTGGTCGAGCCGACCATTGAGCTGAAATAAGCTTCATAGCAGGAGGTGCGAATTTGACACTCGATATCAAGGTTTTGGGGCCTGGTTGCATCAACTGCGAGCGGGTCCTTGAGATTGTGGTGGACACCCTGGAGGAACTGGAGGCGGAATGGGGAGACCACTGCCCTGAGGTCACTGTGCAACATGTCGCTGACTATGTGGAGTTTCTGAACTACGGCCTGATGTTCACGCCGGGGTTGGTAATCAACGAGCAATTGGTTTGTGGTGGTCGCATCCCATCGAAGGCCGAAGTCAAGAACTGGGTGACTTCGGCCCTGGCTCAATCGGAACTTTAGGCAAGGTAGAGGACTTGTGGGTCCTGAAAGGTAATTGCCCATGAAGAAGTGCCAAGGCCGACTTCGGAGACTCCATCGCTGTCCATGTCAGAGCGGACGCGGGCCGGGCATCAAACGCCCACCTCCTGTGGTCGTCGCAATGAGGTTTCAGTCAGTTGTCTGATACAGCGATCCAATAAAACGACTACAGGGAGGTTTGCGAATGGCCGAGAAACCGAGATTCGTGATGTGCTTCTGCACCGGGGAGTGTCCTGGGTTCCAGGAATTGAACCTCTGGCAACTGATCAACCGCGTGCGCAACGAGTTGGGGGTGGAGTACGCCATCATCCATCCTCAGCTCTGTGTGGACGATGGGGACCGCTTCTGGCGCGACTATGCTAAGCCGGGCCACACCTACATCGTCGGCGGTTGCGATCCCCGCATGCAGCGCAAGATGTTCAAGGATGTGATCGCGGAGCTAGGGGGGGACTTTGACAAGCAGATCATCTCCCTCGATTTGCGAAACATGTCCACTGACGAGGCCTACCAAAAGGTAGCCGATGTAGTAGGCGGACTTGGATAGGGAGGTGGACATCATGACCGAAGATTTGTGGGAGGGAATACCCCGGCGTGAGGTCCCCTGGTATCCGACTGTTGACTACGATGCCTGTATCGGATGCGAGGTGTGCATCGAGCAGTGTCCGGCTGGCGTTTACGAGTGGAACGATGAAGACGATCAGCCGGTGGTCGCACACCCGTACAACTGCGTAGTCTACTGCATGGGTTGTGCTAAAGCCTGCCCGGAGGACGCCATCAGCTTCCCGCCCAAGGAGCAGATCGTGGCTCTGGTCAAGGAATTGAGGGCGAAATATGCACCGGGATAAACGACATGCCCCCGCCAGGCTCGCCTGGGTCTGTTAAAGGGTTCACCTGGCGGGGGCTGTCTCTTGCACGGAGGCGAGCCATGGACATCAAGATCTTGGGCTCTGGCTGTCACGACTGCCTCAGGCTGGAACTTCTGGTGGGGCAGGTGCTGGCTGAACTTGGCATAGAGGCAAATGTGCAACGGATAGAGGATACTCGCCAGATTGACCGTTACGCGCTGGCCGGGCCACCCGCCTTAATCATCAACGGCCGGTTAGTAGCTGAGCGACGCCTGCCAACCGAAGAGGAACTACGCCGCTGGATCATGGGCGCTCTGAAGAATGAATAAGCGTCGTTTGCTGGCCGTCTTCGCCCATCCTGACGATGAGTCCTTTGCCGTTGGAGGGACGCTAGCTAGGTATGCCGCTGAAGGGGTGGAGGTCTCGCTGCTGTGCGCCACACGAGGTGAGGCGGGAATCGAGGGTATGGGCCCAGAGGAGGCTGCCAAGGTGAGGGAGCAGGAGTTGCGGGCTGCCT
>VGOG01000025.1 GCA_016875995.1 Chloroflexota bacterium
GGATGTAGAGAGTTGTTTCCCAGTTCAGGTTGAAAAGAACCCGGATAGGGGTATCGAGAAAACTATCTTTTTCGGATGGAGATTTTTGCATAGGAGTCACCTTTCGTAGTTGGTCAGATGGTCGGATGATCGGATGGTCAGTCAGAAACCAGGTTTTTCCCAAAAACCTGGTTTCTCTCCACGTGTCGGGTAGTGAAGTCACTGATCACTCATTCACTGCCTTCCGGCAGTAGCTCTTGCTTCACCCACAAAATCACGTTGTCGGTTTGCACCGACGTTTGGGCCTGGCGATAGAACAGCCAGCGCATCAGGTTGGACCCTGAGAGGCCCTGGGGCTTCCAGGAAGACGACAGCACAAAGTCTTGCCCACTGTAATCTGCGCCCAGGGTCGGCTCCTGCTCCTCGGCCGGAGCGATGACGACTGGTGTATCCACCGAAGGGCTGAGCTGGGCGACGAATTTGACGTTGTCGAAGTCGCGCAGGTGCCAGGCCAGGGCAGGTCCCGCACCCTGATGCACTGTCATGGCTACGGTCCTGGGATCGCCGGTTTCTCGGCTGGACACCCTTTCTAAGGTCTCCAGCAGGTCGAACAGGTTACGAGAGGTGGGGGAAGCAAGCATGATCTCACGGGGGTCACTGCCTCGCCGGTAGTTCAAATAGCAACTGCTGCCCACGGTCAGGGTGGTCACACTGAGCAGCAGGACCAGCCAGCCCGCCCGCAGGGTTGGCTCCCGCCCAAAGGAGATCCAACAGAGAACAAGCAGGCCAATCAAAACGAAACCGGCCGCCAGAGCCAGAAACAGGTGGCCGTGCCGACCGAAGGCGACGTGAGCACCCAACTGAAGACCCAAGTACACGACGATAGCACAGGCCACGGCCACGAATAGACCTTCCCGCACCCAGGAAACTCGCCCCACCAGCTCGTCGAGCAGACGACCAATGAACGCGCCCGCCAGCAAAGCCAATGGCAACACCATCAGCAGGACATCGCCCGGCCCTCGACCGCTGGCCAGGGCGTAGACCAAGAACGCCGCCAGCGTCCAATAAGCCAGGAAAATGGCGAATGGCGAATGGCGAATGGCGAATAGCGATAGGGAGAGGGGGTCACGTTGCCTCAGGAGCAAGTAGACCACCGCCGCCAGGCCGAACACCAGAATCAGCGGCTCGTAGAGAAGCAGCAACTGGAGGTGGTAGTGCCATGGATGGCCTCCCATTCGCGGCCGGAAAGCCGCCAGCCAGCCAGAGAACAGGTCTATGCCATCCTGCAAGCCTGAGAGTCGAAGCAGGAACCCTGTGCAAACCAGGACCAAGACGAGGACGAACAAGGCGGCGCAATCCCTGAGCAGACCGTTGGTCCCGCGCGCTGCCCGCCAGGTGTCGAGAATCCTCTGCCAGTACTCGCTGGGGCCCGAGAACCTGTCGGCCAAAGCGAGTACCAGCCCGAAGGTAGCGACGACAAAGACGAAGGTGTACGTCCCTGCGCCTGCGCTCAAGGCCAGGGCCAGGGCCACTGCTACCACGTACAAGTGCTTGGGTTGCCTCTGATCGAGATACTCGAACAGCCCCCAGGCTATGACCAGAGCGCAGGCCGCGACGACGATCTCGCCGCCCAGATAGCGGGAGAAGAAGAGGGCTGAGGGTGAAAGTGCCAGGACAAACGAGGCCGCGAGCGCGCCCAACCGCCCCAGGCGTTGGCGCAGGAAGTAAGGCCCGATCACCAGCAGTGCTCCACTGAGAGCCGGCACGAGCCGCGCCAGAAAGTCACTGGCCCCGAACAAAGCGAAGAGGAGCAGGTTGCTGGTGAAGAGGAGAGGGCTGTGTTGCCCCAGCGTTGCCTCCTGGGGCAAGCCTTGTGCCAGGCGCCAGGCCGCCAATGCCTGGGCCGCTTCGCCAGCCTGCATGGGCCGGTCGCCCAGCTTATACAGGCGCAGGCCCACTGCCATCACAGCGATGATGAAATAGAGGGCCACCTCTACCGTCAATGGCGACGGCTTGACAGCTTGCCTTGCTCTCTCCCTAGTGCGTTTTGCTACAGTCATCCCTCCGTTCCTTCTCCCCAACAGCATGCGGATTAGCCGCCGCGCAGTCATAATCGCCGGAACACCTCTAGACCTCAACCCTAAAGGCTACCTCAACGTCATAAATGCCCGCGATCAACATGGTCGCCCCATCCGCTCATTAGGCGGCGGCTCGTTCCATTCCACTCACTACCGTAACGTTTACTTCAATTTGCCAACTTGCTCCAACGACTGCAATATCTGAGGGTCAGACCTTCGATCCTCTCCTATGAACATTTCCAGTGATGCAGGATAACCAAGTTGTATTCGAATAGGATGATTCTGCGTAGCATAGAGTACATCAATCGCAACACCATGGAAACTCATAGAGGAATAGCCCACCCAGAATGCGCCGCTATAGATAGGACGACGATCAACACAGACCACGAAAGGTATACCTGACGTTGGAACTTTAAGTCGTTTCAGTCTCTGGTAGGCACGGACGGTCAATTCGATTTCATGAGTATCCTTCGAGTATGTGATGATATCATCAGCGGACAGAATAGGCTTATCTTCAAGTTCAAGACTGCTGAGATCAGCTTTCAGCACCTCATTAGGGGACATTCTCTGAGCAAGCAGATAAATCGCAAATCCCTCTTGCGTTGGTTCTTCTTTTACCCGTGCAGGCATTAGTGTAGTGCAAGCAGTTGACAACAAAATCCCCATGCCTATCAGAAACACCGCTCGTTTCAGCGAGAAGCGCATGTTAGTTCCAGTCTTAAATACTTTGCTACCCATTACTTTGCCCACAATTGGTCTCAAAAGGCACTTATGTTGCCTACGTTATCACCGCACCGATTTTCGGGCCACCGCTTAACTACACCATCTACGGACGCCGTGTATAAATGGTCACATTCCCCTGCTGGAAAGCCACGTCCATGAAGCGGTCGAATTTGGCCAGGGCCGCCGGGCTGTACTTGCCTCGCTCCAACGGGCCAACGTAGATATAAGTTATATCATACTTTTCCAATAGCGTCAAGACGTGCTGGGAGTCCAGGCTGCTGTAGATCGTATTGATGTCCGGCTCGCGCTTGCCTGGTTCCTCGTAGCTCCCCCGCCACTGCAGCTCGTGGCCGCCCCAGCCCAGCAGCGTAGGCAACCCCGTGCGGCTGGAGACCCGCCCGTACTCAGTGAAGGAGCCGCCCGTGGCCTCCAGGATGACTGGTGTGCCCGGCACGTTCTGGTTGAGCCATTGAACGGCGGCGTACTCGTCGGGAGAGTGTCGTCGCACCCAGGCCAGGCCGTCCAGGGTCGGTTCGGGAGCAAAACCGCCGGCCTTGTCGAATCCGGCGGCCAGAGGGTAGATCATGCCCAGGGCGACGAGCACTGCAACACCTCCCAGGAACAGTGCCCGCCCTAATCCCCTCGCTCTTTTGACGATGTAGTACACCCCATAGGCACTGGCCAGGGCCAGCAGCACCCAGGCCTGGTAGTAGAACTTGAACACGGTGTTCATGCGCGTGCCGAAGGTATCCCGCAGGTAGACGAACTCCACGCTGAGGGTGAGCACCAGGCCGGTGGCGATGATGAGCAGCACGAACAGCGTGCTCGAGTCTGCGATTCTACTTCGCAATTTCCTCCACAGCAGGGCGAGGACCCAGGCGATCAACAGGGCCAGGAACAACCAGGTCCAGGGATTGCCAAGCCGGATGGTGATGAGCTTCCTGAGCAACGAGGCCCAATCGGCCCCGCCGATCTGCTGCCGGACCACCTCGTTCTCCATGATGCCGCGCAGGAAGGCCTGCCCTCGGGCGGTTAACATGACCAGAGCGACGGAGCCCAGGGCGGCCAAAGGTGGCAGAAAGATAGTCCAAAACAGAGCGTTCAAGCCGCTACTCACCAGATTCCTGCTCTCAACCTCGGCTCTCAACCGCTTCGTCACCAGCGCTACAAAGCCAACGACGACGAACACGAACGGCCCGAAGAAGATCAGGTACTGGTGCAGCCTGGTGGGGTTGAAGAGATTGGGCAGGACACCTCCGGCCTGCGACTGGAAGCCGATGTAGAAGGGCAGGTAGAGGATGCCGCCCAGGAGACCCAGTCCAATGGCTGTGCAGGCGACCTCTCTCACCAAAGCCCAGTTGACTTTCCCATAGTCTCCGTAGCGCTGCATCCCGTAGGCCATCGCCACCACCAACAGGTAGATGGGGAAGTCCCAGGTATTGAGAAAAGCCAGCGCTCCCAGGCAGAGGGCGTAGATGATTGGATATTGGATATTGGATATTGGAAGTTGGATATTGGATATTAGATATTGGAAACCTGCTCCCTTGCTCCTCTGCTCCTCTGCTCCCCTGCTCCCCTGCTCCCCTGCTCCTCTGCTCCCCTGCTCCTCTGCTCCCCTGCTCCTCTGCTCCTCTGCTCCCCTGCTCCCTTGCCTGAGTACATTGAGCGCCAGGGCCAGTGCCAACAGCACAAAAGGCAAAGCCAACACGTGGGGGTGCATGTCGCCCAGCATGAAGCTGAAGAAGGGGAATTCGTCAATGACTTCCATGCTGTTGCCCAGCAGGTCCTTGTCGTGGATGACGCGGGAGGCGCGCCACCACCACCATCCCCCGCCCAGATCGAACCACCTGCCGGTGACCTGCCCCCTGCTCACCAGCTCTTTTATGTCCAGCCAATGCCAGAACCCCGCCGAGCCCAGCCCTTTGGAGTACAGCACCTCGAAGATAGCCTCCAGGTTGCCCATGACCGCCACAAAGAGGGGACCCAAGATGGGAACTAAGTAACGAGTCACTGAGTCTCCCCTGCCCCCCTGCTCCCCTGCTCCCCTGCTCCCTTGTTCCCTTGCTCCGCTGCTCCTCCGCTCCTCCGCTCCCTGGATGAGGTTATACACCAGCGCGTAGGCTCCCGTAACAGTCAGAGCGAACAGGAGCGCGATGGCCAGGTTAAAGGCCACAGCAGAGGCCACACCCGACAGCCTGGTGAGCATGGCCATCATCAGGTAGCCGAAGTAGTAATAGCTGATGCCGAAGCCGGAAAGCCAGGGGTCGTGGGGAGGAAAGGTGTCACTGCGCAGGATGGCGTTGAGGAAGGCGAACTCCATGGGCTTCTCGGTGCCCATGATCTCCGGGTTGTAGGCGCGGTAGATAGCAAAGAGGACGAAGGCCAGGGCGAAGAGGACCTCGTTGGCTATGACTACGCGCCTGTTCCCGCGCAAGAAGCTGGCCAACCCTCGGTTTTCCCTGGAGTAGAACCACCAGGAGAATACAGCCACCACCAGGATCGAGAAGACGATACCTCCCCAACTGTGGCGCAGGAAGCCGAAGCTGGCCCCGATCCACAGGACATAGCTGGTCAAGAGGATGCCCAGCGGCCTGGCGAAGGCATAGCCCCTATCGGGCAAATTCCTGAACAGCCGATAGGCGAGCGGCAGGGCTGCCAGGCCCAGGATTTCTATGATCAACCACCAAATAAAAAGCGGAAGCAAAATAGCCACTCTCATCTCCTCTCAGCCAAATCTCATACATCGCGGCGGATATCCTCGAAGCGCACCACTTCTCCGCTTTCCGCTTGCTGGACGGCGCGCTGGAAGGCTACCTCAAAGCCGGGGATGCTCAGCAACTCGGTTCACAGTAGAGATTCACAAGCTATGCCATCGTTATCGCCATCGAGGCGGTGTATATCCCCGCGCCCCAACGATTTGCAATACTCATAGCAAGCCTGGGCTTCAGCGTGAGTGCTGAAGTGCGAGCAGTTGTAGATGTCGCCTGAACAGTCACAGAAAGAGGGTGACGGTTGGGTAGGCGGCGGAGGCGTAGGGAGTAGTCCACACATTCGTCCAGCTTGGCGTGCTTCGCGCTGTAGCTGCAAAAAGAGGTCAACATATTTAACGTCTGGCGGATATGTGCTGACTTGCGCACAACCGAGCCGAACCAGCTCAGCGTTGACCATCAGATTCCCAACCCAAACATAGCGCAGGAGCCGTCTATATCTGTCGGTTTCGGAGACATCTTTCTCTAACCCCACCACCTTGCCGCCGACCAACTCCTTATTCTTCGCCGCAGCTTCTGGCCCCATCCATTCTCCAATCTCCGGTGTGTCAATCCCGATGTAACGCACCCTATAAGTCTTGCCGCCGATAGAGACCTCAATGGTGTCACCGTCAATAACCCGCACAACTTGGGCCTGGGGTAGGGCTACGGTCATCACTGGCAGGACCTGGGTCGGTGTCAGTGGAATAGGTAAAGCTGTTGGGACAATCAGCGGCCCAGGCGTTCTACCAGCCAATATCCACAACTCTACTACGGCCTCTCCTCCATCGGGTTTAACCTCCAAGGCGCGGATGAACTCCCACCTCGCTTCCGCAAGATTGCCTTCGGCGGCAAATTGACGCCCGTAGTTGACATGGGCCGCGTACAGCTTCTGCACCATGTCATCGTAGTCAGGATTGATGGCCAGGATCTGTTTGACTAACCTTATGACCTCCTCCCAATCTTGCGCTGCCCACGGCGCATGCAAGCCCTGTGCCAACTGCTCTTCTATAGTCAGCGTCGGCACCGGTGTCGCTGTCGGTGGGCCAGGCGTAGGTGTCGCCTGCGGCGTCGGCATCAGCCAGCCCTTCTCAATACCCTCTACGTCAATTGCCTTGACAGCATCTACCGTGATTCCCCACCGTCGCGCTATCTCCTCGCAGGCGTCTGTGTACCAAACACCGCTGCCTTGAACCGCCACCAGCTCTCGGAATATTTGCATTCTGATAGGCGGTATAAACGTCGGCGCCGGTGGTCTTGCCGTGTCAGTGGGTGGCAGCGTATTGGTAAATGGTGGCGCCGCTGTGGATGTGGGCATCGGGGTCACCGGTGTGGACTGCAGCATACAAGTCGTCAGTGGCAAGATTACCCCCAGCGCCATTAGCAAGCACCATAGCTTGTTTCTTTTCACTTCCCGTCGCCTATAATCACACTATACACCACAAAGAAGCTCGCCTCTTCCCGCATCCGCTCGAACCTGGCCAGGCCGGCGGGGTTGAACCACTGATGCTGCTGAGGGCACTGAAGGCGCTGAGGATAGCGCTACGTTCAGTGACCTCAGTGCTGTTCAGCGCGGTCAGTGATTCCAATGGTTGCCGCTCCAAGCAGAGGGCAGCGGTGTTGGCCAGAGGCAGGCAGTGAGGGTGAGGGTGGTTAGGACTAAAGCGAGCGGCCACGAAGATGTTCGTATCGAAGACTGCCCGCAGATACTGTCGTTCAGTCTCCAATGGCGGCCTCCCGCTCGTCGTCTATGGCAATGCCCTTGCGGATGGCCTCAGCTCGTGCCCGTTCTATGTTCTGCAAGAAGACCTTCGTCCGCTCCTCGGCCAGCAGGTGACGCCGCGCCTGAGACATCTCTTCCACCCGCGCCATGGTGGCCAGCGTCTGCCGCGAGACCGGTCTGTTAGGACGAAAAGGTCGCTGACTTCCGTCGGGCATGGTGAAGATCACAGGCGGGATGATGAGCAGCAGATACTCAAGGATAGCGTGTATCTCGTCTACCTTCGTCTCCAGATGTTCGATCTTGTGTCGCATCAGGTCAATACCTGTCAGAATGTCTTGTTCTGTATGCATTGTCTTTCACTCCTTTCACCTTATAGATTCTCACCTTCTCGTTCTCATACACCAAATCCAGATACCCCTCTTCCCGCATCCGATCAAACTTGGCCAGACCGGCGGGGTCGTAGACGGCGCGCTCTAACTGGCCCACGTAGATGTAAGAAATGCGCAGGTCGCGGATGAGTTGGAGGGCACGGGAGACGTCGGAGGTATTGAAGAAATCGCGGGCCTGGCCATCGCGCTCGCCCACCTGCGAGGCGTAGCGCTGCTCGCTCTGGTGGGCGCCCAACAGGGTGGGCAGCCCCGTATAGGTGGCGACGCGCAAGCCGCCCTCACGATAATAGGGCAGGGCGGCCTCGGCCACGACGGGGGTGCCCTTGACGTTGTCCAGCAGCCACTGCAGGGCCTGGTAATCGTATCTCAGCTCGATACGGTTGTTCTCGGGCCAGGTGTAGGCGCCGACGGTCATGAAGGCCATCCCATCCAGGGTGCCCACCGGCGGCCTGGCCCCAGGGAAGCGGTCGTCCACCCGCGCCGGGGTGTAGACGACGGGATAGAGCAAACTGGCAAAGCACAGGAAGGCCAAACCAGCAGCCCAGGCTCGCCGCCGACCAGCCGATGGCCAAAGCCTCAATCTGGCCCACAGGCGGGGCAGGGCCACCGCCGTGGCGATGCCCAGCATCACCCACACCTGGATGTAGAACTTGAAGATGGTGTTCATGCGCCACCAGGTCTGGTCGCCGCCCAGGTGATCCTTGAGATACACTACCTCGCAGCCCATCGCCACCAGCAACCCGGTGAACACCAGCAAGGAGACGAAAAGCTCCTGCGGCGAGGCATCGTCGCGCAACAGGAGCAGCAGGGCCGCGATCACCAGGGGCAACACGAAGGCCAGCACCCCGAACTTGAGAGCGGCCAGCGCCACCGCCAGCAGCAGCACGCCTCCCAGGCTGTAGATGGACAGGAGATAGCTCGAGGTCTGGCGATGCACCAAAGCCTTGTAAAGCTCGGCCAGGTGGGGCAACACCTCCCACCGACCTAACACCAGCCGCACGAAGCGCAGCACCCCCAGCCTGCTCCGCTGTCGCACCAGCTCCACCAGCAAGAAGGTGACGACGATGAACAGGAAAAAGCCCCACACGGTGAGGAACGACGCCAGGTCCGTCTTCCCTCTGGTGATGGCCAGGCCCAGGCCGACGTAGAGGGCCTGGTAATGGGCAAAGAAGGGCCGGTAGAGCAACAGGCTCAGGCCGCCGACGAGGATGGTCAAAATCGCAGGCCTGGCGAGCTTCCATTTACCACGAATCAACCTCTCCCGAAGGAGGAAGGCGGCAGCAAGGAGGCCCAGATAAGTCGGCAAGTCCCAGGTGTTAATCACGGCCAGAGCGCCCAGGCATAGGCTGGAGGTTAGAAGTTGGAGGATGGATGTTGGATATTGGATATTGGAGATTGGAAACTTGCCCCTTGTCCCTTGTCCCTTGTCCCTTGAAACAATGTTCAGTGCTAGAGCCAACACAAGAATGGTAAACGGTATCCCGATCATGTGGGGGTGCAGGTCGGCGAACAGGAAGCTGAAGTAGGGGAACTCGTTGATGGTGCCCTCGATGACGCGGGTGCGAGCGAAGTAGTCCAGAGGCGGCAACGGCTGGCCCTGGATGAGCTTCACCAGGCCTGGCCAAACTCTCACCAGCCCATCCAGGCCAGGGATGCTGCTTCTGAAGCTGGAGCCGCTCAACTGACCCAGCCTCGCGGCTAGATGCACCATTCCGTCCAGGTTGCCCAGCACCGCCACGAAGACTGCTGCCAACAGCCCGGAGACGAGAGGGCGAGAGGAAACAGAGGAGCCGGAGGATGGTAAAGAGTTCCCCTGAGTTCCCCCAGTTCCTTTAGTTTCCCTGGCCAGGTTATACCCCACACAGAAAGCATTCCCCACCGTCAGGGCAAACAGCATCGGGATGGCCAGGTTGAAGGCCACCGAGGGCATGACGCCGGTCAGCTTGATCACCAGGCCCACGATGAACTGGCCGTAATAGTAGTAATTTATGTACCCACCCGCGTAGTAGGGATCGTAGGGCGGAAAGTAGGGGCTCTTGAGGATAGCGTTCAGGAAGGCGAACTCCATGGGCTTCTCGCCACCCAGCCACGGCTGCCACAGGTCGGGGTTGAGCATCCTGATGACGACGAAAAGCAGGAAAGCCGCCGCGAAGAGCGCTTCGTTGATCAGAATCAGCCGCCTCTTTTCGTGCCAGAAAGCGATCATGGCCTCTCGGTGGCGTCGGAAGAGATGGTGCGAAAGGAGAGAAAGAAGGGCCAGGGCCAATACGATGGCAGGCAGGCTGTTTCGCAGCAGACGCAGGCTGGCCGGGAGCCACACCAGATAGGCCACGATGATCAGGCCCAGGCTCTTGGCCAGGATGTAGCCGCGGTCCGAGAAGTTACGGAAGAGGACGAAGGTCACCGGCCAGGCCACCAGCCCTATCAAGACCAGAGCCAGCCACCAGCAGATGACACCGAACAGATGATAACGGTTGGCCAGGCCGTTCCAGCGGAAGTCATCAACGACGGGCAGTTGATCCACTGGCCCATCCAGGAGCAGCGTTTTGCCTTCTTTGGATTCGCTGGGGGGTGGCGAAGGCCGCGAAGTAACGCCCCAGAGACGAGCCAGGGGCGTCGGCGCGCCCACGTAGCCACGGATGGCCTCGTCCCAGCTTCCGCCCAACAGCGAATCCCACTCCATGTCGCTCAGCTCCCGCACCTTCTGGAAGACGATGGGCCTGGGATGATCGTAGACGGTGAAGCTCTCGTCAGCGGCATCGTCGTTAAAGACGAAGGGGCCCAGGCGAGGGTAGGTGGTGAACTCGGCCACCTTCTCGAAGCCCAGTTCCCCGGCGAAGAGGAGTTGATAGTACCTGGTGCTCAGGGGATAGCGCTCTGGCAGGCGCGGGATAGCCCCGTACAGGCGGTTGGTGGACAGCACGATGTAGTCCGCCTCGCCCAGCCGCGAGCGGAGCAGGTGGTACTTTTGCTCATTGTCGTCCTCGTACATGGGCAACTCGACCAGCCGATACCCGTGCGACCCGATATTCGCCCCCGGCTCAGGCAAACCGAGCGGCAAGTCATCGTCCCAGTGCTCCGTGGCCAGCACCGAGCCATCGGGCACGTTCTCGTAGATCCAGCGCGAGGCCGTGATCCAGGTGTGTTCTGTGCCATAGACACCAAAGACAAAGGCCAGGGACCAGAAAATCGTCCCTAGCAGCACGATGCCTGCTACTAGATATTGGATATTGGATATTAGATATTGGATATTTGGTATTCGCCGAGAATATCTAATATCCAATACCCAATACCCACTCACCAGCATACCCGCCCCCATCACGATAAACAGCGGCACGACCGGCACCATGTAGCGCATGAACTTGGCCAGGAAGAGGCCGGTTACGCCGAAGTAGGGCACGATCCACGAGAGCATGATCAGCTCGCCTGGCCTGGCTCGCCGCAGGAGGGTCCGCACCAGCACCCAGCCCAAACCGAGAAAGGCCACGATGCCCAGCGGCCACCCCATCCCCCAGCGCAGTTGCTGCTCGATGTGATAGAGGTAAGAGGTGGTGCCACGGTACTGGCGAGTGAAGGGCATATCTGCCCGGCCGCTGGCCATGGCCCCTTGCTCCTCGATCACCGCCCGCACAAAGCTGCTCCAGTCGAGGAAGACGAAAGGTGAGGTGACGGCAAAAACCAGGAAGGCGACGACAAAGGCGACCAGCACGTGCCGCAAAGCCTGAGTCCAATCGGTTTGTCCGGCCTGCTTTGACTGCCACCAGATGATGAGAACAGCCACCACCGGCGCGGCCAGGACTGGCAGCGCGCTGAACTTGGAAGCGATGGCCAGTCCAGCGCCAACGCCAGTGAGGGCCGCCGCGCCTGCCGTGCGGCGTTCCACCATCAGCATCGCGCCGTACAGGGCCAGCAAGGTGAAAGTGGTGGATATAGGATCAACGGCGAAGAAGTGAGCCAGTTGGATCTGGGTGACGGTGAAAGCGGAGAGAGCCGCCGCCAGCAGCCCGGCCTTCTGTCCGTAGAGGCGGCGGGCGATCAGGTAGACCAGGTAGACGGTGAAGGTGTCGGCCAGGGCCATGAGGAAGCGGCCCACGTAGGCGAAGCCCGGCGTGCCGTTGAGCGTGGCCAGGGTCTGCACAGTCTCAGGAGAAGCACCGAGACGCTCCGCCACAGGTGCCAGGTGGTGGGCCAGGTTGGCGGTGATGGTCAGCAAGTATAGGGGGAAGTGGCCGTAGGTGTAGCTCCGCCGATGTTGGCCGTGGAGGTCCCAGAAAGGGTTGAAAGTGGACTTGCGGGGATCCAACGCCGTTGACCAGTCCGTCGGCAAACGCATCGTCGGGGCGTAGAAGGCCACCGTCGAGCGTTCGTCCGGATGGGTCAGCTTGCCGTCGTCCCAGTTGATGTTGTAGCAGCGCAAGGCAGCAGCGACCAACAGCACCGCCACCAGCGCCACCTGAGTCCAGTTTCGCTTTAGTCTGATCATTGCTTCCTGCATAGCTCGGATCACCTGTGAAGATGATTTGAACATGGGGTTATTTTATCACTATCGGCGTTGGATGACAAATGGGCCATCGTGATGCGTGAAGCGTGAAACGTGAATGGCTGTTCACGCATCACGTCTTCACGTTTCATGGTCTATGCCACAGCAGCTACTTTGCTGACCAATGGGCGGCTTTGAGTAGGTACAGGACAGCTTCCAGCACCCCTCCCCCAATGGCCCGAGCCTTGTCGGAGATGGTGAAACAGTGCTCTCGCACGCCGCTTGGGTCTACGTCGCCCACTTTCATGCCGGCCTTAACGGGCAGCCCATCGGCCAGCAGCCCTCGCAGCACGCCCGCGATCTTGGCCACGACGGGCTGACCAGCGACGGAGGCCACGACCTCGCCCGCCTCTACTAGGTCGCCAATGCGCCGCTGGCCGGTGAAGGTGCCCTCGCAGGGGGCACGGAGCATCCGCTCGACGGTGTAGCCCATCGTCGGCCCGGGTGTGCCGGTGTCCGGCTCCGCGCTGCCCGACAGGATCACCCGCCCCAGGTTGTGCCCGCGATTGGTCTCGATCACCGCGTGGACGTCCACGCCAACGGTGAAGCCCGGCCCCAGGCCAATGACGATGGGCGCGTCAGTGATTTTGGTCCCGGTGTTGCGCTTGGCCATGATGGCATCCACGACCGCAACGGGATGCAGTCGGGTTATCACCTCGGCACGGGGATCTACGACCACGGGAACCTGACCCGCAGCCAGGGCCGTGCGTATCTCCTCATCGCTTTCGACCAGCCGGGCCACCAATCCCTCGACTTCCACTTGCCTTTCGTAGACCGCAGAGGCCAGGGCCACCGCCCGACGGATGACCGTCGGCTGAGCCAGCTCGGTGACCACGACCTGCATTCCTGCCCGGTGCAGGCGATGGATCACACCGCTGGCCAGGTCGCCTCCCCCTTTGATCACTACCAGGATGTCTTCAAGCATCGGTTTCTCTTCCACGTCAATTAGCAACTGCAATAGGCACTCGATCTTCGATTTAGAAATCGGAAGTCGCCAATCGCAAATCGAAAATCCTTGGCTCCTGCAACCTCAAGGTCAGGAAAAGGGCCGAGGCATAAAGGGCCAGGGCCAACGAGAAAAGCACGGTGAAGCCTGCCACGTCTACGATGAGCCCACCCACAGATGAGGCCAACAAGGCCATTCCCAGGATGGTGTTGGTGAAGCCGATGTAGAGGGGCCGATCGGCAGCCGGGGCAATCTCCAGCAGAAAATTCAAGTTGCCGATCATGCCTCCTGACTTGGAACCGCCTGATAGGACGAAAACGAGGGCGAAAAGGCCTGGCGCGAACTCCCTCAGCCCAGGCGACAGAGCGGTCAGAGGCGCGATGGATAGAGCCACGAGAGGTATAAACAGCCCCAGTGAGTTGGCCAGGACAACGAGCAACTTGTTGCCCCGCCGGTCGCTGATACGGCCCCACACCAGGTTGGAGGCGAAGCTGGCCAGGGTGGTCCCGGCCAAATAGACCCCCACCATGCTCGCCGGCACGGAGAGAACCCGTTTGGCGTAGATGATGTAGAAGGGAGTGGCTATCTCCGCCCCCATCAGCAGCAGGCGCATGGCCAAGAAGCGCCGGTAGTTTCCGTCTCGACGCGGCAAGTCCAAAGCCCGCCTGAATTGCCTGCCCAGGGGCACCCTTTCCTCGTTGACCGGTTCGAGGGGCTCCACCACTAAGGTGAAACTACCTAAAGCTACGCAGAGGGTAAAGAAGGATAGCAGGAAAAGGAGGGCATAATTGTCGGGGAAAGCGAGGCCGCGCCGTTCATCGAGGATGTATTTAACTGCCAGGCTCCCACCCAGGGCCAAGAGTCCTCCCAGAAAGAGACGCCAGGCAAAGAATGCACCGCGTCGCGTGGGCGGGATGGTCTTAGCCACGATGTCCATGAAGGACAGGCCATCCAGACCTGCCGCCAGGCTGTAAGCAGTGAGCAGGACAAAAAAGACCGCGAGGAGAACAGTGGCATCCTTGATGAGGAACACGCCCAGGGTCATCAGCCCCCAGATCACCACTCTCACTCCAGCCATGCAAGCGTAGAAGGGCAGTTTGCGCTGGCGCCTTTGCAGATAGCCAGAGACCAGGAACTGGGGCAGGAACCAGCCCCCATTTTGGATGGGCATGATCAGACCGATGAGGAAGTTGGAGGTGGTCAGTTGGCTGACGAACCAGCTCAGCACCAGAGAGGGGTCCAGCAGGGCAACGAATAAATTGAAGAAAACACCGTTCAGCACTCCCAGGCTAAAATTGCGCCTCAGGTGGCGTTGGGCTGTGGTGTTGATGGTATACGACAAGGGAAGCTATTCCTTAACTTAGGTGCCAGGCACTTCGGCGTTCGGACAGACAACCTTTTCGGAAGTGCCTGGCACCTTGAGTGTGCCCTTCCTGGCGCTCAGCGGCTGACCCTTACCACCCTGGCGCAGCATGATGATCTCGGCCATGATGCTGAGAGCTATCTCCTCAGGCGTCTCGGCCCCCAGGTCTAAGCCCACTGGAGCATACACCCGTGCCAACTGCTCCTCCTCCACCCCCTCCTCCCGCAGGGCCTTGAAGATCAGGCTCACCTTGCGCCGGCTGCCCAGCAGCCCAATGTAAGTTGCCGGGGACTCAATAACCGCTCGCAGCGCCGTGGCGTCACTCTCGTGGCTACGGGTGGCGATGACGACCCAGGTGTTTGGGGTTATATCGAGTGCCCTCAAACCGGTCTCGAAATCCTCTACCAGCACCTCCTCGGCCTGGGGGAAGCGATCGCGGTTGGCGTACTCGGCGCGGTCGTCGAAGACCACGATGCGGAATCCCAACAGGTGGGCCAGCTTGCCCAGAGGGACGGCCACGTGGCCGGCCCCGATGAGCAACAGGGTGAGCTGCAGGGCGATCACGTCAACGAAGACGTCCAGGTCTCCCCCACAGACGCCCAGGTCTTGCTCGTGCTGATCGGCGCGCAAGCCGTAGTGGACCAGGCGCGATTTGCCCTCGCACAAAGCTTCCTGGGCGGCCTCGATGATAGCTGCCTCCAGTGCCCCTCCCCCGACGGTGCCCGTGCTGGTGCCGTCGGGTCGAATCAGCATCTTGGTGCCCACCTGGCGGGGCGTCGAGCCGCGGGTCTGGACGATGGTCGCCAGAGCCACCGCCTCCCTCCGACGAACGGCCTCGGCGATAGCCTCGTAGATGGTACTCATTTGCTTACCTCCTCTTGCCAACACGGCTTTTATTATACCATCTTCCAGTGCCGGAGGCAATAAGACGTGATGCGTGATTCGTGATGCGTGATGCGTGATGCGTGATTCGTGATGCGTGATTCGTGATGCGTGATGCGTGATGCGTCGCGCAGTTCACGTTTGACGTTTCACGTTTCACGTTTGACGTTTCACGTAGGCCAACAGTGCCGCCCCCAACGCACCCACAAGTTGTGGTTCGGGCGGCAAGTGGATAGGTAAGCCTGTTTGCTTTTCCAGAGCCCTCACCACGCCGATATTCTGGGCTACGCCGCCGGTCATGACTACCGCTTCCTCCAGGCCCACCTGTCCTGCCAGCCCCGCCACCCGGCTGGCGATGGCCGCGTGGAGGCCGGCCACGATGTCGGCCTTGGGGGCTCCCCGGCTCATCTGGGCGATGACCTCCGACTCGGCGAAGACGGTGCAGGTGCTGGAGATGGTGACCGGGTGCCGGGACTGCTGGGAGAGGGGGCCCAGCTCCTCGACCCCCACCTCCAGCGCTTCGGCCATAACCTCCAGGAAGCGGCCCGTGCCGGCGGCGCACTTGTCGTTCATGGCGAAGTCGGTGACGTATCCCTGGGGATGCACCCTGATCACCTTGCTATCCTGCCCGCCGATGTCTATGACCGTGCGCGCAGTGGGAAACAGGTGTATCGCGCCTCGAGCGTGGCAGGTGATCTCCGAGACCTCCTCGTTCGCTGCCTCGTACGTCACTCGCCCGTAGCCAGTGACCACCGTGTAGCCTACGTCCTCGGCAGCGATGCCCTCTCGAACCAACAATCCCTCCACCAACCGTGCGGCGACCTGGCGACTGTCGTGTCTGGACCTGGCCAGATCGCTGGCGATAACCATCCCGGTCCCGTCCAATACCACCGCCTTGACCGTCAGCGCGCCGATGTCTATCCCCACGAAGTACATGGCATCCTCCAGACAAGCAAGAAGATATTATACCAGGAATCCCCCACATTTCAAGCGCGGAAAGCGTTCAGGTGCCAGGCACTTCCATTGGCTTCCCCGAGGGCTACCGCATCTCCAGGCCGGGCAAACGTGTTCATCGGTCGGCTATCCGCAAGTGCCCGGCACCTTGCTAAGGGCGGTTGACAATTTTGCCTCAGCGTAGTATGATAAGACCATTCAAAGAGAGGACCTGGACATGGTTTCGGCCGAAGAGAAGCTCATCCTGATCGTAGACGATGAGCCGCGAATGATCAAGTTTATCCGCTTGAATCTGGAGTTGGAGGGGTATCGGGTTGTCGAGGCTTCCGACGGCCTGAAGGCTCTGAAAAAAGTCCGCGAGGAGCTGCCCGATCTGGTCTTGCTGGACGTGATGATGCCGGAGATGGACGGTTTCGAGACCCTGGAGCGCATCCGCGAGGTGTCGAACGTGCCGGTCATCATGCTCACCGTCAAGGCCGAGGAGAAGGACAAGGTGCATGGCCTGGAGCTGGGAGCCGACGACTACGTCACCAAGCCCTTCAGCCCCAGGGAGCTCTCCAGCCGCATCAAGGCCGTGCTGCGCCGCACGGAGATGCCGACGCCGGTTGAGAAGACCGTCCTCAAAATTGACGACGAGCTATCCATTGACTTCAATCGGCGGGAGGTCATCGTGCGCGGCGAGAGGCTAAAGCTGCGCCCCACCGAGTATCGCCTGCTCTATCACCTGGTCAACAACGCCGGCTGGTTGATGACCCACGAGACGCTGCTCTCCAAGGTCTGGGGCTACGCTTATCGAGACGACACCCACCTTTTGCGTCTTTACATCACCTACCTGCGCCAGAAGATCGAGCCGGATCCGTCCAACCCCAGGTACATCTTCACCGAGCGGGGCGTGGGCTATCGCTTCCTGGATTTCAAACGAGACAACTGTTCAGGTGAATAGCAGGGACGAGCCTCAACGTGCCAGGCACTTGCGAATAGCCGAGCGATTGAGCGATCTCACCTGGCTTGTAGGACAAGTTGGCAACTTGTCCCACTGAAAGTGCCTGGCACGTGAACGCTTACCAAACGAAATAGAGGAGGAGAAATGAACACAGATGCCTGGATGCCTGGGGGCGTGGCGTTGGATAGGCCCAGCGCGGCCCGCATTTACGATTACGCGCTGGGCGGCTACCACAACTTTGAGATTGATCGGCTGATGGCCGAGAAATTGTTCGCCCTCTATCCCGACGCACGGCTGGCCGCCCAGGCCTGCCGTGCCTTTTTGCGCAGAGTAGTCAATTTCCTCGCCACTCAGGGTATAGACCAGTTCCTCGACATCGGTTCCGGCATTCCGACCGTGGGCAATGTCCACGAGGTAGCCCAGAACGCCAATCCCGCCGCCCGCGTCGTCTACATGGACATAGACCCCGTCGCCGTGGCCCACAGCAAGGCCATACTGAAAGACAACCCCAACGCCACCGCCATCCGAGGCGATGTCCGCCAGCCGGAGCAGATTCTCAACCACGTGGAGGTCAGGAGTTTGCTTGACTTCAGCAAACCGATGGCCGTTCTGCTCCTGACAATGCTCCATTTCGTAACGGACGACGACCAGGCCATCGGCACAGTACGCACCCTGCGCCATGCCCTGGTGCCGGGCAGTTACATTGCCATTTCCCACGGTACATACGACAACGCTCCCTCTGAGGTTATAAAGCAAGTAGAAGAGATCGGTAAAGGCACACCTACTCCCCCTAAATACCGCTCCCAGGCTCAAATCCGAGAATTGTTCGAGGAGCTCGAAGTGGTCGAACCAGGGCTGGTCTACCTCTCGCTCTGGCGACCAGAAGGGCCGGACGACGTTTTCCTCGACTGGCCAGAACGGTCACTCACCTGGGGTGGAGTAGGGCGCAAGGTTTGAAACGTGAGGCGTGAAACGTGAGGCGTGAAGCGTGAAGCGTGAAACGTGAGGGGAGGTAAGCGCATGAACACAGAGGACAGGGCCCAACTCCACCAGGCGTTGCTCAGTCGTCGTCAGGCCATTGCCGACGATTGGCACAAGGCTATTGCCCGAACGGGTTTCGTGTCTCTCAGCACGGCCGAAGTGCGCCAGCGCCTGGTCGAATTGACCGACCAAGCCATGGCCCTGCTGCTCACCGAGCCCTTCGAGCGCGGCCAGGCTGAGGCCATTGGCGCGTCACTGGCCAGCTTACACTACCTTCAACCCGCAGTCTTGGGCCAAACGCAAGAAATACTGGCGCGCCAGCTCGTCGAGGGTCTGCCCGCCCATCAGATTACCGCGCTGCAGCCTCGCCTGGCTGAGCTGCTTGGCGGGGTGGCGGCTGGCTTTTTCCAGCAGGCCCGTGAGACCATCCTGACCGAGCAAGAGCAGATTCGCAGTGCGCTCATCACCGAACTCCGACAGGGACAGGAAGCATTGCGGAAGGCATACGACGAAGTGGAAGACAAGGTACAGGAACGCACCGCCGAACTGCGTGCCGCCAATAAATCACTCCGACGCGAAATCGCCCAACGCCAGCAAGCCGAGGAAGCGCTGCGGGAGAGCGAGGAGAAATATCGCCACCTGGTTGAGCGAGCCAATGACGGTATTTGCATCATTCAGGACACAATGGTCAAATATGGCAACCTGCGTTTGGCAGAGATGTGGGGTGGCGCCGTGGAGGAGATTATTGGCACTCCCTTTACCGACTACGTCCATCCTGACGAGCTCCCGAAAGTGGCCGCTCGCTACCAGCGACGTATGGCAGGTGAGGAAGTCACCCCGCTCTACGAAACAGTATTGAGGCGTAAGGACGGCGGCAAGGTACATGTCGAGCTGAACGCAGGTGTGGTTACGTACCAGGGAAAGCCTGCCGACCTGGTGATCGTCCGAGACATCACCGAGCGTAGGCGGGCAGAAGAGGAACTAGAGAGATACCGCCACCGGCTTGAAGAGTTGGTGGAAGAACGCACCGCTGAGCTTCGCGCTGAAATCGCTGAGCGCAAGCAGGCGGAGGAAGCGCTGCGGGAGAGCGAGGAGACAGCGCGAGCGCTCCTGAATGCTGCTATTGAAATGGCGGTGTTAATAGATACTAACGGGACCATCCTGGCCCTCAACAAAACAGCGGCCAAGAGCCTTGGAAAGAGCAAAGGTGAAAATGAACTCATCGGCCTGTGCGTCTACGATCTTTTTCCACCCGCCGTGGCCAGATACAGAAAAGCTCAAGCTGAGAAGGTCCTTCACTCAGGCTCACCTTTGCGTTTCGAAGACAAGCGTGGGGGGAGATACTTTGATAGCAGTCTTTATCCCATTCTGGACGCCCAAGGAAGGATAGCCCGAATCGCCGTTTTTGCCCGCGATATCACCCATCGCAAGCGAGCTGAGGGAAGGATTCGCTCTTATCAACAGCGGCTGCGGTCTCTGGCTTCCCAATTGTCATTGGCCGAGGAGCAGGAAAGGCGAGACATCGCCACGGCCCTGCATGACCGCGTCGGCCAGGCCCTGGCTATCTGCAAGATCAAATTAGGCGCGCTGCGCAAATCAGCATTTTCCACCGAGTTTGCCGAACCCCTGGACGAAATCCACCAGTTTATCGAGGAGATAATTCGGGACACCAGGTCGCTGACCTTCGAGCTCAGTTCTCCCATCCTCTACCAACTGGGGCTTGAAGCAGCGCTGGAGTGGCTCACCGAGCAAAACCAGAAACGGTACGGCATCCCGTCCGAGTTCAAGGACGACAGGCAGCCCAAGCCGCTGGACGATGACGTTAGAATCCTTCTCTTCCAGGCAGTGCGCGAGCTGCTGACCAACGTGGCCAAGCACGCTCAGGCCCAAAGCGTCAAGGTAACCATGCAAAGAGTTGGCCGCAACGTACAAATTGGCGTTGAAGACGACGGAGTTGGATTCGACCCCTTCCCTATCGGCTCTCACTGGAGCGAGATTAAGGGATTCGGCCTGTTCAGCATTCGCGAACGGTTGAATCATCTTGGAGGACATTTCAAGATTACATCCAAACCTGGGCACGGAACTCAGATTACCCTCGTGGCACCGCTGAAGCGCGAGGAGATCAGTAATCAGTGATAATCGAAACGGAGGGAGTGAGATGAGCGTGAGGATCCTCCTGGCCGACGATCACAGGATAGTGCGCGAAGGCATCCGCTCTTTGCTCGAGGAGCAGCCCGGCATGGAGGTGGTTGCCGAGGCGGAGGACGGACAAACGACGGTGCAGCTTGCCCGGAAACTATCACCCGACGTGGTCATCCTGGACATCACCATGCCCGACTTGAACGGCATCGTGGCCGCTCGCCAGATCAAGGCCGAGGTCCCTGAGGCCAAGATCATCGCCCTGTCCATGCATTCCGACAAGCGGTTCGTGATGGAAATGCTCGACACCGGCGCATCGGCCTACCTGCTCAAGGACTGCGCCTTCGAGGAACTGGCCCGCGCCATCCACGCCGTGCTCGCAGGTGACAAATACCTGAGCCCTGAGATAACCCGCCTCGTGATTGACCTCAGCCGTCATCAATGGATAGAGCCTGAGCCCCCAGGTCTCTCTGCCCTGTCGCCACGGGAAATAGAGGTGATCAGGCTCATCATCGAAGGCCAAGGCACCAGACAAGCCGCCGCTGCCCTCCACGTGAGCACGAAGACCATCGGGGCACACCGCCGGCGCATCTTCCAGAAGCTGGGTATCAACAGCGTGGCCGAGCTCACCATATGGGCCATCCGTACAGGACTGATCACCATCGAACAATGAGCGTGCTTCTCACCTGCCCCCGCTGGACCGTTCGGCTGAGCTCACGACGCCAGTCCAACGGCTTTGGCGATACGGCGGTCGTGTTTGGCACAGTTTTAAGGCAGACCGATAGCGATAAAAGGCGCCCACTGGTAGGGCGCGTAGCCTTCCCTGCCCATCTCGACCTGGACGGCCCGTAACGCCTGGGCCACACCCTCTCCCCTGCCCAGCCAGCGATAGAAACGCCCCATGAACTCACCGCTAGAGACATCCTCCACCGGCCACAGGCTGGCCACCACCGTCCGCGCGCCAGCAAGGAAGAAGGCCCGTGCCAGCCCCATGATTTCGTCTCCGGGATATTGCCGCCCCAGCGCACCCTCGCAGGCAGAAAGCACCACCAGCCGCGCTCCAAGCCTCAGATTAAGGATATCGGCCAGGGCCAGGCTATCGTCGGCCAGCAACACCCGGGACTGGGAAGGAGACAGGTGGTCCAGCACGGCATGGGTGGCAAAGTGGATCACGTCGTAGCCGGCCAGGTCTCCAGTCTCGTTCAGGCGTAACAGGGCCTCTCGCGTCGCCTGGCTGCCCCACAGGACGTCCAACCGCTCTCCCAGAATCTGGCGCAGGGCGGCCACCTCATCCACCGCGTGGAGCAGGGGACTGGCCCGGGAGCCGAAATCGGACAGGCCGCAGATCAGCACACGGCCGATGGCATCTTTCCTGGCCAGACCTTTCAGCAGCAACTGGAGCGCGCCCAGACTGGGGACGTACGTCAGGGGTATCCGGCTCACCAGAGGCTTCTCGTCGGCCAGCAGAGCCTGGAAGGCCAGTCCGTGGAGGGGGCCATGGGGAGCGATGAGCAGCAGATCGTCTTCGCCCAGGTCTTCTACCTGCGGAGGGATGAGCAATCGGTACAGGTGCTGTAGATAGGTCCGGCCAGGGTCGCCGGGGATCCGATGCCCACGGATGGTCCCGCGGTAGGTCAGTTCCCGGAACTCTCCCGCCGGATCTGTGCCCTGGCGCAGCGCAAAACGATCGTAGGCGTCGAGGGCATGGCGGCGAACAGTGAGCTGCTGCGCGTCCAGGTAGAAGGTGAACAGCATCTCGTCCAGCGCGTAGTAGCTCAGACAGGCCCAGCGGGCCGGCAGGCAGGTCGCAGCAGCCTGACGCAACGCCGGCACGGAAAAGGGCTTCGGGGAATGCGCTTCAGGCCACCAGCGCAGCCGCTCGACGATTTCTTCGTACTCTTGCGCAAGCTCCGCCAACCGCGCCAACGCCTGGGGCTGGTCGCTGTGCAGTTCCCTCTCACTGCGCAAAATAGGCCGGCCGACTTCATCTGCCTCCAGCAGCCTCAGCTCGCGGCGTAGCGACTCCATCTCCCGCCGCAACCTCCCCTCCCGGCTCAACAGTCCCGCCAGGTAAGGATCGTCACGCCAACCCCGATGGCCGGTCCAGGCCTCGCCCTCAGATTGGCCACCGCAGGGCTCGCTCCGCAGGGCCAGGAAGGTCTGGGCCTTGCTGGCCTCAGCTACGGCCAGAGCCTGCTCCGTGGCTCCCTCTTCCAGAGCCAGCTCGAGGGTCTCCTCGTAGAGCCGGCGCCGGCTGGCGAAGAAGCCGCCACTGAGCCGCTCGGTGGGCAGGGCTGCCCGAATCCGCCTCGTCAGCTCCACCGCCGACAGCCAATGCTCCAGGGCGCGAGAGCGGTCTCCCTGAAGCAGGGCATAGCGCCCCAACCCGTACCAGGCACGCCAGGCTTCGTCAGGGAAGCCAGGGGCCAGCACTGCCAGGGCTGCTGCGAAAAGGTGTGCGGCCTCGGCGGCTTCACCCTGACTCAGATGCACCTCCCCCGCCGCCAGGTCACACAGGGCGGCATCCACCAGCAGCCCCTGTTCGTCGAAGATAGCCTTTGCCTGGGCCAACAGCGCGTGAGCCTCGTCCTCCTGGCCCATTTCCAGCCACACCCGAGCCATCTCCCGATCACAGGCCGCCACGTGCACCGCCATACCCTCCCGCTGACAGGTCATCCGCGCCTGTTCCAGACAGGCCAGGGCCTGACCATGCTGTCCCAACGCCAGGTACAGGTCGGCCATGTGGGTGTCGCAACGGGCCCCGTAGACGGGCATCTTTTGCCGAGCGAAGATCTCCCGCGCCTGCCGGTAATGCAGCAACGCCGTCTGGTGGCGACCCAGGCGGCGGAAGGTCCCGGCCAGATTCTCCTGACACAGCGCGGCGTAGACCGGGCTGCCGGCCTCCACAAACGCCTGGCGCGCCCGGTCGTGCAAAACCAGCGCCCGCTCGTAACGCCCCAGGCGGTCGTAGCACAGGCCCATGTTGGTGTGGCATCGGGCGGCACGCAGGGCTCGCCCTTCGGCCAGCGCGCTGGCGGCCACCCGCTGATAGACAGCCAACGCCTCAGCGTAGCGGTTGAGGGCATAGTAGACGACGGCCTGGTTAAAATCACAGCGGGCCACGTGGCTGCTCAGCCCCTGGTCAGTGAAGCTGGCCCGAGCCCGGTCGTAGGCGCCCAGCGCTTCGTCGTACTGATTCAGCCGATAGTGGGCGATGCCCAGACATAAATCGCAGAGGGCGGTCAGGAAGCCCAGCCCTTCCCCGGCAAAAACTGCCTGTGCCCGACGATAGAGGACCAGGCTTTCAGGGTAACGATTCAATTCTTCGTAGATCAGGGCCAGGACGTAGTCGCAACGGGCCGCGTGGACGGGCGAATCCCCCATCACCGAATCACGGCGAGCCTTGTCCAGCCAGTCCAGGGCGGCCTGAGGGTCGAGGAAGCGCAGGGTTTCAGCCAGATAGCACCACGTCAGCGCGGCTTCAGCCTGGCGGCCGGCGGCGGCGAAGGCGTCCCCGGCACGACGCAGCAGAGCCGCCGCCTCCGGATAGCGATTCTGCTCCAGGTGGAACAGGCCCTCGGCCCGATCGCAATCGGCCTGCGCCGGGGAATCGTCCAGGATGTGCCGAGAACGGGCCAGGGCCGTTCGCGCGGCCTCGAATTGCCCCAGGAAGGTGCACGCCAGGGCGATTTCACTGTAACAGCGACTGGCGTGGCCTGGTGAGCCGTGGGCCAGGAAGCACTCTGTCGCGCTGTCGAGCACAGGCACAGCTTCGGCGAACCTGCCGAGGGCGTTGAGGGTTCTGGCCAGAGTGAGGGCACACTCGGCCGGCAGCAAATCGCGCCCTGGCCCCCGGGCCACCGCCCACGCGACGTGGGCCAGGGCCCACCCCTCCCGCGGGGCGTGCCACATCCGCTGTTCGGCTTCTGCCCGCAACCGCTCGACTGCAGCGGGTGAATGGAACACGCGGCGGGATTCTGCTGCGGCCTCGGCAGGCGACAGGTGGCCTCCGCCAAGCCGCCTGGCCAGGCGGTGAAAGAAGGCCAGAGACTCCTCATCCGCTTCCGGCATCGTCCTCTATCTCCTGGGCTTCAAAGGCGATCTCGAAGCTGCCCTCCCCGGCTTCCAGGGCTTCCTGGAGCGTGGCCAGAGAGACCTGGCCGAAATCCACCCCGCCCTGGGGGCCCACGAGCCCAAAACGAGCCTGGTCGTCCCAGATCAGCCTGGCCCTCAGGTTCTGCGGTAGAGGGGTAGAAGCGGTGATGATCGCTCGCAGGTGCAGGCAGTCGGGCCTTTCGGGGCGACGGGTGGCCGTGACCTGGACAGCCACCGTCCCCTCACCCACAGGGACGGTGTCGGAAAGCAGCAGGTGACTGGCTGAGGGCGAGAGGGGATCCTCGGCTCGGGCCGCCACCGGGATGGGGGGCGAGAGCAGGGTTCGCAAGTAGGGGAGGTTAAAAGAGAAAGTCAGGCCAAAGGGGGCGCCGCCAATCCGTGGCCGCAGGCGGGTGATCCACGGAGCGTCGGGCGGATGTGCCTGCAGGAAGGAGAGGCGTGGCGCTCCCAGGCACGGGACGGGGGGTAGCTCGCCAGCGCGCTCCCGGCTCAGGGTGTCGGCCAGGAGGTCGTGAGCCTGCCGGCAGCCGGTGCAGGCCCGCAGATGCTGCCAGACCAGCGGGTGCAGACGCCGCACGTCACGCCCTCCCAGCTCGTCATCCACGTAGAGGTCCAACACGTCGTCGCACTCCTCACAGCTCAGGCCCGGAGATCCGGCGACGGCTTCGGCCAGCCGTCGAAAGCGCCGCGCCCAGGGCCCTGGCTCGGACAGACGACGACGGAGTTCTCGTATCAGGGGATTCGCATCTATTGTCATGGTTTCCTGTCCACGGGCCTTTTTGTTTACGTCCGTCATGATCGTCACCACCTTTCGGTATGGCCGGCATAAAATCTAATGCACTTTCACCGCCCCTTCTTTCGCTTTTTCAGAATCTGCCTGAGGCCCTGCAGCGCCCTGTGACGCAGGTTGTAGACCGCCTGCCTGGTCCTACCCAGGCGTTTGGCAATCTCCTCGTCGCTCAACTGGTAGAAGAAGCCGTCAACGATGACCTGCTGCTGGGCCTGGCTGCGCAAGCCAGCGATGGCCTGGATGAGCCACTCTCGTACTTCCACGCCCTCAAAGGCGGACGCCCCGGAGTCGTCGCTCAGGAGATCGTACAGCGAGAAATCGTCACCTGTCTCACTCCAACCGGGTCGGTCCAGGGATAGCATCCTGGGCTCACGGTCTATCAGGTCCTGAGAACGGGTGTAACGCCACAGGATGCGGTTCTTCAGGATGCGGGTGGCCCAGGCGTCGAAGGAGACGTCGTAGGGGAATGGGTGGCTGAAGATGACTTCGCAGGTGGCCTGGGCAAAGTCGGCCGCCTCGCCCCTCGCCCGCCCAGGGGGGACCTGCAGGCGCAGCAGGATGTTGTATGCCCGGCCCGCCAGTTGCACGAACAGCTCGGCCCACGCCGCCTTGTTCTGAGCTGCCAGGGCCTCAACCCGGCCATGTTCCTGCAGGTAGGAATTAACGACGCGGTCAACGTATGTCTCAAAGGGAAGCTCTTCCCTGCCCGCGGTGGATGGCCCTGCCATGACCCGCTGTGCCCGACCTGAGGCCACATTCTGAGAGACGATGTCGGTAATGTGCCTGACGAGCTCTCTGCGGGAGGTCCCGTGCTGCTCCAGATCATCCTCAGTGACCGCGTCGCTTGCCTGACGCTCACACATTTGGAAAAGGTGAGACGTCGCCACACTGTTTGTCGGCAGGGCAGGCATATCCATCTGGCTTGCTCCCAGGGGACTATCTCGCTCCGGCGAGACCATATCATACACCGGACACTGGCGATTTTGCTCGTAGTGACGACTTTAGTCGTTCAACGCAGGGGGCTATCTCGCTCCGGCGAGACCATATCATACACCGGACACTGGCGATTTTGCTCGTAGTGACGACTTTAGTCGTTCAACGCGTGCCGAAAGCGACTAAAGTCGCCACTACGATACCCACATCTTATGCTTTTCATGTTGCCGAACCCAAAATGTAGGTATCCTCAAAATTCGCCAGACTCCAGTCATACAGACAGAGGCCGAAATCGTTCACCAAAAGTGAAAGATTCGCCTGGGCAGTTGCATTGGTTATTATTAGTGCGCAGGTGGCCACCCAGGTGGTCAGCGTTAACTATATCACAGGTGGGCTTGTAAGTCAACCAGTGATCAGTGATAACCGATAACTGAAATGGAGGGAGTGAGATGAACGTGAGGATCCTACTGGCTGACGATCACAGGATAGTACGCGAAGGCCTTCGCTCTTTGCTCGAGAAGCAGCCCGGCATGGAGGTGGTTGCCGAGGCGGAGGACGGACAAACGACGGTGCAGCTTGCCCGGAAACTATCACCCGACGTGATCATCCTGGACATCACCATGCCCGGCTTGAACGGCATCGTGGCCGCTCACCAGATCAAGGCCGAGGTCCCTGAGGCCAAGATCATCGCCCTGTCCATGCATTCCGACAAGCGGTTCGTGATGGAAATGCTCGACACCGGCGCATCGGCCTACCTGCTCAAGGACTGCGCCTTCGAG
>VGOG01000026.1 GCA_016875995.1 Chloroflexota bacterium
CTACCGACGAAGATTCGGTGTAGAGACCTCCTATCGTTTGATGAACCAGGTGCGAGCACGCACAACCAGTCCGGAGCCTACCCGACGCTTGCTATATGTGGCCCTGGCCTTTCTGCTGGTAAATCTGAGGTAGCCATGGATCACGTTCTCGGTTTGAAATGCGTCCTCTGCGGCGCGGAGTACGATGTTGACGAGGTGCTCTACGTCTGCCCCAAACACGGCGACGAGGGCATCCTCGATGTGGTGTATGACTACGACCTCATCGCTCACCGACTGACCAGGGAGAGGCTGGCCGACGACCGAAACAGCTCCATCTGGCGCTACGCCGACCTCTTGCCTATCGCCGACCCGAACCTGGCTCCGCCTTTGCAGGTAGGCTGGACACCGCTGTATCGGGCCGAGAAGCTAGAGAAGCGGCTGGGCCTCCAGTACCTCTGGGTCAAGGACGACGGTCGGGAACCCACGGCCTCTTTCAAAGACCGGGCCAGCGCGGTGGGGGTGGTTAAGGCTCTGGAGCTGGGACGCGACGTTATGACCTGTGCCTCCACGGGCAACGCCGCTTCGTCTCTGGCTGGCCTGGCAGCCAGCTTGGGGCTGACCACCTACATCTTCGTCCCGCGGACGGCTCCCCAGGCCAAGGTGGCCCAACTGCTCATCTTCGGGGCCAACGTGATCATGGTGGAGGGCACTTACGATCAGGCCTTCGACCTCTGCCTGGAAGCCTCCAGGGAATACGGCTGGTACAGCCGCAACACGGCCTACAACCCCTACCTCTCCGAGGGGAAGAAGACGGCCGCTTTGGAAATCTGCGAGCAACTGGGATGGGAGGCGCCCGACCGCATCTTCGTCTCCGTGGGCGATGGCTGCATCATCGGCGGGCTTTGGAAGGGGCTCAAGGACTTGCTTGCCCTGGGCTTCATTGACAAGATGCCCAAGCTGATGGGCGTGCAGGCGGAGGGGGCAGCGCCGCTGGTCAGGGCCTGGCGAGAAGGGACAGAGGAGATCGAGCCCGTCGTGCTCAACACCCTGGCCGACAGCATCGCCGTGGGCGTGCCCCGCGACCGCATCAAGGCCCTGCGGGCGGTGCGGGAGACCGGTGGGGAGTACCTGGCGGTGAGTGACGAGGAGATCCTGGACGCCATGCGCGTCCTGGCGCGGTGGGCGGCCGTGTTTGCCGAGCCCGCGGGGGCGACGGGCTTCGCTGGCCTGGCCAGGCTGGTGCGGGAGGGGCGGATTGACCCTGAGGAGCGCATCGTGGTGCTGGTCACCGGCAACGGTCTCAAGGACGTGGCCAGCGCCATCAAAGCCACCGGCCAGCCGCACCTCATCGAGCCGACGATGGAGGCCCTGAGGCGATTGATGGGGAGGATAGGGGTGTAGTGATTAATGGGTGCTTTTGACTTGCCCTCGTGTTTGTGGTAGAATCTGATCGGAGGTAAACGATGGCTGTTATTCAGAAACTGATCCGCCTGGTCGGCTCGAAGGGGGGTCAGGAGGAAGTGGCCATCTTCGATAGCGGCTCCACTTATTCCTGTATCCAACCTGAGCTGGCTGAGAAATTAGCAATCGTAGAACCCCTTCCTGAACCCATGGATTTCGGCACGGCCGAGGAGGGGAGGCAGTTGCGGGCAGAGGAAGCAGTGCGCCTCAACTTCTACCTGGACGGCTACCGCTTCTCCGACGAGTTTATGCTCATTCCCGGCCTGTCTGAAGCGGCGATTATCGGTGCAGCCACGCTGCAGAAATGGCGGATGAAGTTGGACTTCGAAGCCGACGAGGTTATCATAGACCCCCGCGTTACTCATCTCCGCTTGCTGTGATCTCTGGTCCTCTCCGTTCCTCTCACTCCACGCGGATGCTCTCCAGGATAACCCTATCGCCGGTCAGGTTCAGCTTCTGATCGAAGATAGGCACGCGCCTGATAGTGGCGATGCCGTACATCCCCACCTCGATCCAGTATTCCCCCGGCGGCGTCTGGGGGTCGAGGACGACGGTGTAGCGGTCGTCTATGACCTGGCCCTCCAGCCACTTGGGAATCCACAGGAAAGCAGGGTAGCTGCCGCCCAGCGGGGTGAAGTCCTTCTGCCCCCAGATGCGGTTCGATGCATCTATGACGTGGACGAACACGGTGTAGCACTCTTCCACGGGCTGCAGCGCCCGCCAGTAGAGGGTAACGTCGAGAGTCCCGCCTGGGCGCACAATCGTTGGTTTCGTCCTGGCCTTCTCCAGCAGAATCCTGCTGTCGAAGTTGGCCAGGGCGTTTTTTGTGAAGGGCGGCTGGATCTGGCCCTCCTCGACGCGCACTTTCGCCAGCTCGATGGTGGTGCCCCCGCTGGAGAGGGGCAGGTCCTGCCCTCGCGAGAGGGAGGTGATCCCCAGCTCCAGGGGATACTCCCCAGGCGCGGTGCCGAAGGGGATGGTGATGTCGTAGCGCTCGGCCACCACCTCGCCGGCCACCCAGAAGGGGGTCAGGAAACGGCTGTCGGTGGTGAAGCGGTACCAGTGAGCCAGGTGGACGAAGGGCATGTAGTACTCGTCCAGTTTCTGCAGGGCCTGCAGGTAGAGGGTCAGGTGGAGGGTCTCGCCCACCCGCGCCACCTGGCGGTCCAGGTCGTATCCCAGCAGGGCGATCCTGTCCTCGGCGGTGGTGTCCAGGGGGTATTGCATGGGTGGGGGCTCAAAAATTGGCTCAGGCAGCACCTGGTAGAACGGGCCTACCGGCAGGAGTCGGTATCTATCCGCCACCGCGCGTCGGTAGCCTGAGAGGTAGACGGGGCCCTCGTCCAGGTGTTCCTCCACCCACTCCAGCCAGGGGTTGGCCGTGCCGGCGGGCACGAACCTGGCCTGGGCATTGGGCTTCCGCCCCTCGACGAACTCGTAGTACCAGAGGGGGGTGATGTGGTCCCAATCGCACAGTAGGACGGCGCTTTCATCCTCGAAATAGTCGAAGGTGGCGTGGACGAAGTCGTCGGCCAGGCGGTAATCCCCAAGGTCCACCCGCGGGAGGTTGAGCAGGCCCATCCTGAGGGGGGATATAAACAAGAGCAGGGCCAGGGCAACCTTCAGCCGGGACCTGGCCCGCCATCTCTCCAGGAGGGCGAACAGGGCCATCGTCCCACAGCCGATCCAGACGGCGTAGATCATGAAGGGCAAGTGCAGGTATTTCATCACGTCCTGGATGGTGTTCATGATGAGGGCCGAGTTCAGGGCGAAAAACAGCGCCAGCAGCACGAAAGCTTTCTGTCTTTTGAGCGCCAGCCAGATGGCCCCCGCGATGCCCAGCAGGATACCGGCGGCATCGTATTGCAGGCCCAGGAGCGTCTTGAGGGCCAGCACGCGCTGCGGCTGCTCTCGCCAACTGAAGGGGAAGAGGTTCATGCGTAGCCCCTGCGCGGTGACCAGGCGCAGGAAACCCTCCAGCGTGTTCGTACCCTGCGGGCCGAAAGGGGGTTCGCTGCGGATGGGATAGTACAGGTAAACCGAGAGGCCGAGCAGGAATAGGAGAGCAAGGGTTGCCAGCTTCCTTAACTTCTCAGATCGTGTCATTGCGAGGAGCGTCTTTTGCGACGAAGCAATCTCCTCCTTGCCGGTTGGGGATTGCTTCGCTTTGCTCGCAATGACAGTCCCCCTGCCCCTCCCTGGGAGGGAGGGGGGAATTATTACCAGCAGGATGAAGGCGGCGAAGGCGGGGAAGCTGATCAGGAGGAGCGGGTGGTGGGTCAGGCCGAGGCCGCAGGTCAGGGCGAAGGCGTACAGCCACCTGTCGTTTCCGCTCCTATCCCACGCCAGCAGTAGGAACAGGGCCAGGGCGGCCAGAGTTGCGGTCAGGGTGTGCGCGTTGGTGAAAATGGAATGTTGCCAGAGGTTGGCGCTGACGGCGAAAGTGGCCGCACCCAGGATGGCCGGCCCCTGGGCGGCAAGTAGCGCATTTCCCCTCCCTCTGAGGGAGGGGTTAGGGGAGGGTGGGCCTGCGGTTGCTTTTTCTGATAGTTGCAGTATGATCAAGTAGGTGAGGGAAACAGTCAGCGCGCCCCAGAGGGCGGAGAAGAGGTTCATGCGGTAGGCGACGCTGCCCAGGGGGAGGAAGGTGAACAGCTTCCCCAGCAGGATGTAGAGAGCGTAGCCCGGCGGGTGGGCGATGCCCAGGATGTAGGGCACGAACTGAAACTCCGCGGCGTCCCCCGGCACCACCGACGGGGCCATGGTGCTGACGTAGAGCAGAAGGCTGCCGAGGAACAACGCCACGGCGACTATTTCCACCAGTCTCCTTTGAAAGAAACACTTTGCTGAGACCATCATACTGCAATTATACCACTGTTCAGTCCTGTTAGCAACGTGGCATTATGGGCAAGCGTAGTAGCGACTTCAGTCGCTTCTGCGGCGGGAAAGACGACTGAAGTCGTCACTACGTGTCCCCAATGCGATACGCTCATACCGAACGTGCGGCTGCTCTTTGACAAATAAGGCGTCCTGGTTTATACTTCTGTTTTGAGGCCAAGAAGCGAGGAGGAAACAGGGTCTGGGCGTGATGCATTCAACGTATTGGCAGATTGGACCTGAAGTTCAAAGCGCTCTCGACGCCAACTTACCCCTCGTAGCTCTGGAGTCGGCCCTGATCGCTCATGGGCTGCCCTATCCCCAGAACCTGGACACGGCTCAGGCTCTAGAGCGGGCGGTGCGAGAGAACGGAGCGCTGCCGACCACGATTGCCGTCATCGAAGGGAAGATCAGGGTCGGGCTGACGGTGGGGGAGTTGGAGCGGCTGGCTACCCAGACAGGAGTGCGCAAGGTCAGCCGGCGGGACCTGCCCATCGCCGTGGCACGGGGTGAGGACGGGGCGACGACAGTGGCGGCGACGGTGTACGTGGCTGCCCTGGCCGGTATCGAGGTCCTGGCCAGCGGAGGCATCGGTGGGGTGCACCGCGGCCAGCCTTTCGACGTTTCGGCTGATCTGCCGGAGCTGGCCGGCACTCGCGTGGCCGTGGTCTGCTCAGGAGCCAAGTCCATCCTCGACCTCCCCCTCACCCTGGAGTGGCTGGAGACCCACGGCGTGCCCATTCTGGGCTACAGGACCGACGAGTTCCCCGCCTTTTATTCTCGCCTCAGCGGCCTGCCGCTGGACGCCCGCGTGGACACTCCCGCCGAAGCGGCCAGGATCATCCGCACGAAGTGGGCGCTGGGGCTGGAGGGCGGTGTGCTGGTGACAGTGCCCGTGCCTGAGGAGGCGGCATTGCCCCGCGAGGTCATGGAGCGGGCCATCGAGCAAGCCCTGACAGCAGCCCAGGCGCAAGGGATCACCGGCCAAGCGCTGACGCCCTTCCTGTTGAGTCAGATGGTCCACATCACCGAGGGCAGGAGCATGGCGGCCAACGTAGCGCTGTTACAAAACAACGCTGCGGTGGCGGCGCGGATTGCGGGGGCGTTGAAGGAGGAGCAATGAAATCAGACTGGCAAGCCTTGATCATCTCGTACGTTTACGTACTGGCCGTGATCGGGGTCGGCGAGGGGCTGCGCAAGTGGCGAGGCTACTCCACCGAGTTCACCCGCAAGCTCACCCACATCGGCGTGGGCATGTGGGCTTTCGGCACGGTGCTCCTCTTCCAGCACTGGTACTTCGCCATCGTCCCGCCCCTCTCCTTCGTGCTCCTCAACTACATCTCCTATCGGGGACAGATCTTCAAGTCGGTGGAGCTGGGGGAGAAGGGCAACCTGGGCACAGTTTACTTTCCCATATCCTTTGCTATCATCATCTGCCTCTTTTGGGACAGGCCCAACCTGCTGGTGGCCAGCCTGATGCCCATGACCTGGGGGGATGCGTTGGCCGCCATCCTGGGCCGGCGCTACGGCCAGCGAAAATACAGTATGCTGGGCTCCACCCGATCCGTGGAAGGCTCGCTGGCCATGTTCCTCTTCAGTTGGCTATCGGTCTTCCTGGCCCTGTTGCTCCTGTCGCCCCTCTCCCCCCTGGCAGGGGGGGATGGGGGGAGGTGGCAAGCGAGCCTGCTCTACGCTCTGGCCGTGGCCGTCTTCGCCACCCTGGTCGAGGCCCTCTCCCCCTGGCACATGGACAACCTGACCGTGCCGCTTCTGGCCGCTGCACTGCTATATTTGGTGCGTCAGGTCAGAATCTGACCTCTTGGCAATAGTGGCGCGTAGTGCGTGGTGCGTAGTGCGTGGTGCGTGTCGCGTGGCCTCAATACGGAATACGCAACACGCAATACGCCTTCACGTTTGACGCTTCACGTCTTCACGTTTCACAAGATGATCCCCCTCGACCAACAAGACCACTACCGAGAGCGATACCGCACCCTGAAGCCCACTTACCGCACCAGCGGCCAAATCTACGAACGCCTGGTGGCTAAACACATCACCCCTGAGACGAAGGTGCTCGATGCAGGCTGTGGCCGAGCTGGGGTCATCGGGTTGTTCAGGGATAAGGCGGGGCTGACCGTGGGCCTGGATGCTGACCTGGCCTCGCTGTGCGACAACGTCGGCCTGCACCAGGCGGTGTTGGGCAGGCTGGCCGCGCTGCCCTTCGCCACAGCCTCCTTCGATCTGGTGATCTCAAGCTGGGTGATCGAGCACTTGCCAGAGCCTGAGAGGGCTTTCGCCGAAATCGCCAGGGTGCTGCGCCCGGGCGGACGCTTCATCTTTCTGACGCCCAATGCCTGGAACTACGTCGTCCTGGTCAACCGCCTGATGCCCGCCTGGTTACAGTTTCGGTTGGTGCCCAGACTGTACGGGCGTCGGGAGAAGGACACCTTCCCCGTGGTCTACCGGGCCAACACCCGCCGCAAGCTGCACTCGTTGCTGGGCCAGGCCGGCCTGCGATGCGAGGAGTTTTACCACGTGGGCGACCCCTCTTACGTCGCTGCCAATGACCTCCTGTTCAGGTTGGGCGTGCTCCTGGAGAGGCTGACCGACTGCTCTGTCCTGCGCTCCCTGAAGGTGCACCTGGTGGGTAGCTACGTGAAGGAGTGACAACGGACTGCAAGGATTTTACGGAGGGCTGTGGCTGCGGCTAGATTGGCTGTGGGATCACCCCAAGGTGGCCGACTGCCTGCGAGAGCTGGGCGTACTGTGATCTCGCCGCTCCCCTTTATTTTAAGGTTTGCTTCCCATTGAGCAGCCGACGATCAGGCAAAACGCCCTCGCGGAAAACGAAAAGGCCCCTGGGATGCTTTTTACTCCCAAGAGGCCTTTTTGACAGATAAGCTCGCCAGGAACCACGATTCCAGGCCCTTACACTCCTGCCGCCGCTGGCTTGATCGCTGCTTCCAGGGGGGCGAAGGCTACCTCCTCGACCGGGATTCCCTTCTGGGCAAAAGTCAACCCTTCCTCACCGACATCTATGACCACGGTATCGCCTGACTGGAATAGGCCGTTCAGCAATTTTATGGATAGAGGGCTCTCCACCTGCCGCTGCAGGCTGCGCTTGAGAGGTCGGGCTCCGAACTGAGGATCGTAACCCTCCTTGGCCAGCCACTCCCGTGCGGCCTCGGTCAACTCTACCGTCAAACCCTGCTCGGCGAGACGGGCGCTGATCTCCTTCATCTGGAGGTCAACGATCTGCTTGACCTGCTCCTGGCTCAGGGTGTGGAAGATGATGATCTCGTCAATGCGGTTCAGGAACTCAGGACGGAAGGTGTGCTTGAGGTTCTCCCTGATCTTCTGATGGGCCTCTTTCTCATCGGAGGTCTCGGTCTCCCCCGGCCTCACGAAGCCGAGCGTGGCCCCCTTCTTGGCATACTCCGTGCCGATGTTGGAGGTCATGACGACCACCGTGTTGCGAAAGTCAACGATGTGACCCTGCCCGTCGGTCAGGCGCCCGTCCTCCAGGACCTGCAGCAAGGCGTTCCACACGTCCGGATGGGCCTTCTCGATCTCGTCGAACAGGACCACCTGGTAAGGCCGCCGTCGCACTGCTTCGGTGAGCTGTCCTCCCTCCTCGTAGCCCACGTAGCCAGGGGGAGCGCCGAACAGGCGAGAGACAGTGTGCCGCTCTCGATATTCGCTCATGTCTAGGCGGACCAGGGCCTCTTCATCGTCGAACAGGAACCAGGCCAGCGTCTTGGCCAACTCTGTCTTGCCTACCCCTGATGGGCCCAGGAAAATAAAGCTGCCGATGGGGCGCTTGGGGTCCTTCAGGCCACTTCTCGCCCGGCGGATGGCGTCGGACACCGCATTGATGGCCTCATTCTGGCCGACGATGCGCTCGTGCAACCTGTCTTCCATCTGCAGGAGCTTTTCGGCCTCGGTTTCCAACAAGCTATGCACCGGGATCCCCGTCCAGCTTGCTACGACCTGAGCGATGTCTTCCTCGTCCACTATCTCATCCAGGTTCATCTCCTGTCGCCAGGCATCGCGCTTGGCGTTGAACTCTGTCTCCAACTGCAGTCGCTCGCTCTTGAAGCTGGCCGCCCGCTCGTAGTCCCGCGCTGCCCAGGCTGCTTCCTCCTCAGTGATTAGCTTCTGGAGTTCACCCTTCATTGTTTTTAGCTCTGGTGGCATGCTGTAGATAGCGACGCGCAGTTTCGCCGCTGCCTCGTCCATGAGGTCTACGGCCTTGTCGGGGAGATGGCGGTCCGTCACGTAGCGCTGAGAGAGCCGGGCCGCCGCCACCAGTGCTTCATCGGCCAGGGTGACCTTGTGGTGGGCCTCGTAGCGGTCACGGAGCCCCTTCAGCATCTCGATGGTTTCCTCAATGGTAGGCTCTTCCACGTAGACGGGAGCGAAGCGCCTCTCCAGGGCAGGGTCCCGCTCGATGTACTTGCGGTAGTCGTCCAGGGTGGTGGCCCCCACGCATTGCAGCTCCCCCCGGGCCAGGGCGGGCTTCATCATGCTGGAGGCATCCAGAGCTCCTGAGCCAGCACCAGCTCCGACCACGTTGTGCACCTCGTCAATGAATAGAATGATCTCCCCCTCGGCCCGCTGGATCTCCTCGATAGCTGCTTTCAGGCGCTCCTCGAAATCGCCACGGAAGCGGGAGCCAGCCACCATGGCTGCCAGATCCAGGGAGACGACTCGTTTGCCCATCAGTATCTCAGGCACGTCGTCCGCGGCGATCTTCTGGGCCAGCCCTTCGACGATGGCCGTCTTCCCCACACCGGCCTCGCCGATGAGCACCGGGTTGTTCTTGGTGCGCCGCGACAGCACCTGGATGACCCGCCGAATCTCCTGGTCGCGGCCAATGACCGGATCCAGCCTCCCTTCTTTGGCCAACTGAGTCAGGTCACGGCTGTATTTTTCGAGGACGCGGTAGCGGCTCTCGGCGAACTGATCGGTCACTCGCTGTCCACCGCGCACTTCTTTGATGGCTTCGTAGATCCGGTCTTTGGTAACGCTGTAGCTACCCAGAATATGGGCCACTGGCGTGCCCCGCTCGCTGGCGATAGCCAGGAAGAGATGCTCAGTGGAGACGTACTCATCCTTGAGCTTGCTGGCCTCCTCATTGGCCAAGTCTATCACCCGTTTGAGGCGCGGGGTGATAAACACCTGGCCTGTCCCGCCACCATAGATGGCGACCTTGGGGCTGGCCCTCAACACGCCGTCCAGCCGACTCTTCACCGCTTCGACGTTGACCCCTAGCTTCTCCAGAATCTCCGGGATGACGCCATCCGGCTGTTCCAGCAGGGCCAACAGCATGTGCTCCGTGTCCACCTGGTTGTGGCTGTAACGCTGCAATATCTCATAAGACCGAGAGGCCGCATCCAGCGCCCGCTCGGTGAAACGATCGAATTTCATCATGGCAATCCACCTCTATCTCAATACTGCAATAAGCTATGCCTGTTTGGGACGTATCTCAAAGGCAAGTAGAGACCGATAAAAACACACGTCAAATTCCATGAAGAAGTTCACCCTGCATTACGCATGTGGGGTGCTCTCTGCTTCTTTTAGCACATTGAGGAGGGCGCTTGCCGCTTCAAAAGCGTCATAAGGTGACCAGACAGGATAAGCCATGCCCGGTTGGAGCAGAGCACCCTCTTCTTGGGCAAGCTCGTACACCAATAACAACAGCACACGCAGTTTGTCAGTGCGGTCTAGTTCTTGTAGCAAGGGCACTAATTCTGTCACACTCATCGGTGATTCACTCCTACGATCCCTAAATCCCGCCAATCCGTTGTTCTAACGCTAATTATACTCAACTTAGCCCTTTTTGACAAACCCGCTTGACTCGTTCACTCGTCACCTATTTCCCGAAGGTCAACTCCCCATCCCGCACGTCCACCACCACCGCTTCCCCATCCTTGAACTCGCCCTCCAGAATCCTCAGGGCCAGGGGGTCCTGCAGCTCTCGCTGGATGGTTCGCTTGAGAGGGCGGGCACCGTAGACGGGATCGTGGCCTTTCTCGGCCAGAAGCCACTTGGCTGGTTCGGTCAGCTCTAAACTGATCTTGCGCTCGGCCAGGAGCCCCCGTAGCCGCTCCAACTGGATGTCCACGATCCGCACCAGGTCTTCCATGCTCAGGGAATGGAAGACGATGATCTCGTCAATGCGGTTCAGGAACTCAGGACGGAAGATGAGGACGGGGTTGTTCTTGGTGCGCCGCGACAGCACCTGTACCACGCGGCGGATCTCCTCGTCGCGGCCGATGACTGGGTCCAGCTTCCCCTGGCGGGCCAGTTGGGTCATGTCGCGGCCGTACTTCTCCAGGGCCTGGTAGGTGCTCTCCGGGGTGGGGGTGGTCACCCGCTGAGAGCCGCGGATGCCCGTCAGGGCCCTCAGGATAGCGTCCCTGGTGATGCCCTGGCTGGTCAGGAAAATGGCCGCATCGCCCGCTGTCTTATCGGTCAGGGCGATGAGCAAATGCTCCGTGGATACGTACTCGTCGCGCATCCGCCCGGCCTCTTGCTCGGCCAGGTTTAGAACAGCCTGCAAATCTCGCGACAGGCCGACCTGGGTTGTTGCCCCGTACACTTTAGGCCGACGGGCCAGGTCTTGCTCCAATTCTTGTTGGAGAGTATGAGGGTGAGTCCCCAGCTTCTGCGCGATCTGGGGCACCACCCCGTCCGTCTGCTGCACCAGGGCCAGTAGCAGATGCTCCGGTTCGATCTGACTGTGATTGTATTCACTCGCCAGGCTCTGGGCCTGGAAGATAGCTTCCTGAGCTTTCTCAGTGTATTTGTTTAGATTCATGGTTCGATTCTTCTCCTCATAGAGAAACCGGGTTTTTTGTCACCTGAATGGACGAACTGCTGCTTTGGGGGCTCTCCATGCTGCGCAAAGCCCGTCTTCTGAGCCAAAAACCTGGTTTCTATCAACCCAATTATAGCTCACTCGTGTTAGAATTACGCAAGAAAAGTATTAGAGCTCTGTTAGAATCAACGAAAAGACTTCCGAAGTCTCCGAGACTTCGGAAGTCTACAGCCCGCCCAAAAGTGCTCAGTAGCGCAACAGTGCGGCGATGTGGCCCGCCTTCTCCAAAGGGGGATTGTCTCTCACCACCTCCACCTGCCCTCCCTGGTCAATCACCTCTCGCACAATCAGGTCCACCGCATCGTCTATTTGTTTCACCTTGCCGTCGCAGAAGGGGCACTTCGTTCTGGCCTGGGCGGAGATGTAGCCGCACTGTTCACAACGGTAGCCTGTGGCCTTATATCCCTCGTCTACCAGCAAGATGTGCACTCGTCCCTCGTACACCGCCCCCAGGGTGTCGGCCAGGCCAATGACTCCGGCTCCGCCCTTGGCCGCCGTGGTGATGGCGCTCTCCACCAGTTTCTTTTCCCTCTCGCGCTCCACCTCGGCGATGATTTCCAGGGAGCGGTCCAATACCTCTGTCTCCGAGGCGGTCATAACTATGGGGAAGCTGCCCACGACCTGTTCCTGTAGTTCCTTGGGCAACATCTCTTGGAACAGAGCCACGGTCTGTTCAGTGCCGCCCAGGATGATTCGGCTGCACCGCCCGCCCGCACAGAACCTGGCTGTCAACTCGGCTGCCTCCTTGAGGTTGCGTTGGGCTATCTCTTCCTCCCTCCGGCCCGTGCGCCCGGTTACCCCACCCCGACGGCCAGCCGCCGAGCCACCGCCGTGCTTCAGGCGCTTCACCTCCTCACCGATGGTCCCGATTGTCTCCTGCAGCTCCCCTAGTTGGAAGAGGAAAAGGCGTGCCGCCTCCTGATCCACCAGCACCACCCCGTAGCGCTCATAGGTGTCGAGGACGTCGGTCAAGGGCTTGATGTAGGGCCTATCGCCTACGTAAACGTGGTTTTCCACCGGCACGGCCAGGGGATAAGCTCGCCAGAAATCCTGCTCCAGGCAGGAAAACACCGCCACCCCCTTGCCCTGCCAGTCGTACTCGTGGTCGAAGTATCGCTCCACGGCAGCGATATCTTTGCGCCATGCCTGACCTGATACCTCTTTCAGCAGACCTCTCAGCACCAGCTTGTATTCGTCAGTGGTACGCTTCGTCGGGTCCACGTCCAGGTACAGGCTGAGCACCGGTGCTTCCTCGCTGTGAAAATCCACCAGCTCCTGCAAATCCTCTTCGCTGAACATACTCTGACCTCCTTTTGCTTCAATTGTGTTGTATTCTACCTGATGTGAGGGAGTTGTACTCCCGAACGAGGCCTCGGAGTGCAACTCCTCGCCATCTGAAAGATTCCTGAATCGAAAATCGGCAATCGAAAATCGAAAATCGAAGCTCACAGACCTTCGGGCACTTCACCCAGCTCCACCTCGATGGTCATCTCCCGGCCATCGCGTACGACGGTCAACTCGACCACCTGGCCTACCCTGGTTTCCGTCTCCAGGTAGACCGTCAGATTCTCGTGATTCTCCACCGGTCGGCCGTCTATAGCCACGATGATGTCACCTCCGGCTATAATGCGGCGGTTGCCCACAATGACTTGCCGGTCGCCTCCCCTCAGGCCGGCCTGGGCCGCGGGGCTGCCCCTGTAGATCTGAGCCACCAGGAGCCCCTTTTCCACCGGGAGCCCCAGGCCCTGGGCAAGCTCCGGGTCTATGGAGTAACTCAGCGTCCCTAACCAGGGGTGGCGATAGCGGCCTGTTTCGATCAGCTCCGGGACCACCCGCTTGACGGTGTCCACCGGGACGGCGAAGCCGATGTTCTCGGCCCCGGTGTGAATGGCGGTGTTGACGCCGATGACCCGCCCTCGGGAATCCAGCAGCGGCCCGCCGGAGTTGCCGGGGTTGATGGCCGCATCGGTCTGGATGACGTTGTAGATGACCCTGCCTCTTTCCACTTCCAGGGGCCGTCCCAGGGAGCTGATGACCCCCGTGGTGAGGGTGCGGTCCAGGCCGAAGGGGTTGCCGATGGCGATGGCTCGCTGTCCCACTCGCAGGTCCGCCGAGCTACCCAACTCGACAGGGTGGAGCTTCTCCGCGGACACGTTGATTTTGATGACCGCCAGGTCATTGAACGGATCGCTGCCCACAACCTCGGCCAGCTCCCTTGTTCCGTCGGCCAGGGTCACGTGCACTTCGTCGGCACCTTCAATCACGTGGTTGTTGGTGACGATGTGCCCTTCCTTGTCTATGATAAAGCCGGAGCCGGTGCCTTCCTGAGGGATGGATCCCCAGAAGAAACTCATAGTGATCACCCGGCTGGCGATGTGGACTACGGCGGGACTCGCTTTCTCGTAGACGTTGATCACCAATTGCTCTTCGGCGTCAGCCATTTCCAGCAACATCTGCAGCGGCAAGGGAGTTGGCGTGACCACGATCACTATGGGGGTGGGAGTAGGGGGCGGGGTAGGGGTAGGCTCCTGCTGTTCAACGCTCGGCAGCCGAATCAAGCTACAACCCAACAGAGTGATCATCAATAGAGTGATCAAGATAGGCGGGCGTAATTTTTTGTTCATTGTCTCTCCTAATACTCATCCTGGCGCAGGTTGGCCAGTTCGCGGAACAGCTCATTTTCCCGTTGGCTGAGATTCTGTGGTACCTGTACTACGAGCCTGGCGTAGAGGTCGCCGCGTTTCTGGGGATTGTGCAGGTTAGGCATGCCTTTTCCTCGCAGGCGGAAGGTTTGACCACCCTGGGTCTCGGGTGGGATGTTGAGCATCACGTCGCCGCTCAGGGTGGGCACTTTGACTTCCCCGCCCAGCACGGCGGTGTAGAGGTTGACCGGGACCTCGCAACGAAGGTCATCACCATCGCGCTCGAAGACCGGGTGGGGTAGAACCGTGACTTCCAGATAGAGGTCTCCGCTGGCTCCTCCGGCGATGCCGGGGCTGCCCTCGCCTGCCACTCGTACCCTGGACCCCGTCCTGACCCCTGGCGGGATCTTCACCTCCAGGCGGCGACCGTCTTTCTGGATCATCCGCGTAGCGCCCTGGTACGCCTCTTCCAGGGTGATCTCTACGGGTTGAGTGTAGTCCTGGCCTCGGCGGGGCGGCACCCGGCGCGTTTCCGTCCAGCCGGTGCGGGGGGCGCCCATGCCGCCGAAAATAGCCTGAAAGAAGTCAGAGAAGCCTCCGCCGCCGAAAAGATCGCCCAAATCACCCAGGTCTCGGTACTCCACCCGGACGCCTCCAGGCTGTGCCCCGCTGAACCATTGGCTCCAGTCGAACCCCCTGGGATCTCGGCCCATGCGCTGCCACTGTTGCCAACTGCTTCCCAACTGATCGTACTTGCGACGCTTCTCAGGGTCGGACAAAACTTCATGGGCTTCGTTGATGTCCTTGAAACGCTCCTCGGCGGCCTTATCGCCGGGGTTAACGTCGGGGTGATACTGGCGGGCCAGTCTGCGATAAGCCTTCTTTATCTCTTTCTCTTCAGCGTTCCTGTCCACGCCCAGGATGTTGTAATAGTCTTTGTACTCCATCTGTCGTTTATGCTCCAATCGAGATTACTAATCCAATGGTGGTGATGGCATCGTTGAGATTTGCTACTGGACTTCCGCAAAGACGATTGCCTCATAGAGGCCAGACTTACTATTCCGCCGTCGCATCCTTTCAATAGAGATGACCCGAAAGCCATTCGCCTCAAAGATGTCAGCGAGGATTTCGTCCGAAGGTAGGACGATTTTGTAGAACTTGCTATTGCCGATCACGTATGCCAATTGGGCACGCCGGCGAAGAAATGGCTTGAGAGACTCGATGTGTTGTTGGATATCGTTGAAGTACTTGATCACGTAGTTCTGCATTAAGTGACTATGCTGTCCAATTCGCTCTGGGATGCCATGTAAAGCTTCCTCAACGGCTGGGGAACGATAGTCAAAATGACCGCTCAGAACTGAAGTAGCTTTACCCCACGTACCACCGATGGCTTCAGTCTCTAATTCACCTACTTCTCTACCGTCTTGGACCAACTCCAGGAAGAACATATGAGGACGGGTCTCTCTGGCGTAGCTGTAACGATTTGGGTAGGGTGGTGAAGTGATGACCGCATCGAATACGCTGTTGGCGGGTAATACTTGCTCCAACTGTTTCGAGTTTCCTTGCAAGATGAGCGTTTTCGGTCTTTCTTGGGGGAAGCTGTGCAGATCATGCATCGTCATCTCTAGCTGTTCCTGAAACCTCTCAAAAACCGGCGCGTCATTTTTAGGAACCTTAGTAAAAGAAAGTGATGGATGATTATGACGTGCATTAGAAACTTCGATCAGTATGCTTGCTGCGGCCAGGTTTAGGAGATTGGCGATGTCAACCGGTATCGAAGCATCGGTGAGAGCCATTCGTACAGCAATGAGTTTCTTGAGAACCAGAGGTGACCACCATTTCGTTACGTTCCGAATCCTGGGAATCCAGTCATGGTACTCTATCAGGAATGTGTCTGTATCCAAAGACTTCAGTGTAGAGAAGTGAATCTGCGCTTGCGCCATTACTTCCTCAGCGGCAACAGCCAAATCAGTTGGATTCCTGAAGGGAGTTGTCTTGACTTTCGCTACAAAATATAGCAGGGGATTCAGCTCAACAGCACAGTTACTTAGCCCTCTTTCTTGGCATACGAGAGGGGTCGTACCTACACCACAGAATGGTTCCAAAACCTCTGCATCATGTGGCAGTTTCCAATGAGCCAGGATGTCTGCCACCAATTCGGGCGAGAAGCTAGGTGTGAGGCGAAACCAGCGGTGAATTGGATAGTCAAAATTACCCTTGAACGTGACGGATTTGACGTTTCTTTCACGAAAACTTGCTTTGGTAACGAATAGCGGCAATTGTTTGAGCTGGCTCATCATGTCTCTCGCAATCTCTTCAACATCTCAACAATCGGTTGACGGAAAGACTTTTTATTAGCAAGCAAGAAGGCGTAGAAATCGAAGCCAGTTTGCGCTTTTATCAAATCGTATGATGCATGGCCTTCTGTAACAACCCAAAGTGAACGGTAGCGAGTGATAACACTCCGATTTGACTGTGCGCAGAATATGAGCATCACCGGAAGTATACCAGAGACAATGCAATGGCGAGCCATGGCCTCATCCGCCTGAGCACGTTTTGAGTCTGCGGACTGATAGCAGTGACGCACTTCAAACCCGATGGCTTCAATATCCACTTTGGGTGTAGGACTGATTTGTTTCAGTTGGGCATCAGCATAGCTGGTCCAGCTTTCCCACTGAGTTCGTGGAATGTCTTTTAACGCGAAGTAAACGTCGAGGCTGCGCCTAAGCTGTCTATCACCTGAGGAGATCAAGGCTGTGTAGCGTACCTGTTCAGCGGTCAGGTGATACTGAGTTGAGAAGATAATGCGGACGCAATCCTCATAGGCATCGCCTATCTTACGATGGATACTGGTTATGATGCCCCCGGCGAAAGCGGCGGCAATGTATTCCGGTGAATCGAGCCCGAAAATGGAATACACAGGGTCGTCGGCAAATGCTTGCTTCAGTTCAGCCAAGCTCAGTCTACTTGTGCCCCTCCCATGAGCGGGTTCGTATCTCTCAAGTCGTGAGAGGTGTCTCAAAATCGTTGACTTTAGTGTCTCTTGAAGTTCTGTTGACATCTACGGCACCAACTTGATCGGATCTGGCGGCCAATAGACAAGCCGGACGTGCCCTTTGATTGAATCCACCGCCATGGCCCGATGGCGCAGGAGTCGCGCGATCTGTGTTCTTTGGTCGGCCGGCACAGGCATATTATACCAGGTTTTGGATTTTTTGCATAGCATGAGACAAAATCCAAAGTCCAAAGCTCAAAATCCACAAGCCTCCTTTCTTGAGCTTTGTGCTTGTCTTGGGTTGCGATAACCGGCAAAATAGGATATAATTGAGGGGTATATGTACTTGATGTAGATAGGAGGTCAGGCGTGGAGATTTTTCTGGACACGGCCAACATCGAGGAGATTCGCGAAGCGGCCAACGTGAACCTCACGCATCACGTTTTAGAGCGGAGATGAACATGCTTGAAGTGTTTTCCTGCCCCCAGGCGGTGGCTGTGATCGGGGCCTCTCGCGACAAAGAAAAACTGGGTCATGGGGTGCTATCAAATATCATCGAACATGGCTACCCCGGCCGGGTCTACCCCATCAATCCCAAGGCCGATGAGATTCTGGGGCTCAAGTGTTATCCTGGCGTCCTGGATGTCCCGGACCCCGTAGACCTGGCGGTAATCGTGATCCCCAACAACTACGTTGCTGCCGCACTGGAGGAGTGCGGTCAGAAAGGTGTCAAAGGGGTCATCATCATCAGCGCGGGCTTCCGCGAGGCCGGCCTGGAGGGAGTGCGAATGGAGCGAGAGCTCGTGGCCATCGCCAAGCGGTATGGGATGCGAATCATAGGCCCCAACTGCCTGGGGGTCATAGATACAATCTGCCCACTCGACGCCTCCTTTGCTGCGGGGATGCCTCCCCAGGGAAAGATCGCTTTCATGTCGCAGTCGGGCGCTCTGTGCACCGCCATCCTCGACTGGGCTTTGGCCGCCGAGATCGGCTTCTCTCGCTTCGTCAGCCTGGGCAACAAGGCCGACGTGGACGAGGTTGACCTGCTGGCGGCCTGGGAGGATGATCCCCACTCCAACGTTATTCTTACTTACATAGAGGGCCTCTCCGAAGGCAGGGAGTTCATGGAGGTCGCCCGCAGGGTCACCCGCCGCATCCCGGTCATCGCCGTGAAATCCGGCTCTACCGATGCCGGTTCACGGGCGGTCTCCTCGCACACCGGCTCCCTGGCGGGCTCGGCGCGAGCCTACGAGTCCGCCTTCCGCCAGAGCGGGGTGCTCAGGGCCGAGTCTATCCAACACCTGTTCGACTATTCCCTGGCCTTCGCCTACCAGCCTGTGCTCCGAGGGAGGCACATCGCCATCGTCACCAACGCCGGCGGGCCGGGGGTGATGGCCACCGACGCCCTGGAGCGGCAGGGCCTCTCGCTGGCCTCGTTGAGCCACGAGACGATTGACTTCCTGCGGGAAAATTTACCCGCCGCGGCCAACATCTACAACCCGATAGATGTCCTGGGGGATGCTCTGGCCGACCGCTACGCCCTGGCCCTGGAGGCTGCCCTCAAGGAGGAAGGGGTGAACGGCGTCATCGTCATCCTCACCCCCCAGGTGATGACCGAGATCGAGGAGACCGCCGAGGCCGTGGGTCGGATTGCCGCCGGTTACGACAAGCCCGTCCTGGGCTGCTTCATGGGGGAGGCCAGGGTTGGCGTGGGGATCAAGGTGCTCAACGAACACAGGGTGCCCAACTATCCCTTTCCTGAGCGGGCGGTGGGAGCGCTGAAGGCCATGCTGGACTACCGGCACTGGCTGGAGCGCCCTCCCCTGGAGATCGAGAAGTTCGACGTCGACCGGGAGAGGGTGAGGCGCATCTTCGACCAGGTGACGGCCGATGGCCGCCAGGCCATCGGCGACGCCGAGGCGCGTGATATCATGAAAGCCTACGGTATTCGCATCCCTGCGTCCGAATTAGCCACTTCAGCCGATGAGGCGGTGGAGATTGCCGAGGCGATTGGCTATCCGCTGGTGATGAAAATCGCTTCGCCGGACATCCTCCACAAGACCGACATCGGTGGCGTCAAGCTGGGCATCGCGAGCGCCACCGACGTGCGGGATGCCTTCGACCTGTTGGTCTACCGCGCCACCCGCTACATGCCCGACGCTGAGATCTGGGGATGCTTGGTGCAGGAGATGGTTCGGGGTGGGAAGGAGGTTATCGTGGGCATGAACTGCGACCCCCAGTTTGGCCCCCTGATGATGTTCGGCCTGGGTGGGATCTACGTCGAGGCTCTCAAGGACGTGTCCTTCCGCATCGCGCCCTTCTCCCGGCGGGAGGCCGAGGAGATGATCCGTGAGATCCGCTCCTACAGCCTGCTCAAGGGAGTGCGGGGTGAGCGACCATCGGACACAGAGGCCATCGTAGATACCCTGCTGCAGCTCTCGCAATTAGTGACCGACTTCCCTGAGATCATGGAGATGGACATCAACCCTCTCATCGTCTTCGAGGCCGGGCGGGGGGTGGTAGGCGTTGACATGCGGTTGGTGTTAGCGGCGTGAGTGGGGCAAGCGATAAGTGATAAGGGAAACCCACATAGATGAGGCAGGGATAGATGCCGAATCTCCGATCGTCGTGGTCAGTGTCTTCGTGGTCAATGATGCCGAGACGTTGAGGGCAGCGATCAAAGCGGTCCGCGATAGGCACTACTTTGGCAACGAGATGAAATCGGCCAAGACATCTGCGTTGCGGCGGCGGGTCTACCGGGATGTCCTGACCGAGGTGATGCAACACGATATTGAGGTATGGGCGTTGATAGCGGATAAGAAGACGGCCATTGAGCGCCTGGGGCTCGCACAGCGTGTCCTGGGCGACTACTTCACTGAACTGGCGGTAATGCGTACTGCCAGTCTGTGGCGAGGTGGAGTCCTCTATCTGGACGAGAAACCAGGCAAGGGGAGAGATGCTCTACTGCAACGACTTCCTGTTGGTCTAACCGAAGTCGGAGCAGTAAGGGAGATTGATTCTCATCAGGATGATCTGATGCAGGTTTCCGACCTCATTTGCGGGACAGTCTTTGGGGTAGAAACAGGGAATGAGCGGAAACGGGAACTGTTCGAGATCATCGCACCCCGCGTCTCCATCTGGCGTTGGACACCTGAAAAGCAAAAAGCAGACCGTCCATCCCGGGAAGTTCCTCCCAACAGCGAGAGGCATCCCGGGTGAACGATCCACTTTTGTAGATAATTATACCAGCTTTTCAAAACTGTGTCAAATTGTAACACGAGCGTACCGAGTTTGGGACATGCCAAAGCTGCTTCTCAAGGGTATTATGGGCAGACGTAGTAGCGACTTCAGTCGCTTCTGCGGCGGGAACGACGACTAAAGTCGTCACTACTTGTCCCCAATGCGATACGCTCACGCCTAATCCCGCTTCCCTAATCCCTGACCATACCCTCAGACCAAAAGGAGAGAGAAATGAAAGTGCTATACATCACTTCAACAGCAACTTTTTCGGGCAAGACGGCTCTTTGTATCGGCCTGGGAAACAGGTTCAGGCGCGACGGCTTCACCATCGGCTACATGAAGCCGGTGAGCACCACGGCCAGGAAGGTGGCTGGCCGGACCGTTGACGAGGACGCCGAGTTCATCCGGCAGACCTTCGATCTGGCCGAACCCCTGGACGTCATTGCTCCCATCGCCTTGATGCCTAAGGTGGTGGAGGGCATATTGACGGGCGAAGAGGAGACCGACTTCGTGGCTCGGCTCAGGGAGGCCTACGTCAAGGTTGCCCAGGGGAAGGACGTGGTCATCCTGGAGGGTGGGGCTCACTGCATGGAAGGTTCTCTCGTGAACCTGTCCGCACCTTTGGTCGCTGGCCTCCTGGAGGCGCGGGAGCTGGTGGTGATCAAATACACCAGCGACCTGGTGGTGGACGAGGCTCTGGGAGCCAAAGTGCTGTTCGGGGATTCCGTGCTGGGGGTCGTCATCAACGCCGTGCCGCGCCAGCGGATGCGCTTTGTTCAGGAGATGGTCAAGCCTTATCTGGAGGAACGAGGCGTCAAGGTCTTCGCCGTCTTGCCCCAGGAGAGGCTGCTCATGTCTATCAGCGTGGGTCAACTGGCCGATTGCCTGGGGGCCGAAGTCGTCTGTTGTCCCGAAGCAAGCGAGGAGCTGGTGGAGTATCTGATGGTGGGGGCTATGACCGTGGATTCGGCTTTGACCTACTTCCGCCGCAAGCCCAACAAGGCGGTCATCACCGGCGGCGACCGCTCCGACATCCAACTGGCGGCTCTGGAGACCTCCACCAAGTGCCTCATCCTGACGGGCAACCTCTATCCCAGTCCCCTCATCCTCGGCCGGGCCGAAGAGGTGGGGGTGCCGGTGATCTTGACCAAGCAGGACACGCTCACCACGGTGGAGATCATCGAGCAGTTCTTCGGTAAGACTCGCCTCCATCAGGAGAAGAAGGTGCAACGTTTCCAGGAGATGCTCAACGAGCGGTTCGACTTCGATGCTCTGTACAGTGACCTGAAGTTGAAGCCGGCCGGTGCGTAAGCTCAACGCACTCTCAGTACATACCATCTGGCTCAACAGGGGCGTCTTCCCCCGTTTCGGCGGCGGGGACGCCGCCTCTGAGCGACAAATTGTGATCTACTGACTTTAGAAGTGCGTTGCACCTCAGAGGAGCAGGAGGATAGAGCCGATGTCCAATATGAAACGGGTGTTAGGTAGCAGGGCGGCCCTCGCCCTGGCGACCTGGGTGGCGTATGTGTTGGCGTTCATACCGCTCTACGGCCTGCTGGGGGCGATAGTGCCCGCGCTGGCCATACTACCAGCGGTCGTGACGGGGTGGGCCTTGGGGATGCGGGCCGGGCTGCTTGCGGGCCTGCTTATTTTCCCACTGAACATGCTGCTTACGACCCTGGTCACGGGCACCGTCTGGGGTATGATGACCCCAGGAGGTCTGCTAGGCTCTGTTCTCATGGTGTTGCTCGGCGCTGTGGTTGGGCGGCTACGCGACCTGGGTGAGCAGGTAAAACGGGAACTCGCAGAGCGCAAGCGTGCAGAGGAAGAGTTGCGGAGACATCGTGACCACCTCGAGGAGTTGGCAGGGGAGCGCACAGCCGAACTTAGAAAGATCAATGAAGAACTTCATGAGGAAATCGCCGAGCGCAAGCGGGCGGAGAAGGCGCTTAAAGAGCTGGTGAAACAGACCGAGCAGGCAAAAGAGGAATGGGAGTCCACGGCCGATTCGCTCCCTGAGCTTATTTGTCTGGTAGACAGTCGAGGGTGCATCGTCCGGGCCAACCGCACTGTGGAGACCTGGAACCTGGGTCGGGTTGAGGATGTGAAGGGGCGAGGAGTCCATGAGCTTCTCCATCCCGGCTGCACAGGTGTTTCCTGCGCTCTCGATTCCCGCTGGAAACAAGCGTGGGAGGAGGCGATGCGGGGTCGGCCTGCCCAGTGCGAAGCCTATGATGAGGTCTTGTAACCATTCACCTTGATCCGTCGGAGTTGTACTCCGACGGCACATCTCGTGGTTCGTAAGCACGCACCCCCAAGGGATAGGGCCTGGAGTGCAACTCCAGGCCATCAGGTGAATAGTTGCGAGGTCTTGAAACGTCACGTCTTCGTCCAGGTGCAGCCGTGGAAGGGAGAGGCAGTCGGTTCCACAGTGGTCACTGTGCAGGATATCACCGAGCGCAAGCTGACGGAGGAGACACTGAAGGAGTACTCAGAGCGGCTGGAAGAGATGGTGGAAGAGCGTACAGCCGAACTGAAAACGGCTAATGAGCAACTTCGTCTAGAGATCGCTGATCGCAAACAGGTGGAGGAGGCACTGCAGGAGAGCGAGGCGAAATTTAGAACGATTTTTCAAACAGTTACTGACATGATTACCTACGTAGACACGCACGGCAGGATACTCGACGTAAACGATCGGGTGGAGGATCTATTGGGTTACAAGCGGGATGAAGTTGTCGGGAGGAACTTCGCTAGGCTCGGGGTGCTTGGGCTGAGGGATTTACCCAATATGGTTAGGCTTTTCAGAGAGTAAGCGTTCAGGTGGTAGTCCTCCACGAAATTCAAACAGAACTCTAGCATTCTTCTAACGCTGTTCTAACAGAACTGTGTTACAATTAGTTGCATGACTCGGCCAAGTGAAGTGACTCAAGAAACGATCTCAGAACAGATGCCCTTCTCTGTTGAGGAATGGGCACAAACGCCAAAGACCGTCCAAGAGTTTGTGCTGTCCCTGGTTGCTCATGTGCAAGAGTTGGAGGCAGAGATAACCATCTTGCGCGAGCGAGCCAACCGCAACTCGCGCAATTCCTCACGGCCGCCATCCAGTGATGGGCCTGAGGTCTCCCCAAAGCCGCGCCAGCGAGCCCAAAGCGGGCGCAAGCGTGGCGCCCAGAAAGGGCATCGAGGCACCACTCGCAAACTGGTGCCGGTCGAGCAAGTCAAAGAAGTGCACGACATCAAACCGGATGTATGTCGTGGCTGTGGTCACGAGTTGGTGGGTGAAGGCCCTGAGCCTTATCGTCACCAGGTGACAGAAATCCCACCCGTGGTCGCCGAAGTGACTGAGTATCGTCTCCATACGCTGGCTTGTCCAGAGTGTGGCACGGAGACCCGGGCTGAGTTACCTGTCGGGGTGCCCCAAGGCGCCTTTGGTCCTCACCTGCAGGCCATGGTCTCGCTGTTGAGCGGTCACTACCACTTGAGCAAGCGGGACATCACCGAGGTCATGGCTGATTTCTTCCAGGCTGACGTGGGCCTGGGATCCGTACCGGCCCTGGAGCAGCGCACCAGCGAGGCTATCAGCGGGCCGGTGGACGAGGCTCGTCAGTATGTGCAGAGCCAGCCCGTGGTCAATACGGACGAGACCGGCTGGCGCGAAGCCAATCAGCGAGCCTGGCTCTGGGTGGCAGCCACTCAGTTGGTCACCGTCTTTCTCATTCGGCTTAGCCGGGGTGGTCAAGTCGTCAAAGAGCTATTGGGTGAAGCCTTCCAGGGTGTTGTCGGGTCTGATCGCTGGTCGGCCTACAACTGGTTGGCTCCTCTCTTGCGCCAATTGTGCTGGGCCCACCTCAGGCGTGACTTCCAGGCCTTCGTCGAACGGGGAGGCCAATCGCAAGGGATCGGTGAAGCCCTCCTCACCCAAGTCGATTTGATGTTTCAGTGGTGGTATGAGGTGCGGGAGGGGGCCCTGAACCGTACCACCTTCCAGGAACGGATGCAGCCCGTTCAGCAACAGGTCGGCGAACTGCTGCGCCAGGGAGCCGCCTGCGCTCACCACAAAACGGCTGGAACCTGTCGGGACATCCTGAAGCGCGAGGAGGCCCTATGGACCTTCGTGCGCGTGGAAGGCATAGAACCGACCAACAACCTGGCCGAACGGCAAATCCGTCCCAACGTGCTGTGGCGTAATCGCAGCTTCGGCACCCAAAGCAAAGGTGGGAGTCGTTTTGCCGAGCACATCATGACAGTCGTCGCCACTTTGAAGCAGCAGGATCGCAACGTGCTCAGCTATCTCACCGAAGCTTGTGACGCAGCCAACTGGGGGCGGCCAACTCCATCCTTGCTACCAGGCGATGCGACGATTGCGGCGTAGACGCTCAACTTCTACCCCCCCCTGAACGGTTACCTCAGAGATACGATTAGAGCGGGTGAAGCCGTGAGGATGGTTGAACTAGAAATCAAACACAAAAACGGCAGTAAAGTTTTCGTGGAAGTGGGTACTAGATTCATTGAGTATCTAACAGAACTGGCTGAGCCAAGGATTTAGGTCCATTTCAACCCACCTCCTGTGGCCACAGGAGAGGCCCTTCTGAGGTATAATAGTGCCACCAGACACTTCCTCAGAAAGGAGACCCCTCCCATGGCCGCAGCGAAGATTGGACGGATTGCTCAGGCTCAGCAACGACAGGCCGAAAAGCAGCAACGGCGCCGTCTCCGTGAGAAGAAGGCCGAAGCCAAACGGCGCCCTGGCCGACCCAAGCAGAAGCGCTACTACGCCAAATCCCGCTTCTCTCTGAAACGGCTCAGGAAGCTCCTTAACAACATCGAGATTGTCATCACCGTGGCGGTGCCGGATGAACCCTTCACCAAAGACCCGGAGCGGATGTACTCCTACTACCGCTTCCGGCCCATTGAAATTCGGCTCAACCTAGACGGCACCCTCAAGGGTGGCATCCTGACCTTCACCTTCGCCTGGATCGACTGGTCTTTCGTCCGCCTGCTGGTCGCTCCCTTCTACAGCTCTTCGGAGGAGGGAGGCGAACTCTGGGACCCGGTCACCCTGTTCTTGCTCGACCTCTTGCGGGTCTTGTTGCACTTCTCCTCCCGCGACAAGTTGTTGGACGAACTGCGGAAAGAGACCCCCTTGGGGCGGGAGATTGCCGCTTTCGTGGGCATCGACCTGGGCAACCCCAAGGACCCTGCCCACAAGGTGCCCTCGGAGATGGCCTTCACTCACTTCCGCAACCGCCTCACCAACCCCGTGGTCTACGAAGCTGTCTTCCACATCATGGTCGGCCTCTTGCGCCAGTTAGACATCATCACCTTCCGGGTGCTGGCCTTCGACTCCATGCTGGTGGAGACCTGGGCCACTTTCCACGGCTGTGAGAACGCCGGTCAGGCCGGGCATGGCTGCGAACAGTGCCCCCTCTTCCAGCAGTGTGAGCGGGTGCCCTATGACCTGGAAGGCGGTGTGGGCCATCGCCGCAGTAAGGAAGACCCCAACCAGGTCGAGGCGCTCTACTGCTACAAGGTGCACACCGGGGTCTCCTTCGAGGTGGAACTGGGCATGGAGTTCCCTGTGGTCCTCCTGGTCACCCCCGGACAGGGCTATGACGGCCACTACTTTGAGGCTCTCTTGGAGCAGATGGAGCGCTATCACGGTCAGGTCAAGGCCATCTTCCACATTGCCGACGGTCACTACGATGACTTCAAGAACTACATCGCTGCCCGCAAGCGGGGAGCCAGACCTATCTTCCACTACAACAAACGCAACGAGAATACCGGCCCGGAAGCTTTGGACCGCCGAGGCTACAACGAGGTGGGCTGGCCTTATGCCCCCTGTCAGGTGGTAATGCACCCTAATGGTTACGACGAGGACGACAAACGCCTCAAGTTCACCTGTGGCAAGGCGTGTCCCACCGACCACCAGGACTGCCCCTTCCGGGTCAACCAGGTGGGCTACGTCAAGAACGTGCCCGTGGCGGAGAACTCTCGCCTGGTGCTGGAAATCCCCCGCGGCACTCAGCGCTACAAGATCATTTTCGCCCTGCGTTCCTCGGCGGAACGCAACAACGACTACTTCGCCGACAACGGACTTTCGCGGCCCAAGTATCACGGGCTGCACAACATGCAACTCAACGCCTTCTTGACTGGCATTGCCACTCTCTTGCGCAAGCTCTACGCACTCATCGAAGAAGCCGGTCAGCAAGAGGTCGAGCCGGAGCGCTACCCCACCCTGGACCTGTGGGGGTTGCCCCTGGAGACAGCCATCCGCAAAAGGTGGAAGCACTTTCACCAGGAGGACGAACTGTTAGCCTTCCCCGATGGCTGAGAAGGCTGTCATCCGATCACTCACAGCCCAGCGAGGCTGGCCTCTTGTGGCAGTAGCTCGTCAAGGGGAAGGGACAGGTATGCCCCGGCGACGGCTGGCTCCTGGGTTCGGGCTGAGTTCGGCTCTCCGAACACGCTATACCGACGGCCCACCGGTGACACACTGAGCCGGATAGCCCGTCGTGGCTCACTTTGTGAGATTGGTAAAGAGCGACATCAACCCAGTGCCCCCGTCTAGCCCCCTCAGAGGGGTAGAGGGGGGAGTTCTGTTAGATACTCCTTTAATTAGCTATAAGGATGTGACCTCCACCAGGGCGTCCACTGCTCGCACACCCTGTCCCCTTGGCAACACCATCAGGGGGTTTGCGTCCAGCGCGGCAATGAGATCGCCCAGATCTACCGCCAG
>VGOG01000027.1 GCA_016875995.1 Chloroflexota bacterium
AACAGGCTCTGCTGATAAGCCGCCTCGCCATCAATCCACTGAGCAGCCATCCGAGGCAGCGCAGCCAGGGGGCCGCGCCGCACGGTGCAGGCAGGCAAGGAATCCAAGAAGGCCCGGCCGTAGGATTTGGTCAGGATGCGCTTGTCCAAAATCACGACCACGCCCCGGTCGGTCTTGCTCCTGATGAGCCTCCCAAAGCCCTGACGAAGGCGCAGGATGGCCTCCGGCAGGGCATACTGGCCGAAGGGTTCGTCGAAGGTCTCGCTGCGGGAAGCGAAGATGGGGTCACTGGGCACGGAGAAGGGCAGCCTGGCGATGACCAGACAACTCAGGGCCTCGCCCACCACGTCAATGCCCTCCCAGAAGCTGCGCGTTCCCAATAGCACAGCCCGATGAGTGGTGCGGAAGTTCTCCAGGAGCTGACTGCGGGAGGCGCCCTCACCCTGAGTGTAGACCACGATTTCCTCCTCCGCCAGGGGGCGGGCGATGGCCTTGGAGGTGTTACGCAGTTGACTGTAGGAGGTGAAGAGCACCAGGGTCCGCCCCCGCGTGGCCCGGCAGAGGTCAACGAGAGCCTCCTCCACCATCTTCTGGTAATAGGGCTGATAGGGCTCAGGGATGTCAGTGGGCAGGTAGAGAAGGGTGGAGCGGGCATAGTCGAAGGGAGAGCCGGCGGCGGCCTCCTTTGCCTCCCACGCGCTCAGCCGCTCCCTGATGAAATCGAACTCGCCCTCGGTGCGCAGGGTGGCCGAAGTGAGAATCACGCACTCCTTGGGCATGAAGAGGTGCTTCTGCACCAAAGGCCCCACGTGGAGAGGGGCAGCGTGCAGGGAGATCTCCCCATCCTGCGCGCTGACCTCGGCCCAGTAGATGCCTGCTGGCGACGGCTGAGCGATGAGAGCGTTCATCTGTTCGTAAAGCTCCCGGGTGCGGCTGGTGCAACTGAGCAGCTCCTGCAACAGATCCTCCTGGTCTGGGATATCGTAATCATCCAGTCCCAACAGCCCGCTGGACAGGCGTTCCAGTCCCTCGCCGATGCGACGTAGATGCCGAGATAGATTGTCCCAGGCAATCTCCAGGTTGGCCCAGGCAGGCTGCGCGCGGATGCCCCCTGTCAGGCGGATCGCCTGGTTATACGGCCCCCCGTCTTGGCCGTGCTCCTCCAGGAAAGATTCCAGTCTGTTGAAGAACTGGTAAAGGAGCCGTCGGGCGGCCTCTACTTCCTCGTGCAGACCGTTGACGTGGTGCTCCACCTCCCCTTCGATGTTTTTCGGCACCTTACCGCGGTAGCAGGCCAAGAGCTCAGCCAGGAACCCAAACGGCTGCCCCTTACCCAGGCTTCGCCCCTTCACTCTGTTCAGGGCAGGCTCTGAGGCTCTGCCCGAAGGGTTTTGACTTAGCCCGTTCAGCAGTCGCTCCATGCGCCCTCGATCCACGGTGAAACTCAGTTGGCGGGTGGTGCTCTCCTCCAGGTGGTGGGCCTCGTCTACGATGAGGTAGCGGTAATCGGGCAGGACGCGATTCTCGACGGCTACATCGGACAGGAGCAGGGCGTGGTTGACCACGATGAGGTGAGCCCGCTCCGCATCACGGCGGGCGCGGTAGAAGAAGCACCTGCCTTTTTCACGGTAGCGACACCGATCGGTCAGACAGGTATCGGCGTCGGCACAGACCCGACTCCAGAGGGCCTGCTCCTTGTAGTCGGGCAGGAAGAGCTCGGCCTGGTCGCCGGTCACGGTGCTGGGCAGCCAAACTAAAATCTTGGCCAGCAGCCGCATCTCCTCGAGCGAAGAAGGACCGCTGTGGCGAAGAGCAGCCAGCCGGCGCAGGCAGATGTAGTTGCTGCGCCCCTTGAGAAGGGCTGCCTTGAACTCAAAAGGCAAGAGGCGCTGCAGGTCGGGGATGTCCTTGCCATAGAGCTGATCCTGCAGATTGATGGTGTTGGTGGAGATGACCACCCGCTCGCCATTCTGGGCGGCGAAGTGGATGGCCGGAAGGAGGTAAGCTAGAGACTTTCCGGTGCCCGTGCCCGCCTCTACCAGCAGGTGTTGGCTCTCGTTGAAGGCCCTGGCCACGACCTGCAGCATCTCCACCTGTTGGGGGCGGTACTCGTAGGCGGGGAAATCCTGGGCGAAAAGTCCACCCTCCTCCAGCATGGCCGCCAGCCCATCCTCGTCCAGAGGCTTTCGTTCAGGGGATGGCTTCAGGGGGCGCTCGTCTTCTTTGGTGAGGAGGCTCAACGAACCCTCGCCATCCAGAGTTCCCTTGGCCAGCAACTGTTGGCCGATGCTGCCCACGAAAGCCGAGCGGGCCTTGGCATGCTCCAGGTCACGGAACACCTGGCGGAGAGGCCAGTCTATCTGTGTTGCCAGGCGATTAATCTCCTGGATGACGCTCAAATCCAGCTTCGATGCCTGTTCCACCAGAGCCAGGAACAGGTCCCTGGTGGCCATGGCGTCTTCCAGGGCACGGTGTCGAGTGGGGAAGCGGATATTGAGAGCTTCAGCCAGCTTCTCCAGGCTATAGCGGGCGGCGTGGGGCAGGAGGATGCTGGCCAGCTCGAAGGTATCAATAGTCTGATTGCTCAGGAAGAGCCCCTGGCGGTTGAGGAAGCCCAGGTCAAAGGACACGCTGTGGCCAACGATGGGGTAATCCTTGACGAAGCTCAACAGGGTTCCGATGACCGAGGGGAGGGAGGGGGCTGTGTCTACCTCTTCCTGGGTGATGCCCGTCAACTGCTGGACCCGGTAAGGGATAGGTCGCTGGGGGTTGACCAGGCTGGACCACGTATCCAGGACCTGCTCATCGCGAAACTTCACCACCCCAATCTCGGTGATGGCATCGTGTTCAGGATTTAGTCCTGTAGTTTCCAAATCCAAAGCAACGTAGATGCGGCTCATATTCCTCAATGGAGCAAGGTCGCAGGGGAGCAGGGTCGCAGGCTCCCTTGTTCCTTGCTCCTTTGCTCCTTTGCTCCTTGCTCCCTTGCTCGTTGCCGTGCCGCCTCGAAAAGGATCACGCTGGCGGCCACCGCGGCGTTAAGGGATTCCGCCCCGCTGTGCATGGGAATGGCGATGGTGGCTGTAGCTAGCTCCCTCGCCGCCCGGCTGGCACCGTGGGCCTCGCCGCCGATGATCAAAGCTGACGGTCGTGTCCAATCTACTTCGTAGTAAGCCTGCTCGCCTTGCACATCGGCCAACAGAATCTGAACACCAGTCGAGCTATCGGCGATGTCCGGCCAGCTCAGGGCCACGATGGGTAGCCGAAAGTGGGCACCCATGGCCCCTCGCACCACCTTGGGGTTGTAATGGTCCACCGTCTGCGGGGCCAGAATAACCTGCTCCACCCCGGCCGCGTTGGCCGAGCGAAGGATGGTGCCCAGGTTGCCTGGGTCGCGCAGCCGGTCAATAACCAAAACCAACGAAGAGCTGGGAGGCGGAGCCAGTTCGACGAAGGGCACGACAGCTAATATGCCCTGGGGGGAGACGGTGCCGGCCATGGCCTTCATCACCCCTTCGCTCACAGCGAAAGTGGAAATCCTCCCTGTCTGTATCCCCGCTATCAATGGAGCAAGGTCACAGGGGAGCAGAGTCGCAAGCTCCCTTGCTCCTTGCTCCTTGCTCCCTTGGTAAAAGACAAGAGCGGGCACGATTCCCGCTCTGACCGCCTCATCCACCAAACGGACGCCCTCGATGACGAAGCGCCTCTCACGATAACGAACTCGCCGCCTATATAAGGAGCAAACGTATTTGACCTTCTCGTTGGCAATGCTGGTGATCATGTGATCCATCAATATTCGATGAATTCTTCACGAAAGCCTGAAAGGTCTAATCTCTCTTCTCTGGGGTCAATCCGTATATTCCAGCGTTGCATCTCTATTGCCCCAAAAAGCATATCTATCTCTTTATCTTGCTCATCCAGCCCCAACTCTTCTACTACAAGAGCCGAGCAAAATAGTTTCCTACCTTGCAGTTCTCCATAGATAAGACAGGCCTCACTAATGTTCCTTCTTTCGCCTCCAATACCAACGCGGAATGGTTCTGGCAGCCGACTAATAGAAAGCCCCCCTGCCGCCTTTTTAGTTACACAGTTATGTACTGCCCCTGTATCGAATAGGGTATGTAAAGACCTGTGGTTTGAGATAGTATCGTATATCCTCCCCATTTACCCCCTCACCTTGGCTTTGGCTACCTCGACCAGATTGGCGAAGGCATCGGCGTCCTCGATGGCCATCTCGGCCAGAACCTTGCGGTCGAGTTCAACTCCCGCTTGCCTGAGCCCGTGCATGAAGTGGTTATATGATAACCCACCTTGCCGGGCTGCGGCATTGATGCGCGCGATCCAAAGCCTTCGCATGTCACGCCTGCGATTACGGCGATCCCGATAAGCATAGGACAGCGATTTCAGCATGGCTTCGTTGGCGCGACGGAAGAGGGTGTGCTTGGTCCCCCTCTGGCCCTTGGTGAGCTTGAGTACTTTCTTATGACGCCGACGCGTCCTGGGCCCTCCTTTAACCCTCGACAAGTTGTAATCCCTCCTCTAGCGAGTTTTCTTGAGATATGGGGCTAGCCTTCTAACGCGCCTGATATCTCCTGGTGTGGTCACCTCGTGCATCTCGTCGAACATGCGCTTGACGCGCTTCGACTTCCTGCGACGCAAGTGGCTCTTACCGACCTTGGTGCGCAAAAGCTTGCCACGACCACTGTGCTTAAATCTTTTAGCTGTAGCTTTGTGAGTCTTTATCTTAGGCAATGAACTACCTCCTATTTACTGGGACTTAGGATCATGAGCATGCTGTCGCCCTCCATACGAGGCGCCTGCTTGATTTCGGAAACGTCCCCTAATTCCGCTGCGATTCTGTCGAGCATCTCCCGCCCGATCTCAGGGTAGGTGATCTCGCGTCCACGAAAACGGACTCGGACCTTGACCTTGCAACCATCGTTGAGGAAACGTCGAGCATCCCTGACCTTGAAGGCCACGTCGTGATCGCCGGTCTTGGGACGCAGGCGAATCTCCTTGACCTCCGTCCGCTGAGCTTTTCTGGATTTCCTCTCCTTTTTGGCCTGGTCATACAGGTATTTGCCGTAGTCCATCATCCGACAAACGGGCGGGTCAGCATCGGGAGCTACCTCGACCAGGTCCAGGTCACGAGCCCGAGTGGTCTCCAGGGCATCTCGGAGGGGCATAATCCCCACCTGTTGACCGTTCTCGTCAATTAGCCGAATCTCTTTGGCTCTGATGTCCTCGTTAACAAAATGCCTCTTGGCGCTGATACTGTCACCTCGTGGATTAGTCTGATGACCATGAATATAACACATTTGGGCAGAGAAGTCAAATCGCAAGCGCATTTTGACCCCTGGGGTTTCCTGAAACACCCCAGGGGTCTTATTGGCTAAAGGTCGCGCTTCTCAGCGATGGCTTGCTGGGCCATCTTGACGAACTCGGCCACCGAGCGCGGCCCCAGGTCCTCCTCGGTGCGCAAACGCAGGGACACCGTCTCCTCCGCTACTTCCCGATCTCCCATCACCAGCATGTAAGGTATCTTCTCCAGTTGAGCCTGGCGGATCTTGGCCTGCATGCGTTCGTCCGAATCATCCACCTCCACGCGTAGCCCCGCCTCCTTCAGTTCGTCCCGTAACCTGTAGGCGTAGTCGTTGTGGCGGTCGGCGATGGGGATGAGTCGAGCTTGCACCGGCGCCAGCCACACCGGGAAGGCGCCACTGTAGTGCTCGATGAGGACGCCGAAGAAGCGCTCCAGGGAGCCCAAAAGCGTGCGGTGAACCATGTAGGGGCGATGCTCTCGTCCATCCGAGCCCACGTAGGTCATGTCGAAGCGCTCCGGCACGTTGAAGTCAAATTGGATGGTCGTGCACTGCCACAGACGCCCCAGGGCATCCTTGATGTGGACGTCAATCTTGGGGCCGTAGAAGACCGCTTCACCCTCCATCCGCTTGTGGGGGAGATTCCTTCGCTCCAGCGCCTTAACCAGCGAGCCTTCTGCTTTCTCCCACATGGCATCGTCACCGATGTACTTTTCCTTGTGCTCCGGGTCGCGCACCGAGAGAGCGATTTCGTAGTCCCGAAAGCCGAAGGAGCCCAGAATATGTGAGGTCAGATCCAGGCAACCCAGGATCTCGTCTTCGATCTGGTCAGGCCGGCAGATGATGTGGGCGTCGTCCTGGGTGAAGCCCCGCACCCGCATCAGTCCATGCAAGACGCCGCTCCGCTCGTAGCGGTAGACCGTGCCCAGCTCCGCCAGACGAAGAGGCAGTTCGCGGTAACTGCGCGTCCTGGTTTTGTAGATCATGATGTGGAAGGGGCAGTTCATGGGCTTGATGAAGTACTCCTGGCCCTCGATGTCCATCGGCGAGTACATATTTTCCTGATAGAAATGCAGGTGTCCGCTGGTCTGCCACAGCGATGCCTTGCCGATGTGAGGCGAGTAGACGATCTCGTACCCGGCCTTGTAATGCTCCTGGCGCCAGAAGTCCTCGATGATGGTGCGAACGAGCCCCGCCTTGGGATGCCAGTGGATCAGGCCCGCGCCGCTCTCCTCGTGGGTGCTGAAGAGGTCCAGCTCCCGGCCCAGCCTGCGGTGATCGCGCTTCTCGATCTCCTCCAGCCTCTGGAGGTAGGCCTCCAACTCCTCCTGAGTCGGCCAGACCGTGCCGTAGATGCGTTGCAGCATGGGCCGTTGCTCGTCGCCCCGCCAGTAGGCTCCGGCGATGCTCAGCAGCTTGAAGGCATTGGGGCTGATCTGGCCCGTGTTATCCACGTGCGGCCCTTTGCAGAGATCGGTGAAGCCATCGTGGGAGTAGATGGAGATGACCTCTCCCTCCTCCATATCCTCGATGAGCTCCAGCTTGTAGGGCTGGTCGGCGAAGATCTCCTCTGCCTCCTCTTGGGATATCTCGCGGCGCACAAATGGCTTGTGGGCTTCGATGCTGTCCCTCATGCGAGCCTCGATCTCCCCCAGGTCCTCCGCCGTAAAGGTGATCAGCGAGCCATCTTCCTCCTGGCCGAGGTCAAAGTCGTAGTAGAAGCCATCCTCGATGGGCGGCCCGATGCCCAGCTTGGCCTCAGGAAACATCGAAAGCACCGCCTCGGCCATGACGTGGGATGTGGAGTGACGCAAGGCATCTAAATCTTTCTGCTCAGACATGGTAATATCCTCCCTTCTGTTTGACAAACTAGGTATAAAGTGGTAAAATAGAAGTAGATCGGGTGCCTTGTCTCCCCCGCCGTAACCACTCGGTGGAAGAGCGGCAAGGTGTGGCCACCCCTTGAGTGGTCCCCCGGTCTTCTCTTTTTCTAGAGCAAGTTCAATAACTCCTCTTCGGTGATCGTGCGATAAGGCTTTCGCTTCCCTCGATGGGTCTCCCAGGCCAGGCTGTGAGCTGATGACCTCTTGCCGATTCGTTGGAATGTAATGCGCTCCGCAGGGTAGTCAGGCTCGATACAACGAACTAGCTCCAACAGCATTCCTTTGATTTCAGATTCCCGGCCAGTGTACTCTGTGTCTATGACGATCTGCCCTAGGTCCGCCAGATGATCTTTGAGCAGCAGGAACAACCCTACCGCGAACAGCCGTATGTAGATGGACTTTTTGCTCTCCCGACGTCGCCACTTCGCTCTCAGGGTTGCCTGCCCCGCCCGCTTGACCCGCGCCGGGATACAGATTACGTAATGGAGGTCATCAGAGAAGGCCAGAAAGGTATCAGCGTGAGTCCTTTCGATCTTTCCACTCTGATCAACTTCGACGGTGGACACAGCAAAACTCCTCGTGAGCTTTGGTGACTGGCAAGCTTCACCCCCATCCCGTTTGACTTGTCCTGCAATGACAGGACCTCTCGCCCTTGGGGCGAGAGGTCCTGCTCACGCGGTTCCACCCAATTTCAACAGCGGATTTGGAAACAAACGGATTTTGCCCAATCCACTTGTTTCTCAGCTCTGCTGTCCTCCTCCGGCGGTTAACGGACGCCTCCGTGACTCCTTACTCTGGACAACGAATCCGTTTATCCGTTGCCCGTTTCCGGAGCCCGGCTCGCAGGTGGTTTTCCTCGAGCTCGCGGCTGGAGGGGCTTGCAGTCAACGACCCCTCCTCCCTGGAGCCCTACCCTCAAGTACTCGTCCTGGTCATCGCTTTTAGTTAATGTCGCTTAATCTCTAACACAATGGCAACGATGGCCTGTCAGGTGATCTGGGGTTGGGAACCAACTCCTTCTCGATTGGCGAGATGTGCCAATCCATCTCCTCCAAAGGAATGGCTCCAAGTAGCGGTCTTGCTCCACAAGGGAGCTCAATGGCCTGCACGCGGGTAGAGCGCCCCTGGACCTCGACCTGGGAACCAACTCCTTCTCGATTGGCGAGATGTGCCAATCCATCTCCTCCAAAGGAATGGCTCCAAGTAGCGGTCTTGCTCCACGAGGGAGCTCAATGGCCTGCACGCGGGTAGAGCGCCCCTGGACCTCGACCTCTGCGATGCCCATCACCCGATATTCGTGCTCGGCACCGTCTGCCGTGTGCACTCGGACCTGGCCCAGTTCTATCAGCTTGAGCCTCTCGACCAACTCTGCTGGCAGGGATAACTGGACTGCGCCAGAGTCTACCAGGGCCTGGCAAACAATATCCTCCCCCCGCTCCTTTTCAGGCAGAAAACGGTTCTGCCAATTTCGCACTTTAATCTCAACCTCAAAGACACCCATCCCAACGACCTCTTCCAGCCAATGATCTCACCCAAAACAGCCCCCGGCCCAACCACCAGTGGCAGGTTTGCTATTTTCCCCTTCCCGCAATCTCTACCTCAGGAACGGTGACCATCACCGTTTTAACTTGAGGCACTTTCTTCATCCTTACGTAAGCTGTGGGCCTATCTCCATCCGGATGTGCCTTTGCCATCTCAAGATTTATTTGACACAGTTCTGGATCATCTTCGGGCAAAAAAACCAGCCTTGCGCCATTCGGTATTTGGTCCAAAATGTCGGGATGCTCAAGCGCATACCGTGTGAATTCAGTATTCAGACTAACGTTTTTCTCAAAAGTCTTATCGTTGTTCATCCCTTCTTCCACGTTTTATACCTCTCCTCATACCACTTCCAATTCATCTTGATATCATGCTCAGCAAACGTTAAGGCATCATTGTAACTTGGGAAATACAGACGAGTCTTCGTCTCCGTCCCATCCGGGCGTAATTCATCCCTATGCGCAAATCCGTGAGCTGTGTCATACCTTACAATAGGTTGCCACTTTCCTTCCATCCACGCTTCAAATTGGACGATGAATTCCAGGATCTTGCCTTTGTGCTTTACAAACCGCTCCCTTACTCTGTTGCCGGGAGACAATTCAACAACATACTCGACTTCGCTTACCGGCTGCTCTGGAGTTCCTTTCATCTAGCTTTTCGCGTCCTGCCTCCAGTGGGCGGTACTGGACTCGAACCAGTGACCTCCACGATGTCAACGTGGCACTCTGGCCAACTGAGCTAACCGCCCCTTTGTGTTTATATTATAGGCACTTAGGGCTAAATGTCAAGTCAATCCGTTGACAGACAGTTTGCCTGTTTAGTTGGTCTGTGCTATAATTTTACCGGGTCGGGGAGGGTGCCGGAGTGGACGATCGGGACGGTCTCGAAAACCGTTGTGGGGGCAACTCCACCGTGGGTTCGAATCCCACCCCTCCCGCCAGAGACGTCCCGCTGAATCGGTTGGCGCGGAGAGGTAGCATAGTCTGGCCTAATGCGCACGCCTGGAGAGCGTGTGAGCAGAAATGCTCCGTGGGTTCAAATCCCACCCTCTCCGCCATTTGACTTTTCGCCGTTTATGGGGTACCATATCAACGGTCGTGCTAGACGGGGAGCTAGCGGTGCCCTGTACCCGCAAGCCGCTATAGCGGGGTCGAATTCCCCCTCGAGGATCAGCGCTTTCCAGGACTGCCGAGGCCAAGTGGCGTTGAAGGTCGGGTCCTGCGCGGCGGGAGCCTATGAACTCCGTCAGGTCCGGAAGGAAGCAGCGGTAAGTAGTCACTCCTGGGTGCCGCAGGGTAGCCTGGCCGGAGCTGGCTGGCCCCGGTAAGCTGGGGGGCCCGATTCGACAGGGGGTGCACGACCATCGCTTCGACTAAAACGTGGGGCGGGGCTGGAACTCGCCCCTTGGTCGTATGGAGGGATAATTGGTCGGGAAGAGCTTCGACGGCTAAGTTTCAGGTTCTGAGATCGTGGAGGACGCTTGTTAGAAGAGAGCATCCAACCCAAACCTGAATCACTTGGATGGAACAACTTCATCGAGAATGTGGCAAGTTGGCGACCTCGAAAAGAGCTACTGGCTCTGGCTGTGATGTTGACCATGGCCAGCATCCTCACAGCAGGGTATCTCCAGACGCAAACCCAAGTGACACTTCTGGTAGATGGCTACCCTGAGCCCTTCCGCACTCACCTGACCTCAGTGGAAGCCCTTCTGAAAGAGGCAGGCCTGGAGCTCCACCTGAAAGACATCGTCTCGCCAGAATTGGAGGCCCCCATCGCGAGTGGAGATGTTATTTCCATCCGCCGAGCCAGGCCAGTCACCGTCCAGGTTGATGACCGCACCATCGAGACACGGACTCACAACCGAACTTTGAGCGATCTGCTGCCGGGGTTAGGGGTAACTCTCCAGCCTCGTGACAGGGTCATCGTCAATGGCCAGGAAGCGGGTTTGACAGCCAGCCTGCCTGGTCACAATCCAGCCAGTCGGCTCGTCAGCAGTCGCGGCGGAAACAGGGATTGGCATGGTCAGGGTGAAGAAGCCTCTCTGTGTATCGTGATCCAGCGGGCAGTGTCCATCCATCTCGATAATGACGGCCATCTCGCCACTCTTTACACTACCGAATCTACAGTGGGCGAGGCCCTGCGCGCTGAGGGTATCAATCTCTACCTGGGTGACCGGATTGAGCCCGGCTTGAGTAGCCCTATCTCGTCGGACATGTGGGTTTACATCCAGCGCTCCAAGCCAGCAACTATTCAAGTAGATGGCCGCCTCATTAAGACACGCACTCTGGGGGAGACGGTGTCCGAGGCCCTGGCTCAGGAAGGGGTGGCCCTGCTGGGCAAAGACTACACAGAGCCAGGCGTAGACACCCCCATAGATGAAGACATGACCATTCGCGTGGTGAGGGTGAGGGAGGAAACGGTCATTGAGCAAGACCCCATCTCCTTCGAAACGACCTGGCAACCCGACCCGAATCTGGAGTTAGACCATCAGCGCCTGGATCAGGGGGGCGAGAACGGGGTGGCCAAGCGGCGGATCCGCGTGGCCTACGAAGACGGTCAGGAAGTAGAGCGAGCCCTGGAGGCCGAGTGGGTAGACCGCGAGCCAACGAACAAGGTCATCGCCTACGGCACCAAGATCGTCCTGCGGAAATTGGAGACGCCCAGTGGCACCCTCACGTACTGGCGTAAGATCCGGGCACTAGCCACGTCGTATACGGCGGCCACCTCGGGCAAGAGCCGTGACCATCCCCAGTACGGCATCACCCGCCTGGGTTGGGAGATGAGGGGAGGCATCGTGGCCGTTGACCCCAACGTGATTAACCTGAGGACAGAGATGTACGTGCCCGGCTACGGCGTGGGGGTGGCTGGCGATACGGGTGGCAAAGTCAGAGGTCGGCACGTTGATCTTGGCTACGAAGAGGGCGAGCTCAAGCTGTGGTACAAATGGGTTGACGTCTACCTCCTGGTCCCACCGCCGCCTGCCAACCAGATCCGTTGGGTGCTGCCCAGTTGGCCAAGGGAACGCTAAGGGGCCAGCCACTTCTAAAAAAGCCGCCTGCTCCAACACTGAGGACAATGGGGGAAACGCTTTCGCTGTGAAATCCTTGGGGAAAGCGCCTGGCACCTGAACGCTCACTTTTATCTAACCGCTGAGGTGGCAGGGTGATGGTGGATGTACGGAGGCTTTTGAAAGAGTTTGACATACGTCCGAAAAAAAGCCTGGGCCAGAATTTCTTGACTGATCAGCGGGCACTGGAGTGCATCGTTGAGGCAGCCGAACTGGGAGGTGAGGACGTCGTCCTGGAGATCGGGCCGGGGTTGGGCACACTGACCCGCGTCCTGGCCGAGAGGGCGGGGAAGGTGATCGCCGTTGAGCTGGACCAGCGCCTGGTCGGGATACTCTCTCAAACCCTGGCCGACCTGCCAAACGTGGAGATCGTGCACGGTGACATTTTGCAACTTGATCCTGCCGAGCTGATTAGAGGCGCGATGAGACCCTGCGGGCTGAGCCTCAGGGCGAAGCCTTGCTCCCCTGCTCCCCTGCTCGCCTGCTCCTCTGCTCCCTTGCCCCCCTATAAAGTCGTCGCCAACCTCCCTTATTATATCACCTCCGCCATCCTCCGGCACTTCCTCACGGGCAAGGCCAAGCCCAGGCTGATGGTGGTGACCGTCCAGTTGGAAGTAGCACGACGCATAACCGCTGAACCCGGTGATATGAGTCTGTTGGCGGTGAGCGTTCAATTCTACGGCCGACCTCGCATCGTGGCTCGTATCAAGGCCAGTGCCTTTTACCCTTCGCCCCAGGTTGATTCGGCGGTGATACGCATTGACGTGGACGGCCATCCCGTTGTCGAGGTGGACGACGCCGACAGCCCTTCGACAAGCCGTCGTGGTGAGCTTGTCGAACCATCAGGACACAGCTTCTTCGAGGTAGTGCGAGCGGGTTTTGCCCAAAGGCGTAAGCAGCTTCGCAATGCGCTAGCGGCCGAGTTGGCCCTTCCCGCCAGTGAGGTAGCCCAGGCCCTGAGCAAGGCCGGCGTCAACCCCGGGCGTCGAGCCCAGACTTTGAGCATCGCGGAGTGGGCCAGGGTTTGGTCCGCACTCCGGCGAGTTTCCCCACCTACTGATAACCCAAGCTGCCCAGGGCCTTTGGCCCTGGGCAGCTTCACCTTTCGTTAAGTGGCAGACGTTCTCCCCTATTTGCCGATGAGGGCATCTATCTTGTCGCTCACGATCTCCAGGGTAGCAATGGGAAAGGTACGGGCTTCAATGCCGTCCTTTAACTCGGTTATACTCGTTCTTATCTCCTGGAGAGCGATCCTGGCTTTGTCATCGGCCAGGGCTATCGCTGCTTCCAGGGCGGCATCACACTCCGCCAGATCTCGCTCAGCAAGCCCCGCCTCTTTCTCAGCCAGGTGGATCCGCGCTTTCAACGCTTTTGCCGAGGCTTTAAGGAGCAATACCTGAAGCCTGGTTCTGGTTGTCTCTTCCTCCAGTTGGTCGGCATTGGCGGCGATGTGCTCCATCAGGTCTTCCCTCAGGTCTTCCTTGAGTCGGTCACCCTTCGCGTCTACCTTCTCTATCTCCGCTTTGAGCCTGACGATCTCGGCTTTTGCCTGCCTCATCTCATCGTTGAGACTATCCAGCTCGGCGGCTAGCCTCTCCGTGCTCGCTCGGTTGGTGGAAATCCCCCCGTAGCTAAGGAGGCCCACTATCACCAGGGCGATCAGCAGGAGCAAGACCGCCCCGGCCATAAACCAGGGGAAGACCGCCTTTATCTTCTCTTCCATTTCTCATTCTCCTTTGGTGGGATGTGTTCTATCCATACTAAGAAATTCTGGAGCAGAGCGGGCTCCCACGCCCGCGAATCGGCGGCGTGGGAGCCGCCACTGCTAGTAATTTTCCATAACTGATACTTCGGACTATTCAGTGTTGGATGGTCACCTCCACTTCACAGGGCTCCGGGTAGTTTCCGTCTTTCATGACCACCACCAGGCGGAAGGTGTAAGCACCGGCAGGAAGGGCGGAGGTGTCCCAAACGCCCAAGACTCCGTCAACTACCGTGTTCTCGAAGTGCCGCACGAACGACCACTCCGGTGCCCCCTCGTGGCGAAACTCGAACTTATAGTAATCGAAATTGTCAATGTTCGCCGATCCCCTGACTTCCACAGGCCCCTTCAAAACGGCGTTGACCGTAGGATAGGTAAGTCGTGCTCCAGCAATGGGACAGTTAGGCAGCACAACGGGTTGGGGCGTGGGAGTGGGGGGGGGAGTAGCCTCAGCAGGTGTCGGCGTTAGGCGGGGTGTCCGCGTGGGAACGGGCGTGGGCGTGGGTGTCGGCGGCCCTGGAGTTAGAGTTGGTGTCGGCTGCAGCAAGACGGTCGGCGAAGGCTCACTCTCGGTCTGGAGCTCCAGATTGGGTTCCAGATAAGTAGCGGTGAAATAGAACATCGCGGCTAAGACAGAGAGGACGAAAACCATGCCTATAGAGCGAAGCCTGCCGCTGGCGGCCACTTCCCTCTCCAGGGTAAAAAGCGCCTGAGTCTTTTCCTGGTGGGCCATGACAGCCCTTCCGATGTAAAACAGAATGCCCAGGATACAAGCCCCAATCAGCCAAACGTAGTACTCAGATACCAGCTTCACCAGTGTCGTCATTTATCTAAAGCCCCCCATTAGCTAGCAGACTGACTACCCCTTTGAGCAAAGCAGTGAGCTTAGGCACGAGAAGTTTGCCGGCTTCCAAAACCTCCTCGTGAGTGGCCTTTCTCTCCTCCGTTGGTTCTATGATAGCCACATTGCTGATCCCGGAGATGCCCAACACCCGCATACCCGCGTGGCGGGCGACAGTGACCTCGGGCACGGTGGACATGCCCACGGCATCGGCGCCAATGATACGGAGAAACTTCAGGTCGGCTGGAGTCTCAAAGGAGGGGCCGGCCAGGCAAATATACACCCCTTGATGAAGAGGAAACCCCAGATCATCGGCCACCTGCAAGGCCATCTCCCGTAGCTCCAAATCGTAAGCCTGAGACATTTCAGGAAAGCGAGGCCCCAGTTCAGGATCATCGGGACCACGCAAGGGATTGAGGCCAGCCATGCCGATCAGATTTATGTGATCGGTGATGAGCATCAAGTCACCAGCTTTGAAGGCGGGGTTCAAGCCACCAGCGGCATTGGTTACTATAAGAATGTTAATGCCCAAAAGCTGCATCACCCGGATGGGCAGGCAGATGTGCTGGGGGGAATAACCCTCGTAATAGTGCGCGCGGCCCTGCATGATCAGGACCTCTTGGCCCTCCAACTCCCCGATGACCAATTGCCCAACGTGGCCTTCCACAGTGGAAACTGGAAAATGAGGGATGTCCCGATAGGGTATTACATTGGCTCTCTGCACCTCTTCGGCGAGAGGGTTTAGCCCGGTACCCAGAATCAGGCCGATGGTCGGTTCGTGTTCCGTGTGGCTACGGATGAAGTCGGCGGCCTCAGCGAACTCCTTACGGGTGAAGAATTCGATCATTACTACCTCCTCGTCCGATCGGCGAAAGCTACTTCGCTCTCGGGTGAGCCCTGTCGTAGACCTGGCGCTTGTGCTTGCTGGTTACGCGGGTGTAGATTTGGGTGGTCGAGATGTTGGCATGCCCCAGAAACTGCTGAACGTCCACCAAAGTGGCCTCTTTGCTCTCCAGCATGTGGGTGGCAAAGGAGTGGCGAAGCGTGTGAGGAGTGATGTCGGGGTCAAGGCCCGCTCGCTCGACGTAGTGCTTGATGATAAGCCAAAGGCCCTGGCGGGTTAACCGTTTGCCCCGGGGGTTCAAGAAAAGGGCTTTCTCGTCTGGGTCCTTAAGGAGTTCGAGCCGGCCCTTTCGTAGATAGGTCTCGATAGATTTGACGGCGCGGCCATGTATGGGGATGATTCTTTCCTTGTCGCCTTTGCCGATGACCCGCACACTGTTCGAAGGCAGATTCACATCGTCTATGTCCAGCTCCACCAACTCGGTGGCCCGCATGCCAGTGGCGTACATGAGTTCGAGCATGGCCTTGTCTCGCAGGGCCTTGGGAGTCGAGTGCCTGGCGGGTTCGGCCAGCAATAGCTCCACCTCCTCGCCAGAGATGGCCTTGGGCAATTGCTTCTTCACCTTGGGCGAGTCCAGGGTAGCCGTGGGGTCATCCTCGATCAACTCCTCAGTCACCAGGAAGTGAAAGAAGGATTTGGTGGCTGCCACCTTACGGGCCACGGTAGAGGTAGCATATTCCCTTTCTTTGAGATACAGGATGTAGGCCACGATTATATCTTTATTTACTTCGTCCCAAGATTTGACCTCGAATGTATGCTGCCTGTTCAGGTATCTTGCGAGCTGGGTCAAGTCGTTCCGGTAGGCAATCAGGGTGTTTCGCGGAGAGCCTTTTTCCAGAGATAACAGATTCAGAAAGTCCTCGATCTTTTCTAGCATGGTCAGCTCCTTCTGAGGGATAACACGGTAGAGAGACTGTGGCGTATATTATACCATAAGTTTGCATAAAATCAAATCGAGGTTGCCTGACCGCCACGAGTTATGTCCCCATCACGATACGCTCACAACGCTCACCAACGGTTCTTGTCACAACGCCGACAAAAGAGTATAATACTGGAGCGTGTTTGAGGTGGGCTGATGAAAAACTTGCGTCAATGCCTGATAGATTGCGATATGGCTATGCTGAGGGCTATCGCTGAGCAGCGAGGAATCGAGCTCACGACCAACCGCCAACGCGAGGTGGTGGAGCAGTTGGCCGAAGAGCTCGTCCAGCCTGAGTCCATAGCCGATATTTTGGAGATGTTAAAACCTCAGGAGCGAGAGGCTCTGGAGTCTCTGGTCTCTGAGGGAGGCAGGAACAAGTTCCACCTATTTGTCCGACAGTACGGCGAGATTCGAGCCTTTGGGCCTGGAAGCCTGGAACGCGAGCGACCCTGGGAGAACCCCGTCAGCGCTGCCGAAGGGCTCTGGTACTCAGGGCTCATCTACAGGGCCTTCGACGAAATGGAGGGCCAAACCAGCGAGTTCATCTTCGTACCTCAAGACTTGTTGCCCCTGCTGCCCGAGGCGGAGAAAAGACCGCCAGCCTTCGTCGTGGAGGCCGTGTCCACACCCTCAGTCGTTCGCCAGGGCGACCTGGCCCTGGTCCAAGACACTTGTGCTTTTCTCAGTTACCTGCAAAACGAGGACGTCAAACCCCGCAGAGATGGCAGCTTACCTCGCCACGACCTGGAGCGCATCACCGAAAGCTTTCTGGACAAAGGAGATGACACCGAACGCCTGGCCTTCATCCATCACCTCTGCCAACGGCTGGGACTGGTACACACATCCCAGGGCTTCCTGAAGCCCAACCCACCGGAGGCCAAGCGCTGGCTCAAGGCTCCACGGGCGGCGCAACTCCTGGCTCTGCAAGAGGCGTGGCGCGATGACCCCGCCTGGAACGAGCTGTGGCGGATTACATCCTTACGCTGCGAGCCCACCGGCTGGCGCAACGATCCCCTGCTGGCGCGAAAGAAGATCCTGGAGCATCTTGCCGGGTGCCCACCCGAACAGTGGCTCTCCCTGTCTTCTTTTACCAAGGCCATCAAAGAGAGCGATCCCGATTTTCAACGGCCCGACGGCGATTATACCTCCTGGTACATCCGCGAGGTGGCTACTGGACAGTACCTGATGGGCTTTCAGCATTGGGACCAGGTCGAAGGAGCCCTCATCGTCCACCTGGTGACCAGGCCCCTTCATTGGCTAGGAGTTACCTCGCTAGGCTACAACGCCGAGGGAGCCCTTAGCTCGTTTGTAACTACTCAGGCTGTCATTGCGAGCGAATCGAAGCAATCCCTGATTCGCGCTGCGGAGATTGCTTCGTCGCAAACACCGCTCCTCGCAATGACACGGGCTGAGCAATTACGCTCGTTTCTGATCACCCCCTGGGGCGCTGCCTTCCTGGGGTTGCCTGGCGAGGTACCAGCCGAGGCGGTCCCACCCCCCATGGTCGTCCAACCCGATTTCACCATCCTCGCTCCGGCCAGTGGCAGCCTCTACGACCGCTTCCAACTGGAGAGAGTTGCCGCCTGGCAGTCTTCTGGAGAGCCCTACCTGTATCGCATAACCCGGAACTCTCTAGCCAGTGGGTTGCGCCAGGGCATCAAAATCGAGATGGTCTTGGCCTTCCTGAAGCGAGTCAGCGGCGGCAAGGTTCCCAGGAACGTGGTTTCGGCCCTGCGAAATTGGGATAAGAGGCGGGGACAGAATGGCAAATTCCGGAATTCAAACGTGAAACGTGAAGCGTGAAACGTCGAGCATGAAACGTCAAACGTCAAACGTCAGAGCTCAGATGGACATCAGACAGAGGTTTGTGGATGTTTTTGGTGGGGAGCCGGCTACTGTCGTGCGAGCGCCGGGGCGGGTGAACCTTATCGGGGAGCACACCGATTACAACGATGGCTATGTGCTGCCGATAGCTATTGACCGAAGCGTTTTGGTGGCTGCGGCCCCGCGCGATGATCGGCGGGTTGTCCTCTTTGCTCTGGACTTCGGCGAAAGCGTCGAGTTCTCCCTGGACGACATCGAACACGATCAGGCCCGAACCTGGAGTAACTACCAGCGAGGGGTGGCCTACTTTCTGGAAGAACGGGGCATTGAATTGCCTGGCCTGAACGCCGTAGTCGTCGGCGACGTTCCCATCGGCTCGGGCCTGAGCTCCTCGGCGGCCGTCGAGGTTTCCATGGCCTACACCTGGCAGGTGCTCGCCGGCTTCAGATTGAGTCGAGTGGAACTGGCCCTCCTCTGCCAGCGGGCGGAGAACGAGTTCGTGGGCATGAATTGTGGCATCATGGATCAGTTCGTCTCCGCTCTGGGCCAGCGCGATCACGCCCTGCTCATTGACTGCCGGAGCCTCGAATACCAGCCAGTGCCCCTCCCGCCCCCCCTAGCCCCCCCAAAGCCTGCCCTGAGCAAGGTCGAAGGGTTGGGGGGAACGGGGGGAGCAGCCGTAGTCGTGGCCGATACCATGAAGCGGCGGGGGCTGTTGGATTCGGAGTACAACACCCGGCGGCGGGAGTGCGAGGAGGGGGTGCGCATCCTGCAGCGATACCTGCCGCAGGTCCAGGCCCTGCGCGACGTCTCCGTGGCCCAGTTTGAAGCTCAAAGCTCAAACCTCAAAGTCCAAAAGGTGCGCCAGCGTTGCCGCCACGTTATCCACGAAAACGAGCGGGTTCTCAAGGGCGTAGCCGCGCTGCGCGCGGGCGATCTAGACACCTTTGGCCAGTTGATGAATCAATCCCACGTCAGCCTGCGGGACGATTACCAGGTCAGTTGTGCGGAGCTGGACATCATGGTCGAGGCGGCGTGGAAGGTGGATGGGGTTTACGGTTCCCGCATGACGGGGGCTGGCTTCGGCGGCTGCACGGTGAGCCTGGTGGCCGAGGGTGCGATCGAGGATTTTCGGGCCCAGCTAGCAGCAGCCTACGAGGAGGCCACCGGCATCGTCCCCCAGATCTACGTCTGCCGAGCCGAGGATGGGGTTTCCAAACTCTAAACTCTAAACTTCAAACGATCAACCCTTTTCATGCCCTCACGTTTCACGTCTTCACGTTTCACGCCCCATCTGTGCTCCTGGAAACTACCTCTTCCCCGGCAGCCCTGGTTTCATGACCTACTAACTTCAGGTTGGGGATCACGTCCAGGTCCCAGCCGGAGCGGTAGCCGGCCTGGTAGCGGAAGTAAGCGGCGCCGGCGACCATGGCCGCGTTGTCGGTACACAGGGATATAGGCGGATAGAGAACGGGCAAATCGGACCTCTGGGCCATCTCCTGGCGCAGTAACTTGTTGGCGGCCACTCCTCCAGATAAGAGAATCTGTTCCACACGATATTCCTCAGCCGCTCGTTTGGTCTTCTCCACCAACACGTCCACTACCGCTGCCTGGAAACTGGCCGCCAGATCAACTACGGGCAATGGGCGCTTTTTGTACGCCTTCACCATACGCAACACCGCCGTCTTGAGCCCGCTGAAGCTGAAATCATGGCTATCTCCCAGCCAGGCTCGGGGCAGATCGAAAGCAGCAGGATCGCCGAATTGAGCGGCCTGCTCAATGGCCGGCCCGCCGGGATAGCCAAGCTCCAACAACCGTCCCACCTTGTCGAAGGCCTCACCTGCTGCGTCATCGAGGGTGCTTCCCAATCGTTGGTATCGGCCATGGCCGCTCATGAGGATCAACTCCGTGTGGCCACCAGAGACTACCAGGCAGAGCACAGGGAAAACAAAGAAAGCCCACCCCTCTTTCCCCCCCGCAGGCGGCTCCCCCCCTCCTCCCCCCCCTGGCAGGGGGGGGGTAAGCCAGTTGGCATAGATGTGGGCCTCGATGTGATTGATCCCCAGCAGAGGCAGTCCGCAGCCCAGAGCGATCCCCTTGGCGGCGTTGACGCCGACCAGGAGGGAACCGGCCAGGCCTGGCCCATAGGTCACCGCCACCGCCTCCAGGTCGTCCCAGGATACCCTGGCCTCTTCCATAGCCTCCTTGATGATGGGGGTAATGGAGAGGATGTGCTGGCGGGAGGCTACCTCTGGGAAGACGCCACCATAGCGGCGATGAATATCTATCTGGGAGGCGACAACGTTGGAGAAGATCCTCTGTCCATCCTCCACCACCGCTGCCGCCGTCTCGTCACACGATGTCTCGATGCCTAGGATAAGGGTCATAAGCTATTTTGCCTTACCGCCTCAATCAGCACCTCGTCCTCTTCGGCTAAAACCGTGCGCGGGTCGAGGAGGAAGAGGTCATCCTCAATGCGGCCGATGATAGGGAGATCGCCAGCCCGCAGGTGGCGCGCTAGCTCGTCGGGGGAGTCCACCTGGATGGCCACCAGCCTGGTGGGCAGGGTCTCACCGGGGAGGCTGCCGCCACCCACCGTGGACTGGCCATCCACTACCCTGGCGGCGACACCTGCCTCCGCCAGCTTCTTCGACCAGGCCATCGCTCTACCCTCGATGGCCGCGAGGGGTGTGGCGATCATGCGCCAGATGGGAACCTTCTCCTCGGCCTCCCCCTTCAGGTAGTGGAGCAGGGTGGCCTGCAGGCCAGCGATGGTGGTCTTGTCCACTCTCAGGGCTCTGGTCAGAGGGTGGCGCTTCAGCCTGGCGATGAGATCCCCTCGTCCGAGGATGACGCCCGCCTGAGGCCCTCCCAGGAGCTTGTCGCCGCTGGCCGAGACCAGGGCCACGCCCTGAGCGATGCTCTCCTGAAGCATGGGCTCGTGGGCCAACCCATAGGCCGAGGTATCGAGGAGGGCCCCGCTTCCCAGGTCGTCTACCACTGGCAAGCTCTTTTTCTCTCCAAGCTCCACCAGCTCGCCCAGCTCTGGCTCATGGACGAAGCCGGTCAGGCGGAAGTTGCTGCGGTGGACGCGCATCAGGAGGGCCGTTTCTTCGGTGATGGCCTCCTCGTAGTCGTGGATGTAGGTGCGGTTGGTGGTACCCACTTCCACCAGCCGCGCCCCGCTCTGGCGCATCACCTCCGGCAGGCGAAAGCCCCCGCCGATCTCCACCAGATGTCCTCGCGAGACAATCACCTCTTTGCCTCGGGCCAAGGCTGTGAGCATCAGCAGAACCGCGCCGGCGTTGTTATTGACCACCAGGGCGGCCTCCGCTCCCGTCAGCCAGCAGAGAAGCTCCTCGGCGTGGACGTAGCGAGAGCCACGCCCTCCGGCTTCGAGATCATACTCCAGGTTGGTATAACCTCGCGCTGCCAGCTCCATCGCGGCCCGTGCTTCAGCACTCAGCGGAGCTCGGCCCAGGTTGGTGTGGATGATTACCCCGCTGGCGTTGATCACCGGGCACAGAGTGGGACGCGATCGAGCCTCCAGGTTGGCCCTCGTCACCTCGACCAGCTCATCCGTCGAAGGGCAATCCTGGCCGGCCATGATAGCCTGCCGAGTGAGATCCAGAGCCTGGCGGATGGCCTCCACCGTCAGGTCGTGCCCGTATTTTTCGGTAAGAGTCCGCATGTCCTCTTCTTGCAACAATCTGTCTACGCCAGGTAGTTTTCTCAGTTCTTCTCGCATCTTGTCCCTCCCCTCTGCCCGCCAGCGATATGTCTCCAGGTCCAGGCAGCCTTCCTCGTTGAAGACAATCCCCTCGTCCTCCAACAGCTTGCGCTGAGTATTCAACCCGCCAATGGTGTGGCGAGTGCTAATCCCACCGGAGCCATTAACCACGCGATGCCAGGGTATGTCCAGCCACTGCGGAGTGTTGCGCATGGCCCAGCCGACGGTGCGGGCTTGCCGGGGGTCTCCCAGGGCGGCGGCGATCTGGCCATAGGTAACGACCTTGCCCCTGGGTATGCGGGCCACTATTTCGTAGACTCGCTGGAAGAATTCATTCATCTCTGCACACTATTATACCCCAAAACGCTTTTTCTGGCTAGAGTGCGTATTGCCGTTTTAGAATGAGCTCTTGCATAATCGCCACTTTGCACTATAATCAGGACTTGAGAATCCGAGTTCGGGAGTGCAGGCGCAAACCTGCGGACTTGCGTCCGCACTCCCGCATAAAGAGGTGAAGCGAGATGAAACAGGGAATAACTATCGTCGGCCTGGGGCCGGGCAACCCAAATCAATTGACCTTGGAGGCGCAGCAAGTCCTGCAAAAGGCGATAGAAGTCTATTTGCGCACCTGCCACCATCCCACGGTGGCTTCCTTGCCCCCGGGGCCCTCTCTCCACTCCTTTGATCACCTTTACGAGGAAAAAGAAACCTTCGCCGAAGTTTACGACGAGATCGCTCGCCAGATCGTGGAGCTGGGACGGCAACCCGAAGGTGTGGTCTACGCCGTGCCCGGCCATCCTCTGGTGGGCGAAGCTTCGGTGCAGCGCATCCTGGCCCTGGCCAGGCAACAGGGGATAGGCGTGCGCGTGGTGGAGGGCCTGAGCTTTATCGAACCGGTCCTCACCTGCCTGGGCCTGGACGCCCTTGCTGGATTGCAGCTAGTGGATGCCACTGAATTGGCTGCTCTTCACCACCCGTGCTTGAACCCTGATCTGCCGGCTCTGGTCGGTCAGTTGTACGACCAGCCACTGGCCAGCGAGGTCAAGCTCACCCTGATGAACCTCTATCCCGATGAGCATCCGGTCACGGTGGTGCGCGGAGCAGGCATGGACCAGGCGCAGATTTTGACCATGCCCCTCTATGAACTGGATCGCCAGCCTAACGTAGATCATCTTACCTCCCTGTATGTGCCGCCTCTGCCTCAACCCAGCTCGCTGGAAACTTTTCAGGATACCATCGCTCGCTTGCGGGCCCCTGGGGGCTGTCCCTGGGATCGGGAGCAGACTCATCGGTCATTACGGCCTCATCTGCTAGAAGAGTCCTACGAGGCGCTGGCGGCTCTGGATGCCGACGATACAGACGCTCTTCGGGAGGAACTGGGAGACCTGCTTTTGCAGATCGTTCTGCAGGTTCAGATCGCGGTCGAGGCGGGGGAGTTTAGCCTGGCCCAGGTCATCGAGGAGATTGACGCCAAGATCAAACGCCGTCACCCGCACGTCTTCGGCGATGTTATCGTGGCTGACGTGGCTGAGGTGTTGCACAACTGGGAGGAAATCAAAAGGGGGGAGGGGAAGCGCTCTGTGCTGGATGGAGTGTCGAGCGCGCTGCCGGCCCTGGCCCGGGCTCAGGCTGTACAGGAGCGAGCGGCGCGGGTGGGCTTCGACTGGCCGGATGCCGCGGGAGTGGTAGCCAAGATAGCTGAGGAGGCAGCAGAGCTGAGGCAGGCCCAGGGGGGCGAGGAGCGAGAGGAGGAGTTGGGCGACCTCCTCTTCTCAGTAGTCAACCTGGCCCGCTGGTTGAGCGTTGACGCTGAAAGCGCGCTCCGGGAAGCCTGTGAGCGATTCATCCGACGCTTCTGCGGGATGGAAGACCTCTGTCGGGAGCGGGGGCTCGACCTGAGCGAGCTAAGTTTAGCCAACCAAGATGATCTGTGGGAGCAGGTGAAAGCCCGAGGTCCAAAGTCCTAGCCACAGTCCTAAGTCGAAAACAAAAGCCCAAGGCCGTTCGACCTTGGACTTTGGACTGCCTGGTCGGGGCGGGCGGATTTGAACCGCCGACCTCACGGACCCGAACCGTGCGCGCTGGCCTGTCTGCGCTACGCCCCGTCTGTAGCTATATTATAGCCTTTTTTGCCATATTGACAAGTAGAGGTTATCGTGCCCATTTCGGCTCTCGGCCTGCTCTTCTTGGCCGCCATCCTGCACGCATCCTACCACCTGTTCTACAAACGAAGCCTGGACAAGCAAGTTTTCGTCTGGTGGCTGCTCCTGGTGACTATCGTGGCTTATTTCCCCCTCTTCGTCGCCAGGCCGCTGTCTCTTCCTCCTCTGGGCTGGGCCTGCGTGTTGGCCAGCGGCCTGGCCGAAGCGGCCTATTTTGTATCCATGGGCAAAACGTATCAAACGGGAGACCTGTCGGTGGCCTATCCCCTGGCCCGGGGCTCGGCTCCTCTCTTCATCGTCCTTTGGGCCACGCTGTTTCTCAGGGAACAGCTGACGACCCTGGGACTGATGGGCATCCTCTTGATAGCAGCAGGACTCTATTTCATCAACGCGCCCTCGTCGCGGGATCTATGGAAACCCTTGCTACAACTGGGGAATCCCGTATCTCGTTGGGCTCTCTTGACCGGCTTCTGCATCTCTGTCTATTCGACCATTGACAAGGTGGGAACAAAGCACGTGCCCACCTTCACCTATATTTACCTTGTCCTCCTGGTGGCTTTTCTCGCTTTCACCCCTGGCATATTGCTCAGCGGCAAGAAGGCCAGCCTCGCCACAGAATGGCGAGTCAACAAAGCAGGCATCCTGATCTCAGGAGTAGCCGACCTCCTGACTTATTATCTGGTGCTGCTGGCCATGCGAGTCAGTTACGTGAGCTACGTCGGTTCGGTGCGGGAGATGAGCGTCGTGTTCGGTGCGTTCCTGGGGAGCATCCTGCTGCGCGAGGGTCATGGACGGGTCAGGGTCCTGGCCTCGGTCCTGGTCTTCCTGGGCATCCTGCTGATCGGAGTGGCGGGTTAGGTGGGGGGTCTCTTCCCATTTGTCCGAGGCTGTAGTATAATATGCCCGTCAAATTCACAAACGAGGAGGTTGGCAATGGATCTGCGGCTGACTGAAGAGCACGGAATGATCCGTAAGATGGTCCGCGAGTTCGCCGAGAAAGAGGTGGCTCCCCTTGCGGCAGAGATAGACGAGAAGGGGGAGGTGCCCTTCGAGAACATCAGGAAGATGGGAGAGCTAGGGCTCATGGGATTGACGGTGTCTGAGGAGTACGGTGGCGCTGGCATGGACACGGTGAGCTATTGTATAGCCATCGAGGAACTCTCCAAGGCTTGCGCCTCTACCGCGATAGTGATGGGAGTGCAGAATTCCCTCGTCTGCCACGGCATCGAGAAGTTCGGGACAGAGGACCAGAAACAGCGGTTTCTGGTGCCGCTGGCCGAGGGCAGGTTCATCGGCGCCTTTGCCCTGACTGAGCCTGAGGCCGGCTCTGACGCGGCAGCCCAAAAAACGACCGTGGTGCGAGATGGCGATGAGTACATGGTCAACGGCACCAAGAACTTCATCACCAACGGTGGCTTCGCCGATGTCATCCTTCTCTTTGGCATGACGGACAAGAGCCAGGGGCACCGAGGCATCAGTGCGCTGCTGGTAGAGAAGGGCACGCCTGGATTCTCGGTGGGCAAGGAAGAGGACAAGTTGGGCATCCGGGGCTCAAGCACCTGCGAGGCGGTGTTTGAGGATTGTCGCGTGCCTGTCGCCAACCGACTGGGGGCAGAGGGCCATGGCTTCAAGATCGCCATGTCCAATCTGGACGCCGGACGCATCAGCGTGGCCGCGCAGGCGCTGGGCATAGCCGAGGCCGCATACCAGGCAGCGCTGGAGTACGCCAAAACACGCCAGCAGTTTGGCCAGCCCATCGCTGAGTTCCAGGGCATCCAGTGGATGCTGGCCGACATGGCCACTCGTATCGAGGCGTCACGACTCCTGATCTACCACGCGGCCCTGGCCAAGGATAGGGCCGAGAAAACGGGCGAGCGCTACAGCAAGGAGGCGGCTATGGCCAAGCTCTACGCCTCGGAGACGGCCAGTTGGGTGACCGACCTGGCCATCCAGATCCATGGCGGCTACGGCTACGTCAAAGAATACCCCGTGGAGCGCTATTACCGCGATGCCCGCATCACCCGCATCTACGAGGGCACCAGCGAGGTACAGCGCATGGTGATCGCCGACCAGATCTTGCGGTAGATAGAGGGGCAACCCTCGCGGTTGCCCCGGTCGGGTAAGGGCAAGTCACCCCGCCCGAGGCTGAAGCCATCGGGCTCAGCTTACGAAGGCCTATCGGCCTGTCCAATCCAGCCCCAACGGGGCTTCGTAGATTGAGCCAGGGGCTTGAGCGGAGCGGAGCCCCTGGCGGACGCCGCCTGAAGAGTCAAGGTCTGTTTTGTGAAAGAGCACTAGCTAGTTTCTGTCTGGAAACCC
>VGOG01000028.1 GCA_016875995.1 Chloroflexota bacterium
GGGATTTCGCTTTTCTTGGTCATTGTCGGCCTCAAAACTTGATCAGGGTGATGTACTCATTCAGCGGATTGTCCTGCGTGTTTCGCTTTTCACGCAGTGGGAATGTTTTTGGCAGGCTGTTCTGGTCGAAGAAGTGCTCACGGAGAATTGTGAATGCTTCGAGAGTCAAGTCAGCATGGCCGGCCATAGATACTGCACTCCTGTCTTCTGCTTCAACAGTTCAGCCAGGCAAAACTGGCCACTTCTACGGGGCGTTCAACAGCAAAGCTCTTGCGGTAAAGTTTGTTGACTCTGTCATCCGAGTTAGCAAATCGCGGTGCCACTGAGAACCTGCGGGAACATCCACGTCGATTCCTTTGGCGATGGATAGAAAGATATTCTCCAGGCCATTGTAGAACGAATGCAGAACAGAAGCCACAGCCGTGATTTCGACCAGGTCAGGTATGTTCTTCTGTACCCGTTCCAAAAGGTCAGCGTATGACTCAAAGAGCTGGGCGATTTGCCCGATCTCAAACTTAACCTGAGAGATGACTTGTTCAGCCAATCCGTAGTAGCTCCCCTTCCTCTTCCAGATAGCGCGTGAAGGCATCCTGTCTGTCCAGACTGACCAGGTCCACGGGATGATCCAGTTCAAGCAGTAGTCTACCTAGGAGGTTAAAAAAACTTCCTTTAGGGCACCCTCGAATGGCCAGGTCAATATCTGATCCGTCTCTAACCTTTCCAACAGTGAGGGAACCGAAGAGAAAGACGTGGGTACACCCTGCCTCTTTGAGTATTTCTACGGCTCGGTGGATATCTTTCTGATAAGGTTTGGGGAGTTGACTTTTCTCTTTCATGTCATTGATTCCAGGTCTTCACGTGCGATCATTGATCATCAGGCTTGTTCTTGTTCGGCATAATAGCGATGCAAGCTCACGTCGAACGCAACGTTGTTGAGGACGGCTCCGATCAGACGGGCGTTGACTTTTTCCAACAGATCTTTGGCCCGCTGAGCGTGCTCTCTTTTGGTGCCGCCAGCTTTGAACACCAGCAGCACGCCATCCACCTTGGAGGCCAACACCGCCGCATCGGTCACGGCGATGATGGGAGGGACGTCGAACAGGATCATGTCGGCTCGCTCCAGCAGGGTGGCGATGATCTCCCCCATGCGGCGCGACCCCAATAGCTCCGATGGATTAGGCGGCAAGGGGCCGCTGGGGAGCAGCCAGAAGTTGGGGACACCAACCTCTTGCAGTGGAGGCTCCTTCATGGCCCGATCTTCAACCACCATGGTGGTGAGCCCGGCCCCGTTGGGGACACCGAAGATGGTGTGCTGGGAGGGGCGTCGCAAATCGCAATCAATCAGGACCACCCTCTTTCCCCCCTGAGCTATGGTGACCGCCAGGTTGGCCAGGGTGGTGGATTTACCCTCCTCAGGGCCTGGAGAAGTCACTACCATGGTGCTGATGGGCTTGTCCAGGCTGGAGAATTCCAGATTGGTGCGCAGCGTACGATAGGCCTCGCTGGCGGGCGAGCGGGGATTGGCTAAAGTGATTAAACTCTCTTTCGGATCAGTTGCCATCGTAAGTTTATCCTCCTACACTCATTTGAAACTCTTCAGGAACGCCCAACTACGCTTTCGCCTGGCCCTGATGGGCACGACCTCCTCCGAGGTGATTGCGGGAATGGAACCCAGCACGGCCACGCCAACGTGCCGCTCCACGTCCTCGGCGGTGCGCACGATGTCCGACTCCAGCCACTCCAGAAAGAAGGCTATCACCACCCCCAGCATAACGCCGAAGATGCCTCCGGCCAGGACGTTGACCTTGGTCTTGGGCCTGTGGAGAGCCACCTGTGGGTCGTTGCGAATATAGGTGTGAACGCGATCGCGCCGGTCCTGGAGCATGTTCCACTCATCCCGCTCCTCTTTGAACACCTGGGCGAAAGTTCGGGCGATGATTTTGGCGATTTCGGGATCGGGATCCAGGGCCTCGACGACCAGCGAGAAGGCCGCTTCATCGGTGCCGGTCTTGATCTTCGCCCGCAGGTCGGACGGCGAGAGGTCCAACGCCAGGCGGCCAATGACCTTCCACGCCACCTCATCACTGTCGAGCTGGGCGCGATAGATGGGCAACTGGTCCTTGGCGGACATCTGGAGCCCCCAGTCGGCCCGTCCGGCCTCGAAGTGGATCTGCTGGATGCCCTTGTAGATAGGCATTTGCATCTTGCTAAAGCCATAGGCGCTGGCAGCGGTGATGAGGGCCACCAGGACGATGATCCAGCCACGCTTCCATAATATCTTAAAATACTCTTGTATCTCCACACTTCCCTCCTCGATAGTGGTAAACGTATTTTACCACAGCCCCTGCTTTTGAGCAAAACAACCTGCTTTGAAGTTTGAGGTTTGTCAGTTTCCTCAGGGCAATTTCTTCTGCCAGGGAAACCGACGATGACCAGGCAAGGGCGGTATCTCGCCCAGAACAGCCAGCCCCATGGCCTCCACCTCGGCCCGGTCGCGCACGGTGTCGTCCAGATAGTCCAGCAGGAAGGCCAGGGCCACTCCGGCCAGTAGGGCCAGGAACAGGCGGATGGGCAGGTCCAACCTCTCTCTCAGGCTGCGCCCAGCGGGTGACACCACCGGCGGGTCAATGAGACGGATGTCGGCCTCGGTGGTGCCGAGCTGGCCCAGGAAATCGGCGCTGCGCTCCCGGAGCACTTTGGCCGCAGCGTCAGCTATCTCCTGGAGCTGCGCTCGATCACTCCAGGTGATTTGCAAAGTCAAGATGCGATGCTTCCTATCGGCTCCCATCGAACCGGGCAGGGCTCCGGCGGGGATATCGAGGCCGGTGTTAGCCAGCTCCTCGCTAACCGCCCTGGCGAAGGCCTCGCTGCCCACTATCTCTGTGAGCTCGTCCACAAAGTACTCCGAGCTCATCCAGGTGTAGTAGCGATCATAGGCATAGTAATCGCCGCTCCTGGACTCAGGCGCCAGGCCGACGGTGAAGCGCATGGAGGTTTGATAGAGAGCGGGCCGCTCTGGCCGAAGAACCAGACTACTGACCAGGACAATAGCAATTAAGGCGATGACTATCCATAGCCGTTTGTAAACGATTTTCCAATATTGGCGAAGCTCCATAGTGGCCTCCTGAGCATTGATGTCAGGGAATCGGTGATCAGGGAATCAGGCATTCCCTCATTTCCTGATCCCTGGTTTCCTCATTTGCTGATTTCCTGACAGATTCCTCGATAAACGCGCTCAGCCGCTCCTTGAAGACCCGCTTATCAAACCGTTCGGCGTGGCGGCGGATGACGGCTGGTTCGTAGCTGGTGTCATCGAATTCCTCGATCACCTGGATCAGGGCCTCAGGCGTTTGGTCGTAGAAGAAGGCCCCTGTTATCCCTTCCCTCACTGTGTCCAGGGCACCGCCGGCGGCGTAGGCGATGACGGGCCGCCCCGCCGCCTGGGCCTCCACGGGGGCGATACAGAAGTCCTCCTGGCCGGGCAAGATGAAAGCCCGACAGCGGGCGAAGTAGTCGCCAACCTGCTCGTCGGGCACATAACCCAGGAATTCGATGTTGGGCCTGGCCAAAGTCCGCAGGCTATCCCGATCCCTCCCATCCCCGATGATCACCAAAGGCAAACCCAGCTCGTTGAAAGCTTGCACCGCCAGGTCAATCCGCTTGTAGGGAACGAGGCGGGAGACGATGAGAAAATAATCGTCGTGGGAATCGCTTGGAGTGAACTTGGTTGTGTCCACCGGAGGATGGATGATGGCAGAATCACGACGATAGTACTTGGCGATACGCCGCTGAATTGTCCGAGAGATAGCGACGAAGTGATCCACCCGATCGGCCGCCGCCCGGTCCCAGACCCGCAGGTAATTCAAGAAAGGTGGCAGAGCCAGGCGAGCTAACCTTGCCACCCCCTCGCGTTGGACGTACTCGTGATAGTTCCACAGGAAGCGGGTGGGGGTCAGACAGTAGCAGATATGCAGGGTATCGGGTGAGGTGATCACGCCGTGGCAAAAGCCGCTCTTGTTGCTGATGACCAGATCATAATCGGTGAAATCGAAGCTCTCGAAGGCGAGAGGATACAGAGGGAGAAAAGGCTGGTGGTATCTCTTGACGAAGGGGAGCCTGTCCATGAACGAGGTGCGGATGTCCCAGGAACGGTATTCCTGGGGCATGGCCTGAGGCCAGTACATAGAAGTGTATACTGGAGCTTGAGGATACATCTCCACCAGGGCCTCCAGAACCGCCTCTGCTCCTCCCCTTTGATTGAGCCAGTCGTGCACAATGGCCACTCTCAAATCCGACCTCTCCCACCTTCGTGTCGGCATAAGTATACCAGAAATGAGGGAAATAAACAAGGAAAACGCTAATCGGCACCTTTGAGTCGGGCGGGTGAGCGAGGGCATGCTGAGCCCTTCGACTTCGCCCTTCGGCCAGGCTCAGGGCAAGCTCAGGACGCTGGCTGACATTTGACAAGCCTGCGGAGGCGTGATAAAATATCTCGCAGAGCAGATGGCTTTGGGGCCTCTGGCTGACATTTTATTCTCGACCCTTGCCAAGGGTCTAACCAGATCACAAGAGAGGGGGTGAACATGTTGGGAAGGAGAAAACTGAGACTGGTAATGATAGCCGTCGTGCTGGCCGTCATGATGACGCTGGCTCTAACCTCAGTGGCTTCGGCTTGTCCACCATCCGGGGGGTATTGGTATCACGTGGTACGTGGGGATACGTGGTATGGGGTCTCCCGGAAGACAGGGGTTAGCGTAGGGGCGCTAATGAACGCCAACCCATCCCTCGTGCGGTGGAATCGGTGGTTGTACGTCTGCGACTGGATGTGGGTTCCGTGTCCCCCTAGGCCAGCAGGGTATTGGTATCACGTGGTTCCTGGGGATACGTGGTATGCGGTCTCTCGGAAAACGGGCGTTAGTGTGTGGGCGCTCATGAACGCTAACCCATCCCTCATCCGGTGGAATCAGTGGTTGTACGTCTGCGATCGGATGTGGATCCCTAACTGAGAGAATCATCCCCCTGGGATGCCGCGTCCAGCGGATGTATCTGCGTCAACATGACATCTACCAGCAATGCCTTGAAGATGCCAGGTACGTGTTGTTCAGGCCAGCCTTGACCATATCTGCGTCAGCCAGAGGTTTGTTATTGTTTTGTCCATGCAGACAGGGGAGGGGCACAAGCACAAAGCCAGGGCGTTGGCCCTGGCTTTGTTTTGTTTCTAGGACTCTATTCAGCTCAGTTCGATGGGCTTCGAGAGCAAAGCTACCAACAGCTTGACAGCGTTCAGTACGTCGTTGTGATCCACCATCTCCGAAGGCGTGTGCACGTAGCGGCAGGGGATGGAAAGGCAACCAGCCGGCACGCCCTCCCGCGAAACCTGCATGGCCATGGCATCGGTGGTACCTCTCTCCAGAACTTCCAACTGATACGGAATTCCCAGTTCCTCGGCGGTCTCGATCAGCAAGTCCTTGACTGCTGGATGGGCCAACATCCCTCCATCTTTGACCTTGACCGCTGGCCCCTCACCCAGCGAGACGGCCATGGTGCGAGCCTCCGGGGTATCGCCCGTGCCGGTAACATCAACGGAGATGCCCAGGTCGGGTTGGATGCCATAGGTTGAGGTTATAGCCCCCCGCAATCCCACCTCCTCCTGTACGCTGAAGACGAAGTAGACGTCGTGGGGTGAAGACTCGAGGTCGCGCATAACCTGGATCAGGACGGCGCAGCCGATGCGATCGTCGAAGCCCTTGGCCAGGAGGCGGTCCCCTTGATCAGCGAAAGGACGCTGGAAACAAGCGACGTCTCCCACGCCCACGGGCACCGACGCCTTGTCCTTAGCCCCCACATCCAGATAGAGCTTGTCCAGGTCGGGCACCTTATTCTCGTTCTCCGGCTCCCGCTTCTCCAGGCCAAAAGTGCCCACCGTGCCGTTGGCGAACACGACCCGCCCGCCCAACAAGGCCAGAGGACGTACCCCCCCAATGGGAGCAAAGCGCAAAAAGCCCTTCTCGTCCACGTGGGTGACGATGACGCCGATCTCGTCCATGTGGGCGGCCAGCATCACCTTCAATCCACCGCCACTGCCACACTTGAGGGCGATGAGATTGCCCAGGGTATCCACCCGCACCTCATCGGCCAGGCCCTCGATTTCCCCTTTGATCATCTCCCTGATCTGCTCCTCGCGCCCCGAAGGGCCGTAAGCCTCAACCAGCTTCTTGATCAACTCCTTCATGTCCTTCATGAGACAATGCCTCCTTGCTTGTCCACAGATTCGTAGATTCGGGACTCGTAGACTCGTGTCCTCAATCCTCTAATCTACGAATCTACGAGTTACTAATCTCCCTAACGCCGCCTTCATCAACCGCACCGTATTCTCCAAATCCTCCAGGCTCAGCATACAGGCTGGCGAGTGAATGTAGCGGCAGGGCACGGCCACGGTGGCCGAGGGCACGCCCTCTTTTGCCAGGTGGATGGCGCCGGCATCGGTCCCGCCTACGCCGGGCTGCTTGAACTGATAGGGGATGCCCAGCTCCTCGGCTGTATCCACCAATAGTTTGACCAAATCTCTATCGGCGATGAAAGAGCGGTCCATGATGGTGATGGCCGGGCCGGCCCCAAGCCTGGTAGAGGGACTCACGTCCTTCTTCTTGGGCATGTCGTCGCAGATGGTGCCCTCCAGAGCGAAGGCCACGTCGGGCTCGATGGCGTAGGCCGCCACCCGCGCCCCTCTCAGGCCCACCTCTTCCTGGACGGTGAAGACCGGATACAAGTCGAAAGGATAGCGCTCCTTCAACACCTCGATCAGCACCGCGCAACCCGCCCGGTCATCGAAAGCCTTGCCTTTGACCGTGCGCAGGCCATCCTCCGCTAATTGGCAGAAGGTGGTGGCGAAGATGGCATAGTCACCTATCTTGACCGCTTTCTCCGCCTCTTCCTGGCTACTAGCGCCGATGTCTATGGCCATCTGGTCTACCTTGACGACTTGGCGAGATTCTTCCTCTTTCAGAAGATGTGTAGGTTTGACGCCGATGACACCGGGCAGCCGATCTTTACCGATGAGCACCACCTTGGACAGCAAGATGCGATCGTCAATCCCGCCCACCGGACGGAAGCGCAGGTTGCCATCCTTCTCGATGTGAGTGATCATCAGCCCCACCTCGTCCATGTGGGCGGCCACCATTACCTTAAGCTCGGATTCGCCCGTCCCCTTCTTCAAGGCGATGAGGTTGCCGATGCTGTCCACGCGGTATTCGTCCACATGGTCCTTGATGGCCTCGATAATAACTCGGCGGACCTCGTCCTCGCAGCCCGCTACCCCAAAAGCCTCAGATAACTCTCCTAAAAGCAATTTTCCTCCTCCACATTCGTAACCCATAGATTCGTAAATTCGGGATTCGTAAACTCGGGTCCTCAATCCTCGAATCTACGAATCCACGAATTTACGAGTCCCGAACCTACGATCTCATTCTCTCCATGAATCCCTCATCCAGCCTGGCGATGAACCCGGCCATCAGCCTCCCCGTCCGCTCCACGTCCTTGAGGGAGAGGGTCTCCACCGAGGTGTGCATGTAGCGCAGGGGGATGGAGAGCAGGGCAGTGGGGATGCCCTCCCGCGTGACCTGGATAGCCCAGGCGTCGGTGCCGCTTCGGCCGGGGACGGGCTCGACCTGATAAGGAATCTCCAACTCCCTGGCCACCTCGACCAGGGCCTCGTGCAGCCTGGGGTGGATGTTGGGGCCGAAGGCGATAGCTGGCCCCTTGCCCATCTCCAGGGTCTCGGCCTCGGATACGCCGGGCTGGTCGCCGAAGCCGACGTCAACGGCGATGCCCACGTCTGGGGCCAGGCCGTAGGCGCTGGTGATGGCGCCACGCAGCCCCATCTCCTCCTGCACCGTGGCCACGGCGTAGACGTCCCAGGCGTGTCGGACAGAGGCGAGCCCCTCCAGGCAGACCAGGATGGCGGCCACCGCCGCCCGGTCGTCGAAGGCCTTGCCGGCCACCAGATCACCCTGAAGCGGGGTGAATCCTCGTCTCAAGGTGGCCAGATCGCCTACTCGGACCAAGCGCTTCAGCTCCTCTTCTCCCATCCCCACGTCTATGAACAGCTTATCCATGTCTATGGTCTTCTCGCGCTCCTCTGGTGGGAGCACGTGGGGAGGCCGGCTGCCGATGATGCCCGGCAAGTCCTTGCGGCCATGCACCATCACCTCTTGCCCCAGAAGAGTCCGCTCGTCGAAACCACCTATCTCAGTGAAGTGAAGGAAACCTTGCTCCAGCCTGGTCACCATCAGCCCGATCTCATCCATGTGGCCAGCCAGCATGATGCGGCGGCGAGGCTCCTCGCCCTCTCCCCTCTTCAGGGCGACGACGCTGCCCAGCTTGTCGGTCTGCACCTCATCGGCGTATCGCCTGAACTCCTCGGCGACGATACCTCGCACCTCGGCTTCGTAGCCCGAGACCCCTCTGGCCTCGGAAAGTTTCTTTAACAACGGCGCTATCTGCACTGCTTATGGCCTCCTCTTGACGTTTCACGTCTTCACGTTTCACGGCCAGGATATTATAGCCCAATCTTGCCTTCTGTCAAACATAGAGCCATCGCTTTGGATCATGGTGTAGGTGTCTCTGTAGGCGTAGATGTAACCGTGCTCGTTGGTGAGGGCGTTGCCGTAGCTGTCGGAGTGTCGGTTGCGGTAGCCGTCGGCAACGGTGTGAGCGTGGCTGTTGGGGTGTCGGTTGGCGTCGGCAGGGGTGGCGTCGGGGTCGCCGTGGCGGTAGGGGTTCCCGTAGGCGTAGTTGTACTGGTCGGTGTGGCCGTGCTGGTGGGAGAGGGCGACGCCGTCGGGGTCTCTGTGGAAGTCGCCGTAGTCGTCGGCGTAGCTGTAGCAGTGGGGGTGTCGGTTGGGGTGGCTGTCAGAGTAGGCGTCGGTCCAAGGGGGGTAGGACTCGGGGTTGGTGTGCGTGATGGGGTAAGGGTAGGAGTGGGAGTAAACACTGTCGTGGGGGATGGCGATGGCGTAAAGGTCGGGGTAAACGCTGTCGGGGGAGGTGGCGCAAGGGACAAGGCCGCCAATCCCAGACAATAGCAAGGCAAAGTAAGCAGGATGATGGCCAGCAAAAGCCCATAGGTGGTCCTCTGCTTATCCGATAGATTGATGTACCAGTTGCGCAGTTCGTCCATTTGACTCGACTGAGTATGATAGCATTGATTGGGTTTATTGTCAAGAACCACGCCGGCGTGAGCGTATCGTGATTGGGACATAGGGGTAGGCACAATGGACATTGATGCTCCGTAGGAGGGCGAAAAAGGTGGCTATCAGGCGTACAAATTTCTCTTGCAGTTGATAAAATCACGGTGATGTGATAGAATTAGTGAGGCGTGAAACGTGAAGCGTGATTTCACGTTTCACTCGTCACGTTTGACGCACCGTGCATCAGGATCAAACCACAAGGAGTTACCAATGAATGCCCAAGACATCCTCAACAAGTATGACCAGTACGTTTTCCCCAGCGTGATCACCTACTACGAGGAGCCACTGCCCTTCGCACGTGGGGAAGGGCAGTACCTCTACGGCGTGGACGGCCAGCGGTATCTGGACTTCTTCGGCGGCATCCTCACCGTCAGTGTGGGCCACTGCCATCCCAGGGTCACGGAACGAGTCTGCCAGCAAGCGCGCACCCTGCAACACACCTCCACCCTCTACCCCCACGCCAACATGGTGGACCTGGCCGAGAAATTAGCTCACATCGCGCCAGGCGAGCTGAAGAAGAGCTTCTTCACCAACAGCGGCACGGAAGCCAACGAGACGGCCATCATGCTGGCCAAGGTCTACACCGACGCCCAGGAGGTCATCGCCCTGCGCCACGGCTACAGTGGGCGCTCAGCTTTAGCTATGACCCTGACCGGGCAGGCCAATTGGCGCATCGGCGGCACCCAAATCCTGGGCATCAAGCACGCCCACAACGCCTACTGCTACCGCTGCCCCTTCAAGCGACAGTACCCCGACTGCAACCTGGAGTGTGCCCACGACGTGGAAGAGCTGATCCAAACCACCACCTCCGGCCGGGTGGCGGCCTTCATCGCCGAGCCCATTCAGGGCGTGGGCGGGTTCATCACTCCGCCACCTGAATACTTCCCCATCGTGGTGGACATCGTGCGCAGGTACGGAGGCATCTTCATTGACGATGAGGTGCAGACGGGCTTCGGGCGGACGGGCAGGAAGTGGTTCGGCATCGAGCACTGGGGCGTGGAGCCGGATATCATCACCTGCGCCAAGGGGATCGCCAACGGTACGCCGATGGGAGCTACGGTGGCTACAGACGAGGTCGCCGATAGCTTCCAGGGGTTGACCATCTCCACTTTCGGCGGAAACCCTGTTTCCTGTGCCGCCGCCCTGGCCACGATAGAGGTGATCGAGGAGGAGAACCTGGCCAGCAACGCCCAGGTGATGGGCGACTACCTGCGAGAGAAGCTTGAGGAGCTGAAGGAGAAGTATCCACTGGTCGGCGACGTGCGGGGGATGGGCCTGATGCAGGGGGTGGAGCTGGTCCGCGAGGGGAAGGAGCCGGCTAGTGAAGAGATACTCCAGGTGTTCGAGGCCACCAAGCGTCAGGGGTTGCTCATCGGCAAGGGTGGGCTGTACGGCAACGTCATCCGCATCGCCCCGCCGCTCAACATCTCCAAAGCCGATGTGGACGAGGCGGTGCGTATTCTGGATAAGGCGCTTGAGGAGGTAACGAGGCAATGAGGCAACGAGGCAACGAGGCACCGGGGCACCGTGTCAAAGTCCTATGCACATTGAGGTTCACTGAACAGCAATTGGACAAATTGCGAGCCGTGTCACCGCGCCTGATGGTGGCGCAGAGGACTTGCCACGACGCCGAGGAAGTGAGGGAAGCCCTGGATGAGGACACAGAAATATTATACGCCTTCCACCTGCCGGACGATCTATTGCCCAGGGCGCCCAGGCTGCGGTGGGTGCAACTGCACAGTGCGGGAGCGGATCACTTGCTGGACCACCCCATTATGAACAGCGACGTCCTCGTCACCACCAGCAGCGGCATCCACGCCACCCCCATCGCCGAGTACGCCTTCGCTTCTATCCTGGCCTGGAGCCGCCGCGTGCCTGAGATGCTCTATTATCAAAACCGGCGGGAATGGCCCAAGGGCCGCTGGGACCTCTTCGTCGGCCAGGAGCTCAGGGGCGCGACGCTGGGCGTCGTGGGCTACGGCAGCATCGGCCGGGAGGTGGGACGGATCGGAAAGTGCTGGGGGATGAGGGTGGTGGCGGCGAAGAGATCGGTGAGGCGGGTGGGGGATACAGGGTACAGGGTGCCAGGGACTGGCGATGCGGAGGCCCAGGCACTGGATCGGATCTACCCACCTGAGCGGCTCCGAGAAATGCTGGCGGAGTGCGATTTCGTGGTGATCTCGCTGCCGCTGACCCCTGAGACGAGAGGGCTCATCGGCGAAGAGGAACTGAGGGCCATGAAGCCTAACGCCTATCTGGTCAACGTCTCTCGTGGGGGCATCGTGGACGAGCCGGCGCTCATCAAAGCCCTGCAAGAGGGCTGGATTGCCGGCGCGGGCCTGGATGTCTTCGAGATGGAGCCTCTGCCGCCCGATAGCCCGCTATACGACCTGGACAACGTGATCCTCTCACCCCACGTGGCCGGCTTCTCTCCTCACTACGACCAACGGGCCAGTGATCTCTTCGTGGAGAACCTGCGCCGCTATCTGGCGGGCCAGGAATTGCTGAACCTGGTGGACAAGGAGGCGGGGTACTGAGGTAGTGAGTCACTGGGGCAATGAGTCGGGGAGTGCAGGCGCGAGCCTGCCATGAGGTGGACTTGCGTCCGCACTCCTGCCTAAAGTCACCCCCTTCAAAATCTCCATTGGACGACCTCATCGTAAATGTCTTCGCCCGTCTGATCGGTGATCCAACTGACGGCCAGGCGAAGGTCCCGTTTGAAGCCCTCCTCCAGCGAAACGCCGGTGGCCTCTTTGACCAGGTGGATGGCCTTGGCGGCGTAGGCGATGACGTAGCGGGGCTCCAGGCGGCTCAGGTCCTCGAAGAAGAAGCCGCAGCTCGTGTACATGGCCTGGCGGTAGTACTGAGCCTCCAGCAAAGTCAATATCCGCTTTGCCTCCTCCTCGGCAAGCGTCTCGCTCGCCCGCTGAGCCAGAAAGGCCCTGCCCTCTATTTCCCCCAGCACCACCTGGATGTAGCCATCCCGCAGCCTCCAGGGATCAGCTCCCCATCGTTCGACCTCGTCCTGGTAGAGAGCGTCCATCTCCTGGGCCAGCCGGTCCAAGGTCCCTCGCAAATGGCGTTTCCACCTGCTATCGCCCTGGGTGCAGGTGCATCCCTCCTGCCAGCGAGCCAAACCATGCCCACAGCTCCACGAGGTGCCGTCTATGATTTCTACCTCTGCCACTGGTGGGTGTTCCTGCAAATATCGGGTCAGGAAAGTCACCTCGTAGCCTGCCTGGGGCACCTCTTGGTACAGCAAATCATATAGAAATTGCTCCCCTCCCCGATGGTGGTGGCCAAAGGTTTCACCATCGGTAGCCACCAGGCGCAGTCCCCTGCCGGAGCCGTGAGCGTTCGACAAGCGGTTCCCAACAAAATCCTTCACGCTATTGGCCAGATCCGAGCCAAAAGCCAGGTGATTGGAGAGCGCCTCGTCCCTGAAGAACACGGCTATCTCTCGGCCACGCGGCAGTGGCACGCGGTAGGGTCCGGCGCCACTCCCCCCTCTCTCTCCCCCCCTATCAGGGGGGGATGGGGGGGGTGCCTGGTGGGGGGAGAGGATGGTGAAGGCGATGCCCTGGCTGGCCAGTACCTCCAGGGTCTCCCGATCCACGGCCATCTCCGGCAGCCACATCCCCGGAGGCTGGTGGCCGAAGCGATGGCGGAAGTCGGCGATGCCCCAGATCACCTGGGTCTGTTTGTCGCGTCGGGTGGCCAGGGGGAGAATAGTGTGGTGATAGGATTGAGCGAGGGCGTTGCCCACGCCGTGGGTAACCCTGTTGCGCTGGTCGGCCTCAATGATGCGCTGATAGGTGGTTGGGTCGTGGCCCTCCAGCCAGGCTGCCAGGGTAGGGCCCAGGTTGAAGCTCAGGGCATCGAAGTTGCCTAGCTCCGCATTGGGCCGATAGCACTCGGCGTTGATCTTCTCGTTGAAGTTAGCGAACGGCGTGGCTCCCCTCTCGGGGGGAATAACCCCTGTGAAAGGATCCTCCCGAGGGGGCTGGTAGAAGTGTCCGTGAACGCAAAAACTGGTAAGCTCCAAACTTCAAACCTCAAACTTCAAAATTGGATTTTGGACTTTGATCTTTGGATTTTGGATTTCTAACATGCCCACAGGATCAAGCCGGGCTCGAAGGGATTACTTAGATCTTCGTGGTGGGGCAGTATCCGCAAAGCGTAGCCGTACCGACCGCTGGTGCGAGCGGGAATGGAGCCGGCGAACACGTGGCTGCCGTCACCATTGGACTCCACCCAGTTCATGGCCATAGCTTCACCCTTCAAGAATTCTCCCTTGGTATCGAGAGGGCCATAATAGAGCTGCACGGTCACGTCCCTGGGCTCCAGAGCGCCCAGAACGACCCGAGCTCGTACCTGGAGCTCAGCGCCCACCTTTAGCTTGGCTGGCACCTCCGCCTCCACGTTTTCCACCCGGATCTCCGGCCAGTGTTGGCACAGATGTGATTTCCACTGCGCGAGGGCCTTGGCCCGAGCCATCCCGTCCTCGGCCAGGTGCCAATACCGCTGGGATGCAGGCAGGTAGAAACGCTCGGCATACTCCCGAATCATGCGGTTCGTGTTGAACACTGGACAGATGGTTCGCATGGCAGCTTTCATCCGAGCAATCCATTTGTGCGGAAGCCCGTTGGAGTCGCGATCATAAAACAACGGAACGATCTCTTTTTCCAGGATTCCATAAATGGCCCTGGCCTCTATGTCATTCTGATAGTTGACATCCTCGTACAACTCTCCTCTACCGATGGCCCACCCGGTGTCGGGCTGATACGCCTCATCCCACCAGCCATCGAGGGTGCTCACGTTGATGACACCGTTGGCGGCGGCCTTCATCCCGCTGGTGCCGCTGGCCTCCCGGGGGCGAAGCGGGGTGTTGAGCCAGACGTCTGCTCCCTGAACCAGGTAACGGGCGAGGGCCATATCGTAGTCCTCGATGAAGACGATCCGTCGCCGAAACTCCTCCTGCCGGGAGAGGTGGACGATCTGCTGGATCAGCTTCTTGCCTGGATTGTCCTGAGGGTGCGCCTTCCCGGCGAAGATGATCTGAACGGGGTGATCCTCGTCGTTCAGGATTCTGGCCAGTCGGTCCGCATCGCGCAGAATCAGGGCGGCTCGCTTGTAAGTGGCGAACCGTCGGGCGAACCCAATGGTCAGGGTTGCGGGATCCAGCACTTCGCTGGCTCTCTCCATCTCAGACGGGGAAGCGCCTTGCTTCTCGAGTTGCTTGCGTAGCAGCCGTCGAGCGACGGCTACCAGGCGTTCCCGCCGCCTCTCGTGGGTCCGCCAAAGCTCCTCGTCGGGGATGTCCTCTACCCGCTTCCAGATGGCCTGGTCGGCCTGGTGTACCAACCAGCGGGGTCCCAGGTAGCGATCATAAAGGGTGGCCATATCGAAGGAGATCCACGAGGGGATATGGATGCCGTTGGTGACCGAGGTGATGGGCACCTCGTCTTCAGGTGTCCCTGGCCAGATTCCCTGCCACATGCGGCGCGAGACCTGGCCATGCAGCCGGCTCACTCCGTTGGCATAGGCTGCCAGGTGCAGAGCCAGGCTGGCCATACAGAAAGGCTCTCGATGGTCTGCTGGATTCTGGCGTCCTAGCGCCAGGAACTCCTCCCGCGAGAGGCCGAGTGATGGGTAATAAGCGGGGAAGTACTTGTCCATGAGTTCAGGAGGAAAGCGGTCAATACCGGCCGGGACGGGAGTATGGGTGGTGAAGACGTTGCCGGCCGAAGCGGCCTGCCGGGCCTCCGCAAAAGAGAGCCCGTGCTCCTCCATGAGGATGCGGATGCGCTCCAAAGCCAGGAAAGCGGAGTGGCCCTCGTTCATATGACAGACGGTGGGGCGGATCCCCAGGGCTTCCAGGGCACGGAGGCCGCCGATGCCCAGCATGATTTCCTGCTGGATACGCATCTCCAAATCCCCGCCATAGAGCTCGTCGGTGATGTCCTGATCCTGACGGCTATTGGCCGGGATATTGGTATCGAGCAGGAAGAGAGGCACCCGGCCGACCTGGGCGCGCCACACCTGGGCCGTGACCTTACGGCCAGGGTAATCAACCTGGACCGTCACCGGCGTCCCATCCTCCGCCTGCTCCAGTTGTACAGGCATGTTGTAGAAGTCGTTCTTCGGGTATAACTCCCGTTGCCACCCGTCCGCGTTCAGATACTGGCGGAAGTACCCTTCCTGATAGATGAGACCCACTCCCACCAGGGGGAGGCCCAGGTCGCTGGCCGATTTAAGGTGATCGCCAGCCAGGACGGCCAGGCCTCCAGAGTAGATGGGCAAGCACTCGGTGAGCCCGTACTCGGCCGAGAAGTAGGCGATGTATGGTTCTGTGAATGGGCCATAGGTCTTCTCATACCAGGTGTTTTGACTATTCACGTAGCGGTCGAAATGTTGATAGACTCGCTCTAGATGAGCCAGGAAGCCCTCGTCCTCGGCGGCATCCTCCAGTCGTTCCTGCTTGATGCTCCCCAGCATCAGTACAGGATTGTGGCCGGACTCCTCCCAGAGCTCGCGGTCCAGTCGGCGGAAGAGATCAATAGCCTCCAGGTTCCAACACCACCAGAGGTTGTAGGCCAGGTCCCGAAGGCGTTCCAGCCTGGTCGGCAGAGAAGGGACGATAGTAAAGGTGCAGATGGGTTGCATGGTCTTTTACCTCTTTCTTGTGATATGGAGGGGCAGCTCAGCGTCCACTTGACTTCGACTTGATGCGTGTCGCGTGCTGCACGGTTCACATTTCACGCCCCACACTCGCTCTCAATGCAGCCACATTTTCCGTCACGGACGCATAACAGTTGTATATGCTCGACCCGGCTATCAGCACCGTTGCCCCGGCGCTCACTACCAGCGGCGCGGTAGTGGGGTCTATTCCACCGTCCACGGCGATGGGTGTGTCCAGCCCGCGCTCGTCCAGCATGCGCCGCAGGCGGCGGATCTTGTCCAGTTGGCTGTGGAGGAACGGCTGCCCGCCCCAACCGGGGTTTACGGTCATAACCTGAATCAGGTCGGTCAGATCCAGCACTTCTTCCAGCACGCTCAGGGGCGTGCCCGGGTTGATGGCCACTCCTGCCTCTATCTCAAGCTCGTGGATGCGCTGCAACACACGGTGGAAATGGGGGCAGGCTTCCTGGTGCACGATCAGGCGGTCTGCCCCAGCGTCCGCGAACGCTTCCAGGTGTCGCTCCGGCGCGACGATCATCAGGTGCACGTCCAGCGGCACGCTCACCAGCGGACGCAGCGCCCGCACCACGCCTGGCCCGAAGGTGATGACGGGTACGAAGCGTCCGTCCATAATATCCACCTGGATGGCGTCCACCCCGGCCACTTCGGCCTGGCGGGCCTGCTCGCCCAGGCGGGCAAAATCGGCTGATAGGATGGAGGCTTCAATGACGACCATTGTGTTCTCCTTTTTCTAGCCCTCCGCGCAATCTCAACCTCACCCCAGCTTTGCCCTGAGGCGGGTGAGCTTTAGTCAGTGGATGTTCCCGCTCGTCCATATGTTTCCACGAGTTCGGCCAATCGCGCGATGTGATCACCGCTGAGTGCGTTGGCAGGCAAACGCCAGGCCCAGTTCCCCGCCGCCTGGCTGGGCACGTTCATGCGGGCCTCGCTGCCCAGGCTGAGCACATCCTGCACGGGGAAGATCGCCAGTGCTGCAACGGACGAGGCGGCCAATCGCATCAGCGCCCAGGCAATCCCCCCCCTGCCAGGGGGGGTGTAGCCCAGGTAGCTTAGGCAGAAAGCTCGCTCCCGCTCAGGCGCGGACGCAAACCAGCCGCGAGTGGTGTCGTTGTCGTGACTGCCGGTGTAGACCACGCAGTTGCGTTCGTAGTTGTGGGGGAGATAGGGATTGGTGACATCATCGTCGAAGGCGAACTGGAGAATCTTCATCCCTGGAAAGCCAAACCGATCGCGCAGCGCTTCCACCTCGGGCGTGATGACGCCCAGGTCCTCCGCGATGATGGGCACCTCCCCCAGCGTGTTGAAGAGGGCCTCGAACAGCTCTGCACCCGGCCCTTCCACCCAGCGTCCGTTAACCGCTGTCTCCTCGCCCGCCGGCACCTCCCAGTACGCCTCAAAGCCCCGGAAGTGATCGAAACGCACCATGTCCACTTGATGCAGCATCATGCGCACTCGTTCGATCCACCATTGGTGGCCCTGGGCGGCCATCACATCCCAGCGGTAGAGCGGGTTGCCCCATAGTTGCCCTGTCGGGCTGAAATAATCGGGCGGCACGCCCGCCACCACCGTTGGACGCCCCTCTTCGTCCAGGTGAAACAGGTCCTGGCGCGCCCAGACATCCGCGCTGTCATAGGCGACGTAGATGGGAATGTCGCCCAGGATTTGGATGCCGTGTTGGTTGGCATAGCGCTTCAACTCGCTCCACTGCTCGAAGAACTGGTATTGCAGGAACTTGTGAGCCACGATGGTGGATGACAGCCGCTCACCCCACGTGGCCAGGGCGGCAAGTTCGCGCCGCCTGAGCTCCCCTGGCCACGTGTCCCACGCCTTTCCGCCGAAGTGCTCTTTCAGCGCCATGAAGAAGGCGTAGTCATGCAGCCAGAGGGCATCGTGTTCAGCGCAGAAGGCATTGAAAGCAGCCATCTCGGCTGGATCAGTCCTGGCCGCAAACTGTTGATACGCTCCCAGCAAGAGCGGCTTCTTCCAGGTGATCACAGAGCCGAAGTCAACTCGTTCTTCGGCGAAGACAGGGGCTTCCTCCAGGGCCTGACGGGGGACATAACCCTCACGGACCAGGCGTGCCAGGTCAATCAGCAGCGGATTGCCAGCAAAGGCCGAGAAGGTCTGATAGGGCGAATCCCCGTAGCCTGTGGGTCCCAGCGGCAGCACCTGCCAGACCGTCTGCCGGGCGGACACGAGCGTATCCACCCAACGGTAAGCCATGTCGTTGATCTCGCCTATGCCAAAGCGTCCCGGCAACGATGTTGGATGCAAGAGCAAACCAGCAGAACGTTCCAGCTTCATGGTCCACCTTGCCTGAACTTCAAAGCCTGGCGATACAGTTCCACATACTTCCGCGCCGAGGCCTGCCACGAGAAGTCGGCCCTCATCCCCCGTTCCATCAGGGTCCGCCAGGTGTCCTGGCGGCGATAGACCTTCAGGGCCCTCTCCACGGCAGCCAACAGGGCCTCTTCACTGTAATCCGAGAAGGCGAAGCCGTTGCCCTGACCCGTGGCCGGGTCATAGTCCTTCACCGTGTCGGCCAGGCCGCCGGTGCTGCGCACGATGGGCACGCTGCCGTAGCGCATGGCAATCATCTGCCCCAGGCCGCAGGGCTCGTAGCGCGAGGGCATGAGGAAGGCGTCGCTGCCAGCGTAGATGCGCCGCGCCAGAGCAGGGTCGAACTTAAGGAAGATAGCAGCCTGGCCTTGGTACTTCCCCGCCACGTTAGCAAAGATTCTGTGATAACGCTCCTCGCCCGTGCCCAGGAGGACAAATTGAAGGTCCAGCTCCATCAGTTCGTCTATGGCCTCAACCAGGATATCGAAGCCCTTCTGATCGGCCAGGCGGGAGATCATGCCGATGAGCAGGAGGTCGGCGTCCAGAGGGAGCTCTGCTTTCCGCTGCAGGGCCAGCTTGTTTCCCACCCGCCCCCCCTTCCTCCCCCCCAAAGTTGGGGGGGAAAGAAGGGGGGCAACATCGTAGTTGACGGCGATGTGGGGATCGGTGGCCGGATTCCAGACCTCGTAGTCCAGGCCGTTGAGGATACCGAAGAGGCGATCCTGGCGCTGGACTAAGATAGGGTCCAGTCTCTCTCCGTATTCCGGGGTGAGGATCTCCTGGGCATACTTCTCACTCACCGTGTTGATGACGTCAGCAAACAGGATGCCGCGGGCCATCAGGACGACCAACCCGCTCAGATCATCTCCCCCCCTTCCCTCCAACTTGGGGGGGCTAGGGGGGAGGGGGATGAGGCCGTAGTCGGCCAAATCGGCGAACTCCAGAAGCTCAGGGCCGAAGATACCCTGGTAGGCCAGGTTGTGGATGGTGAATACCGTAGCTGCATCGGCAAAAAAAGGATCGTCCTTGTATATTATCTTCAACCAGTTGGGGATGATGCCGGTGTGCCAGTCGTTGCAGTGGATGACGTCTGGCCGCCAGTCTAGCTTCTTGAGCATCTCCAGGGCGGCGCGGCAGAAGAAGACGAAGCGCTCACCGTCGTCATCGTAGCCGTAGACCTCCTCGCGGTCAAAGTATTTGTCGCTGCCAACCAGGTAGGCGGGCATCCCCTCGACGACGCTCTCGAAGATAGAGGCCAGCTCCTGATCCGAGCCCGCAGGCACGGGCAGGGAATCCAAAACTTTTCTCAGTCCAAACTCGGCCTCGTTGATCCGTCCGTATTTGGGCAGCGCCAGCCTGGCATCGTGGCCCAGCCGACGCAGGGCCTTGGGAAGCGATCCGGCCACGTCGGCCAGCCCTCCCACCTTGGCGAAGGGCACTGCCTCGGAAGCAACCAACAGGATTTTCAGTGTCTCGTCCATTGTCTCTCTCCGCTGGGATTTTTTCTCACAATTATACAACGGATTGACGAGGTTGGGAAGAGGCTGCCAGAACCACAGCCATAGCAGTGGAGAGGAGGCGGGTGTCAGCAGTATCAGCTCGGGAGTTGATGATGATGGGCACTTTGGCTCCCACCACCAGCCCGGCCATGCGGCCACCGGCAAGATATTGAATAGCCTTGGCGGCTGTATTACCCGCCACCACCCCCGGCACGATGAGGATGTCAGCCTGGCCCGCCACCGGGCTCTCAACTCCCTTTATGCGGGCCGCTTCAAGCGAGACGGCAACGTCCAGTGTCAGGGGCCCGTCAACGATGGCTCCCTCAACCCACCCTTGCGCAGCCATTTTAGCCAAAGCCAGGGCCTCGATAGAATGGGGGATCCTGGGATGGACTACGTCGGTAGCGGAGAGAATGGCTACTCTGGGCCTCTCTAAGCCAAACTTGTGGGCCACCTCCACCACGTTCTGAATGATGATGAGCTTCTGCTCGATGGTAGGGGAGAGGACCACACCGCTATCGCTCATGTAGATGAGGCGATCGAAGCCGGGCACCTCGAAGAGGCCCACGTGGGTGAGAAGTTTTCTCTCCCGGATGCCTCTCTCGCGATCAAGGGCTGCGCCCAGCATCTCGGAGGTCTTGAGCTGGCCTTTGATCACCACATCGGCCTGGCCCTGGCGGGCCATAGCCACCGCTTGTTGAGCGGCTCGACCAGTGTCCGGCTCGTGAACGACGATCATGCCGCTGAGGTCAATCTGATATTCCTGGGCCAGGTCCTCAATGGCCGGCCTGTCGCCCACCAGGTGCGCAACAGTAATGCCCAGTTTTTGCAACTCCTCGGCAGAGATAAGCACCGCTGGGTCGTAGGCTGCGGCTATGGCGATGTGCTTCGGCCCCACTGCCTGGGCTGCTTCAATCAACTCAGCGAAATTGGTGATGAGCATGAACCCTGAATCCTCCCGGTTTCGTAGACCAATCCATTTTACACCGATTTTGCCTGCGAGACAAATTCACCCTCAATGGTTATCGAGCTTTCCGAGACCCTTGCCTAATTTGTAGATGAGAGGTTTTGCCTTTTTTAGAAGGTCAGGTATAATAGAGAACGAGCGTTAGCCATGACGAAACTGATAGCCATATTCACCACCTCACTGTTTGTTGGCTTCTCAGGCGCGCTGATGCCAGGGCCTCTTCTCACCGTGGTCATCAGCGGGAGTGCCCGAAGGGGCTTCTGGGAAGGGCCGGCGCTGGTGCTAGGCCATGCTGTAGCGGAGGTTCTCATCGTTGCTGCCCTGGCTGCTGGATTGAGCCGCCTGTTGAAACGAGATCTGGTGGCCGGGCTCATCGGGCTTCTAGGAGGAGCCGTTCTCCTCTGGATGGGCTTCGACATCGTCAGAAGCGCCTGGTGGGGCACGGTCTCTTTAGAGCAGGCCACTGGCAGCGAGGCCGGGCTGCCACTGGGCCCCGTAATCACGGGGGTCGTGGTCAGCATCTCCAACCCCTATTGGGTACTCTGGTGGGCCACGGTGGGGGCCAGTTACGTGGCCCTCTCTCTAAGGCGAGGCCCCCTGGGCCTGGGTTTCTTCTACTTCGGCCATATTCTATCCGACCTGAGCTGGTATAGCCTGGTGGCCCTGTTGATCGCCAGAGGCAGAGCCTTGCTGAGCCAACCCGTCTACAGGCTGATCCTGCTGGGGTGCGGGCTCTTCCTCATCGCTTTGAGTATCTACTTTGTCCATTCGGGCATCAAATTCCTGCGGGGAAAAGCCGTAGCCATCTCCCCATCAGACTGAGGAGAAGATTCAGAGGGAGGTGATGCGAAAAGCGGATTACTCATTAGAAACACTGCAAGTCCACAAAATCCATTCAAGCAAAGGAGTGATTCTGATGAAAGCGCAACTCAATTGTCAGATCAGAAAAGGGCTGGTAATCTTGACAATCGGGGTCTTGAGCCTTTTCTGGCTGGCGCCCGTTGCCTGGGCTGGTGAATTCAAGGGTGGGGAGGAGGTGATCATCGGCCCGGACGAAGTGATCGAGGATGACCTCTACGTGGGGGCTGAGACGATTGTAATCGAGGGGACGATAAAAGGCGACCTTATCGCCGCAGGTGGTGAGATTATCGTCAACGGAGTCGTCGAAGAGGATTTCTGGGGCGCCGCCGGGTATATCACCATCAACGGCGAGGTTCGGGGCGATGTGCGCATCGCTGGCGGCGTTCTAACTTTGGGTCCGAATGCCCGGATCGGTGATGATGTCCTCGCCGCTGGCTATAGTTTCGATGCCGCGGCTGGCAGCACCATTGGTGGCTCGCTCTTCTGGGGAGGTTATCAGGCCAGGCTGGCCGGAGACGTGGAAGAAGACTTCAACGGCGGGATGGGCGCGCTGGAGATCGCCGGGCGCATCGGGGGCAACGTAGAGGTAGGCGTCGGGGAGCCAGATCCCGATTTCGAGGCTTCGCTGCCCTTCTTCCGGACCTGGATGCCAGCGCCGATGATGCCTCCGGGCTTCAGGGTGACCGAAGGAGCTGAGGTGGGAGGGAAGCTGATTTACACCAGCGGCAGCGAGGGCACGATAGCGCCCGAAGCCGTAACAGGTGGCATCGTCTATCAAACACCGGTGCCGACAGCAGTGGAAGTGGAAAAGGCCAAAGTGCTGACCCCACAGCAGGTTGCTATGAACTGGTTCCTGGACCAACTACGTCGGCTGGTGGCTCTGCTGCTGGTTGGTTTGCTACTCGTCTGGGTCTTCCCCGACCCAATACGGGAGGCGGCGACCGCCTTGCAGACCAGACCATGGGGCAGTCTGGGCTGGGGCATCCTCGTCGTCATCTTCGTCTGTATCGCGGTCCCTGTGGTAACCTTCTTGGTGATCGCCCTGAATCTCATCTTGGGTGTGCTAGGCTTTGGCGGGCTAGTCGTCTCAATCACTGGCCTGGGCTTTCTCACCAACGTGACGATCATAGTGGGTTTCCTGATCGCGGCAGGCTACATTACCAAAGCCGTGGTCGGCTTGTTGGTGGGGCGTCTGCTCCTCAGACGCATCCGAGAGCCGTGGGGGGCAGGACGGGTCTGGCCGCTGGTGCTGGGGATAGTGCTCTTCGCCATCGTCAGAGCCATCCCCATCCTGGGTTGGTTTATTGGCCTGATCGTCACCCTGTTTGGACTGGGAGCCCTCTGGCTGATGGGCTGGGAGGCCCTCCGTCGTCGCCGGGTAGTCCCCGCCTAACGCTACCTGGCAGCAGGGGAGGTTGTTTGAATGGACACTACCGTCATACCGCGTCAGGATATTTTGGATGAAATCATGCGGCGGGTCTTCGAAGTCGTTTTGCCCCGACGGATCGTGCTTTTTGGCTCGGCCGTGCGGGGTCAAATGGGGCCGGACAGTGACTTGGACCTGCTGGTGATCGTGCGAGGGCCGGTTCATCGCCGCGCCCTTGCCCAGGAAATTTATCGTAATCTGCATGGCATCCCACTGCCGGTAGACGTCGTCGTGGCGACAGAGCAGGATATTGAGCGGTATGGTGACAAGGTCGGGACGATCCTGCGCCCGGCGTTACGCGAAGGGGAGGTCATCTATGAAGCGTAGAACTGATCCAACCGATCCCCTGGCCTGGCTGGCACGGGCCAAAAGCAACCTGAAGATCGCCGAACTAGGGAGCGGCCAGTCTGCAAATCCCGCCGGAGGTCAAGGCTGCCGATGGTCTCACTTCATACGCCGTCCAGGCCCGCTATCCCGACTGGGGTGAAGATGTAACCAAAGAGGAGTACCAACGTGCCCTCGAATTGGCTCGACGAGTCGTTTCGTGGGCCGAAAGCATTCTGAATGTCTAAAGCCACCCACTACTTCAGTGTCAGCCAGATCACCAGCTACATCAAAGAGCTGTTCGAGATAGACTTCGTGCTCCAGGACCTCTGGATAGAGGGCGAGGTCTCCAACTATTCCCGATCGGCGGCGGGGCACGTTTATTTCACCCTGAAAGATGAGGCCGCCAGCATCCGCTGCGTGATGTGGCGCTCGTTGGCTGAACGGCAAACCTACCTCCCCTCCAACGGTGACTCCATCGTTGCTCATGGTCGCATTTCCATCTACGAGGTCCAAGGCACTTATCAACTCTACGTAGACGCCCTCCAACCGGCTGGCCTGGGGATTTTGTACCTCCAGTTTGAGGCCCTCAAGAAGCGTCTGGAGGCCGAGGGCCTTTTCGCCCCTGAGCGCAAGCGGCCCTTGCCACCCTTCCCCCGCTGCCTGGGCGTGGTCACCTCGCCCACAGGGGCCGCCATCAGGGACATTTTGCACGTTCTGGGGCGTCGCTATCCCCTGGTTGAGGTGATCCTCTCCCCTGCCCTGGTGCAAGGAGACAAAGCGCCGCTGCAGATCGTGGCTGCCATCGAGGCCCTCAACCAGCACACCGATGCCGAAGCCATCATCGTGGCGCGGGGCGGCGGGTCGCTGGAAGAATTGTGGGCCTTCAACGACGAGCGGGTGGCGCGAGCCATCTACTCATCGCGCCTGCCCGTGATCTCCGGCGTGGGCCACGAGACCGACTTCACCATCGCCGACTTCGTGGCCGATGTGCGGGCTCCCACCCCTTCGGCCGCCGCAGAGATCGCCGTGCCCGATCAAGGGGAACTGCGGGGAACACTGCACCTCCGCCGCAACCGCCTGGTCGCGCTGATGGGAAGGCAGATAACCGAACGGCGCCGCGCTCTTGAGCCCCAAGCGCGTGCCCTCAATCGGCTATCACCTCAAGCCAAAATCGCCAGCCACCGTCAGCGCATAGATGAGCTAACCCGCGCGGCCAGCGCCAGCCTGGCCCACCAGTTGGCTCTGCAGCGAGAGCAGTTGCGCGGCCACCTCCTGCGCCTGCAGAGCCTCAGCCCCTTCGCCACCCTGGATAGGGGCTATTCCCTAACTCGACAATTGAGAACAGGGGAGATCGTGAGGAGCGTGGCCCAGGTGGCGGTCGGGGATCGAATCGAGACCCAGGTGAGCGACGGGAAATTTGAGAGCCTGATTCATGAAACCAAAACTGCTGGGGCGTGAAACGTGAAGACGTGAAACGTGAATCAGGCTTTGATCGCCGAAGGTCTCCGACCGAAGCGAAGGAGAACTGAGATGAACGAGGTAGAGAAATTGTCTTTTGAAGAGGCGTTCAAAGAATTAGAGGACACAGTGCACCGGCTGGAGGGAGGAGGGTTGACTCTGGACGAGTCCATCGCCCTCTTCGAGCGGGGGATGAGGCTGGCCGGGCACTGCGGCCAGAAACTGGACGAGGCCGAGTTAAAAGTGAGCCAGTTGGTGCCTTCGGACGAGGGGAACTATAAGACGATCCCGTTCGAGGAAGAAGACACATTGTGAGATCCCTGGGGTTTCCGAAAACCCCAAGGGTCTGAATGTTTCCTTCAGGCCAACTCCCCCTGCATAGACCACGGCCCCGCCCAGGTGACCTTCACCTGGGCTAGCTTTCCTCGCCCCCCCTTCATCCCCCCCAACGTTGGGGGGGAAAGAGGGGGGGCGTCTCTAAAGAAGACCAGCTTGTGGGTGCGGGTGCGACCCTTCCACTTGCCCTTGTGCTTCTCCTCGACGAGTACCTCGACGGTTTTCCCCAAAAACTGTTGGTTGATCTCGCCCGCAATTTCCTCCTGTAGTCCCTCTATAAGCTTGCGGCGGCGTTCTTTCTCCTCCTGGGGTACGTCGTCGGGGAGGCGGCTGGCGGCGGTGCCGTGACGGGGCGAGTAAGCGGCCACGTGCACCACGTCGAAGCGGGTCTCCTCCAGGAGCCTATAGGTGCTCATGAATTGCTCCTCGGTCTCGCCGGGGAAGCCGACGATCACGTCCGTCGCCAGGCTCACTCCGGGGATGCGCTGGCGGATCTTAGCTACCAGCCGGCGATACTGGTCTACGGTGTAGCCTCGGACCATACGCTTGAGGACAGCATCGTCGCCGGATTGGACGGGGATCTCGATGTGCTCGCAGACTTTGGGGAGGCTGGCCACGGCGTCAATGATTCGCCCCTTCATGTCGGCGGGATGAGAGGTCAGGAAGCGAATGCGCCACA
>VGOG01000029.1 GCA_016875995.1 Chloroflexota bacterium
GCGGTGTAGATGGCGTCCATCACCGCGGCCAGGGTGTCCTCGTCCAGCCCTTTCTTGCGTCTCTCCACGAACTCCCGCACCCGGCCCAGGTAGTCCCAGGCGCGGTTTTCTTCGTCCTCGCCGATCCAGGTCAGATAGTCGGGGCTGACCCAACTGCCGGCCCACAGTTGTTCGATCCTGGGTTGATCGGGGAATTGGGACACGTAGGCACTGGGCGTGATGGTACGAATGGTCCCCTTGGCCTGCTCTTCCTGCAGCAGGCGGTACATGTTGTGCAGGAACTCCTTGCCGTCGTTGGGATAATGCTCCCAGGCGTTTTCCCCATCCAGAATCACGCTGACCAGGTGGGGGCCCGTCGCCCCGCTCTCTTGTAGTCGGGCGCGGATGTCCAGGATGCGGCCCACGAAGTCCTGGGCGGCAGCCAGGCCCTCGCTGCCGCTGTAGGTGAAGCCGACTTTATCGCTGATGACCTTGTCGCGGAACACGACGTAAAGCTGAGGGTCCTGCGGCCGGTCCTGGACGATGTAGGGCCGATAGAGCAAATCGGGCTCCTGAACCACCTCGCGAGCATCCCGGGGGAAGCTCTTCTTACCCAGGCTGCGGGCCAGTACTTCCTCGTCGCTGGCCATCCACTGGATTCCGCCGCGACTGACCAGGCCCACCATCTCTTGGGCCACAGCGCCCTCAGCCGGCCACATGCCCCTGGGCGGGCGGCCGAAGGTCTGGTTGTAGAAGTCTACTCCCATCTCGAATTGGGCCACGGCGTCGCGGGGATAGCTGAAGCGGGGTGGCAACTCGATGTCGGGCACGGCCACGCGGGCCAGGGCGGTGTCTATCAGCAGGGGCAGGATGGGGTGGAAGAAGGGGGTCATGGTCACTTCGATGCGGCCCTCGTCCTGCAGGCGCTTGTGGAGCGGAATGACCTCGGCCACCAGGCGGACGTGTTTGTTCAGAACAGTGGCCTTGTCCTCCTCGGCGAAATATCGCCCCTGGGCCACCAGGATGGCCAGTGGTTCTTCGGCCAGCCAGTCGGGATCGGTCCAGGCCAGGTTGAACAGCACCTGCAGGTCGTGCCAGGTCGAGGTATCCCAGTTGGCGCTATTCTCTCGGTCGTCGGCGATTTCTTGATAGCGGGGGAAGCGGGCGATGATGCGGGGGTTGATGTCGAAGAAGCGGCTGCGGATAAAGTCCTTCTGCTCGTCGGTCAACCTCCCAGCGGGGATCACGGTGTGCACCGTGTACAAGTCCCTGGCCCCGCTTTCCAGGTCCAGCAACTGCCGCAGCAGCGAGGGCGTCAGGTTGAAGGTGGCCTGGATGTCGGGATACTGCTCCAGCATGGCCGCCATGTCCACGTAGTCCTTGGCAGCGTGGACGCGCACCCAGGGCTTCTGGTAGACGCCCGTGGCCGGATCCTTGAAGTAGAGCGGCTGATGCTGGTGCCAGATGATGGCCAGGTACAGCGGCTTTTCAACCGCTGGCGTAGGCTCCGCCGTAGGCGGTGGCGTGGTCGGTTCGGGAGTCGGGGTGGGAGCCGGAGTGGGCGTTTGCCGGCACCCGGCCACTAGCAGAGCCAGCAGAAAAGCCAATGCGAGAACGCCTTTCAGAAAACGTGATCGCAGGTTCATCTTGACCTCCTTCATGCTATCTTGCCCATAATCCACCCGTCTCAGTCATCCAATCCGCTATCCTGTCAACTGCTCCCGCCACGTCGCTGTCCGAGATGTCCAGGTCCAACGCTGGCAGGATAGATTCACCAACCAGACGGCGCAACAATTCCTGCTCCTTGATAAACACTTGCAGGTCGTCGTACTGGGCCGGGTTGCCTGAGACCTTGATTCTCGCCGCGCGGGCCTGTTCGAAGGATTCCGGCGTCCGCGTGCAGAACACCAGATGGAATCCGAGGGCTTCCAGCCTCTCCTCCAGCCAGCGGAAATCGTAATCTTTGCCGTAGGTTTGGAGTTGGTAGGCCCGGGTGGAGATGTGGAACCGGTCCACAATCCACGAGTAGTAACGCAGAAGCTCGAAGAGCCGGGCCCAGGTATGATAGGTCTCCATGGCCAGGGCTTCCTCGTGGGGCTCGAAGTTGATGAGACCTCGGCCCCAGGGAAAGTTGGTGAAAGCGCACCATTCGGCAGAAATGAGCGGAGAGTGGTAGCGGTATTTCCGCGGGCCGACGATGCGGTGATGCTCGTTCAGCGCGAAAGCGATCTCCGTCTTGAGAGTCAGGCGTGTGCCTTCCAAGATGATTTTGGGACAGAGTTTTGATGACATAGGAGCTATGGATCAGAGACCTATTTACACCACGCTTCAGCCACCGTGCCCCCAAACGTGCTGCGGACAATGGCCCAGTGTTTCCAGGGAACGTTGCCCCCTACACTGTCGAGCAGGATTTCGGCGGGGTGCGTCTCCCCGCCCTCGGTGCACTCGATGGAAACAGTCGCCCGCAGGTTGGCACGACCGTCGGGTGTGGTGTAGGGCGAATCTAACGCGATGTCAATGACCCGATACTGTGCCCCCAGGACCCGTGACAGACAGATTTCGGAGCATCCGGCTTCGAGATCGTAGTAGGCATGGTGCTCCCAGCATTCCTGGGCCACCGCCAGGTCGCCACGCCCCACTGCTTCCACAAACGTCAAGACAATCGAGCGGGGCGAGCGGTCGAAACTTTTGGTGCAGGCGTCGTAGAAAAGCGCCCTGGTGACGAGGACGATCAACACGAGGGCTGCGGCGATGCCTCCCAGCACCCACCAGACGCGGGCGCGGCGGGCTGCGCGTTCTCGATAGTACGTATCCGACAAGGAATTATCCCTTCACCCCACCCACCGTCAGGCCCGCAACGATGTAGCGCTGCAGGGCAAAGAACAGGATCACGATGGGGATGCTCATGAGGACAGACATGGCCGCGAACTCGGACCAGGGGGTAGCAAATTGCCCCTGCATGGAGCGGAGGGCCATGGCCAGCGTGAAGCGAGAGGGGTCTTCCAGAAAACTCCAGGCCAGCACGAACTCCGTCCAGCCGGCCATGAAACTGTTCAGCACGGTCACTGCCAGCGCCGGAACGGAGAGGGGCAGGATGATGCGCACGAAGGTCTGGAAGATGCCCGCGCCGTCAATCAAGGCCGCCTCCTCCAATTCTCTGGGCACGGTGTCAAAATACCCCTTCAGATTCCAGACCGCGAAGGGCAGGAAACCTGAGGAGTAGGCAATGACCAGGCCAAACAGAGACAGACGCAGGGGGTCGGTGCCTATCTTGATCTGGCTGAGCAAGACGTACAGCGGGGCCAAGGTGGCGGTAGAGGGAAGCATGATCATGACAATAAACATGAGCATGCCTGCCTGGCGACCGATGAAGCGAAAGCGCGAGAAGGCGTAGGCCGCCGAGGCCCCCAGGACCACGGCCAGCAGGCTGGTGCCCAGGGCCACTAATAGGCTGTTCTTAAGTAACCTGGCAAAAGTCATGCAGGTGGATAGATCGGTGGGATTCTTGCACAACAGCCTGAACGGCCCCAACAATATCTTGCGAAAGGCTTCGAAAGAGGCTCCCGGTGGGATCAGGCGCAGTTCCAGGGGCTTGTCAATGTTCCGCGGGTCCAGAGCCAGGGAGAAAATCCACAGGATAGGGAAAAGCACCGCAGCGGTAACAGCGAGGAGAAAGGCTTGAAGCGCCAGTTGCCTGAGGACGGCTTTCAATCTCTTATTCATAGTAAGCCTCCGTAGCCCGGGTGATGCGGTTGTTGATCAGGGTGAATGTCAGCAGGATAAGAAAGACCACGATACTGAAGGCCGCTGCCACCCCATAGAGGCGCTGTTCGTAAACCAGCTTAAAGGCCTGGGTAATCAGAAGCTCCGTGCGCCCAAAGGGACCGCCCTCAGAGATGAAGTAGATGACGTTAAACTGGTTGAAGGTCCAGATGGTGCCCAGCATGATGGCCGGCACCATGGCCGGGCGGATCAGGGGGATGGTGATCTTCCAGAGTTGCTGCCAACCGCTGGCGCCGTCTATGGAGGCAGCTTCGTACAACTCCTCAGGGATAGCCTGCAACGCCCCCGTGGCCACCACGCTCATGAAGGGCCAGCCCAGCCAGACGTTGGTCAAGAGGACGCAATAGAAAGCCAGGGGTAAGAAGCTAAGCAGGCCGCCAATGGGTGGTTGGGCCACCCTCAACCAGCGCGTATCGGTGGGGAGACCTGTGCCCAACCAGTTATTAATGACCACCAGGAGTTGATTGAAGGCCCCAAAGCGGTCGTCGTACATGTTTCTCCAGGTCAGGGCGACGATGTAGCCGGGCATGGCCCAGGGCAGCACGAAGAGGGCACGGTAAATCCGCCGCCCAATCAGCATCTTGCTGTTGAGGACCAGAGCGATGACCACCCCCAATGCCACGTGGAAAAAGACGTTGGTCACCGTCCAGGTCACGTTAAAAAGTAGCAAGCGGCCAAAGTTGTAATTCTCAATGGCCAGTTGGCTGGTGATGATCTTGACGAAATTTTGTAGCCCAACAAAAGGTGGAGCATATTTATCCCAGGTGGCGGAGTCCAACAAGTTAAAGCGCAGGTTTCTCACCCGATAGTCGGTCAGGGCCATCCAGAACTGGAAGAGGTAGGGAAAAAGGGTGACGAAAAGCATCACGATGCCGGCCGGGGCAACGTACAGCCAGGCGGTGCGGGATTCCTTTAAGCGGAGCAGGAATTCGCCCCACTTACCCCTGCGCTCGACGCCGATCTCTTTTGCAATGGGAGTAACTGCCATCGGTTTCCTCCTGCGGCTGACGACGCAGCCTTTCATGTCGGTTGTAGGGGCACCCCTCGCGGGTGTCCAGGGCAGGTGCAGGACCTGCCCCTCCCAATCCATTTGAGACATCCCCAAATGCTTGAGTAGGGGCGGTTCGAGAACCGCCCCTACTCTTTTGGGGATGGGCTCTTACCCGCCGCGGATCTCTTTGATCTTGGCAGTGATGCTGTCGTAGGCTTTTTGCAGCGCCTCGGCGGGGTCAGCACCCTCGTCGAAGACGGACCTCAGGGCGGTGTCCATGGACTCCCAGTAGGCTCCCATCTCCGGGATGACGGGGAAGGCCGTGCCGCCAGCGAAGGCTGTCACTGCCTGCTTGAGTAGCGGGTCGGCGATTTCCACCCCGGCCACCGACGGGATGTGCCCTGCCATCTCCGGGATGACGGGGAAGGCCGTGCCGCCAGCGAAGGCTTCTACCGCCTGTTGCAGAAGGGGATCGGCGATCTCCACCCCTGCTACCGCCGGGATGTGGCCTGCCTTGACGAGCAGGGCCTGCGCCTGCGGCGAAAGGAAGAACTCCATGAACTCCCAGCCCGCCATCTGGTCGTCGCCGGTGGCGTTGGCGTTCAGGTAGATGTTCTCCGTCTGCACGTAGCCGGAGAGATGGCCGTCCCCGTAGGCCGGCCAGGGATCAATGGCCAGGTTGTTGGCGCCGATGGCTTCGGCCAGGCCGGTCATGTTCCAGGTGCCGTCAATGATGATGCCGGCCTTGCCGGCCTTGAACAGGTTGACGTCGTTGTCGGTGTAGTACTCGGTCGGGCCGGCCTCTTTGAAGGAGTTGAGCAGGTTGAGCCACTCCACACCCTTCTCATCGTTGAACAGCGGGTCGCCGTCGCGGTCCATCAACTGCCCTCCGATGCCGTTCAGGTGGGCGGCAGCGAAGAAGAAGCCGTACTCCAGGTTGGCGCCGACCACGTCGCCCTTGGTGGCAGCCTTGGCCGCGGCGACCAGGCCGTCGAAGGTGGCGGGGGCATTGGGGATGATGCCCTTGTTGCGGTACATCACCACGCCCTTGATGGTCTGCGGCAGGCCGACCAGCGCGCCCTCGTACTTCACTGCCCCCAGCGCCGCCTCGTTGATCGAAGCCAGGAACGGCGTGGAAGTAAAGCCAGTCACATCGGCCACCAGTTCGGCGTCGTACAGGGCGGGCCCCCAGTCGGCGGCGCCGATCAGCACCGTGGGTCCGCCACCGGTGGCCGCCGCGGTCTCGTACTTGCCACGCAGGTCGTCGAAGGGCACGTACAGCACGTCGAACTTCACGTCTGGATGCTTGGCCTGGAAGGCGGCAATGACCTCGTTCAGAGCCACGATCTCGGTTTCTTTCCAGGCGTGCCACAGAGTCACGGTGCCCTTAACTTCGACTTCCGGCGGAGCTGCGCCTCGAATTTCGGCCACTGCAGCCACAATGGAATTGTAAGCCTGGCTGAGCACAGCAGCGGGGTCAGCGCCCTCATCGAAGACGGACCTCAGGGCGGTGTCCATCGGGCTCCAGTAGGCTCCCATCTCCGGGATGACGGGGAAGGCCGTGCCGCCAGCGAAGGCTGTCACTGCCTGCTTGAGTAGCGGGTCGGCGATTTCCACCCCGGCCACCGACGGGATGTGCCCTGCCTTGACGAGCAAAGCCTGGGCCTGGGGCGAGAGGAAGAACTCCATGAACTTCCAGGAGGCCATCTGGTCGTCGCCGGTGGCGTTGGCGTTCAGGTAGATGTTCTCCGTCTGCACGTAGCCGGAGAGGGGCTTGGGCCAGGGATCAATGGCCAGGTTGTTGGCGCCGATGGCTTCGGCCAGGCCGGTCATGTTCCAGGTGCCGTCAATGATGATGCCGGCCTTGCCGGCCTTGAACAGGTTGACGTCGTTGTCGGTGTAGTACTCGGTCGGGCCGGCCTCCTTGAAGGAGTTGAGCAGGTTGAGCCACTCCACGCCCTTGGCGTCGTTGAACAGGGGATCACCCTTGTCGTTCATCAGTAGACCACCGACGCCGTGGAGGTGGGCGGCGGCGAAGAAGAAGCCGTACTCCAGGTTGGCGCCGACCACGTCGCCCTTGGTGGCCGACTTGGCCGCGGCGACTAGGCCGTCGAAGGTGGCGGGGGCGTCGGCGATGATGCCCTTGTTGCGGTACATCACCACCCCTTTGATGGTCTGGGGCAGGCCAATCAACGCGCCCTTGTACTTCACGGCACCGAGGGCCGCCGCATTGATGGTGCGCAGGAACTCAGTGGTAGCCATACCAGACACATCGGCCACCAGTTCGGCGTCGTACAGCGCGGGCCCCCAGTCAGCGGCGCCGATGAGCACCGTTGGTCCGCCACCGGTGGCGGCAGCGGTCTCGTACTTGCCGCGCAGGTCGTCGAAGGGCACGTACAGCACGTCGAACTTCACGTCTGGATGCTTGGTCTGGAAGGCGGCGATGACCTCGTTCAAGGCTACGATCTCGGTTTCCTTCCAGGCGTGCCACAGGGTGATGGCGCCTTTCACTGCTGGTGGGGCTGGTGGGGCGGGCGTGGGTGTGGCGACGGGTGGCTTGGTGGGTGTGGGCACGGGTTTCGGCGTGGGCGTCGGCGTGGCCTTCGGGGCACAGGCCGAGACCAGCAAGCTGGCCACAACCAGGACGCCCAGCAGACTAAACAGTTTCTTTTTCATTTTTCTCTTCCTCCTTTAGTAGATTTTAGATTTTGGTTATAGCCGTCGCCTTTATAATCAGCGGACGGCAAGGATGGGAACACTTTTTGGTTTAGCCCTTGAAGGGCGAAGGTGGACGACCCGGCTGGATTGTCCTTGCTCACGCTTCACATCCCCCCTTTCGGTATGACATTCTGTTTCCAGGCAACGAGGTAAATAGTTACTTTGCATTATAGCACACTGTTGCTCCGTTGGCAAAATGGGCGTTTTGTGTTATAATGTCTGACCATAAATACATCGCGTCCCTAGCTCAACAGCGCATAACAATCACAGATAAGGAGGATAACTTTGACAGTAGATTTACGATCCTACATTTTTCTCGACAGCTTGCAGCCGCAGCTCACGGCCTTCATTGGCTCCACGGCCAGGGGATTCCTGCCTATCGTGGGTGATGCTTCCCTCTGGGTAGAGATCTCGCCGGGCATCGAGATCAACCGCATGACGGACATCGCGGTGAAGGCCACCAACGTGCGACCCGCCGTGCAGGTGGTGGAGCGGCTCTTCGGCTTGCTGGAGGTACATTCCCCTTCTCAGGCGGACGTGCGGGCCGCCGGGACAGCCATCCTGGACGCACTGGGGCTTCAGGAGAGCGATCGCTGGAAGCCCACTGTTTTCTCCAGTCAGGTGATCCGCCACGTGGACGACCATCACGCCCAACTTATCAACCGCAACCGCGACGGCTCCATGCTCATCCCTGGCCAGACCCTCTACATCCTGGAGGTGGAGCCAGCCGCCTACGCAGTGCTGGCGGCCAATGAGGCAGAGAAAGCGGCTCACATCACCCTGATCGAAGTGCGGCCCTTCGGCAGCTTCGGCCGGCTCTGGCTCGGCGGCGAGGAACGAGACATCATGGCCGGCTACGGCGCGGCCGTGGATGCCATCGAATCGGTGACAGGAAAGGTGGTGGAGTCAAAGAGGAGAGCATAGTAAAATCCAAAGCTCAAACTCTAAAGCTCAAACTTCAAAGCTCAAACTTCAAAAAGGGAGGTCTAATACAAATGGCAGAAGCGTTAGGTATGATCGAATGTAGAGGCTTCGCGGCGATGGTGGAAGCCTCGGATGCGATGGTCAAGGCCGCTAAGGTGGAGCTGGTGAGCTACGAGAAGACCGGCGGGGGCTACGTGACGGCCATCGTGCGCGGCGATGTGGCGGCCTGCAAGGCGGCGGTCGAGGCCGGCGCCCGCGGCGCGGAAAGGGTCGGCGAAGTGATCTCTGTCCACGTCATCCCGCGGCCACATCTCAACATTGACCTGGTGCTGCCCCTGGGCCGCTACGAGCAGGCCAGGGCGGAGATAGAGTCGTAGTTGAGGTGAAAATGAACCTGTGGCGAGAATTGCCGCCGGGCCCTCGGGCGCCCGAGGTGGTCTATTGCATTGTGGAGATCCCCAAGGGGTGTCGCAACAAGTACGAATACCAGGAGGACACGGGGGTCATCAAGCTCGATCGCGTCCTGTACTCCTCGATCCACTATCCCGGCGACTACGGGCTGATCCCCAGAACCTTCTGTGAGGACGGCGACCCGTTGGACATCCTGGTGATGACCAATCAACCAACCTTTCCCGGCTGCGTCATCGAGGCCCGGCCCATAGGCGTCTTTCACCTGCGGGACGCGGGGCTGACCGACGACAAGATACTGGCTGTGCCCGCTACCGATCCCCTCTTCCACGATTATCACGACATCGGCGACATCCCCCAGCATTTCCTGGCCGAGGTGGCGCATTTCTTTCAGGTGTACAAGGATTTGGAGAGGGTGAGGACCGAAGCCCTGGGCTGGGAATCGGCGGCGGTGGCCAAAGAGGTGATCGTTCGCGCTGTCCAGCATTTCAAAGACCGATTCGGGTAGAGACCAGAAACCAGGTTTTTGGGAAAAACCTGGTTTCTCCAGTAAAGGGAGGTTAAAATGCTGATCGGAAAAGTAGTGGGTACCCTGGTCGCCACCCGCAAGACCGAGACCATGGAAGGATTGAAGTTCCTGGTGGTCAAGCAGGTGGACCTCGAGGGGCACGAAGCGGGCGAATACGTCATCGCCGCTGATGCCGTCCAGGCCGGCATAGGCGATTACGTCCTCTACGCCAAGGGCTCCTCAGCTCGCATGACGGTTCAGACCGACAAACGCCCCTGCGACGGCGTGATCATGGCCGTGGTGGATACGTGGGACGTGCATGGGGAAGTGAAGTACCAGAAGGAGTGAAACGTAAAACGTGAAACGTGAGATTGACGAACAGCGCATCAGCGCCATTGTGCAGCGGGTGGTAGCCGAACTGCGACAGGAGAGGGAGCAAGTCGCAAGTCGCAGGGAGCAAGTCGCAAGTCGCAAGTCGCAAGTCGCAGATCGCAAACCGCTTTCTGGTCAGGACGGTGTTTTCCCCGACATTGACTCCGCCATCGCCGCCGCCCAGGCCGCTCACCAGCAACTCATGGCTCTGCCGGTGGAGCGGCGCGAGGTCATCATCGTCCAGATGCGCCAGGCGGCGCGGGAGAACGCCCAGGTGCTGGCCTACGAAGCCTGGCAGGAAACAGACATGGGCCGCTACGAGGATAAGATCGAGAAAAACCTCCTGGTGGCCAATAAAACCCCCGGCACGGAGGACCTCAAGCCCATCGTCTTCACCGGCGACCGCGGCCTCACCCTGGTAGAACGTGCTCCTTACGGGGTCATCGGAGCCATCACCCCCAGCACCAACCCCACCTCGACCATCTTATGCAACGCCATCGGCATGGTGGCCGCCGGCAACGCGGTGGTGTTCAACTGTCACCCTGGGGCGAAGAAGGTCTCGGTGCACACCGTACAGATCCTAAACCAGGCCATCGTCCGCGCTGGCGGTCCCCCCAACGTCATCACCACCGTCCCCGAACCTACCATCGAGAGTGCGCAGTACGTGATGAAGCATCCTGCCATTGACCTGTTGGTAGTCACGGGTGGGCCGGGAGTGGTGGAGGTGGCTATGAGCAGCGGCAAGAAAGCTATCTGTGCCGGCCCGGGCAACCCGCCGGTAGTGGTGGACGAGACGGCGGACATGGATCAGGCAGCCAGAGATATCATCAAAGGGGCCTCGTTTGATAATAACGTCGTCTGCGTGCTGGAGAAGGAGATCATCGCGGTGGAGGCCATCGCCGATCAGCTCAAGGCGGCTATGCTGGCCCGTGGGGTGGTGGAGCTGAACTCGTGGCAGTTGGACCGACTGATGAAGGTGATCCTGCAAGAGGATCACGGGCCCGGCAAGCACGGCGTGATCAATAAGGCCTTCGTGGGCAAGAACGTGAGCGCCATCCTGAGGGAAATCGGGATGAGCGTGGACGATCAGGTTCGCCTGGCCATCGCCGAAGCAGATCGTTGGCATCAGCTCGTCTGGACGGAGCAGCTCATGCCCATCATGCCTCTGGTGCGAGTGGCTTCGGCCGACGAGGCCATTGATCTGGCCAGGGAGGTGGAGCAGGGCATGGGCCACACCGCGGTGATGCACTCCAAGCATCTGGATCACCTGAGCCGCATGGCCCGCGAGATCAACACCAGCATCTTCATCAAGAACGGCCCCTCCATTGCTGGTCTGGGCTTCGGCGGCGAGGGCTATAGCTCCTTCTCCATCGCCAGCCCCACCGGTGAGGGGTTGACCAGCGCCAAGGACTTCTCGCGGGTGCGAAGGTGTACGCTGGTGGATTCGTTTAGGATCGTGTGAGGGAGCAGGTCACAGGTCGCAAGTCGCAGGTCGCAAGTCGCAGGTTCGGATGGTTGAAGAAATCGTTCAAAAAGTGAAAGATGCGGGGGTCGTCGGTGCGGGCGGGGCCGGTTTCCCCACCCACGTCAAGATAGCGGCTCAGGTGGACACGGTCATCGCTAACGGGGCGGAGTGCGACCCCCTGCTGCGCTGCGATCAGCAACTGATGGCTAACCGCGCTCCAGAGGTCATCGAGGGGCTGCGATTGGTGATGCAGGCCAGCGGGGCCGAGAGGGGCGTGATCGCCCTCAAACGAGAGTACACCAGCGCCGTGGCCGCCTTGCAGTCCAATATCCAATATCCAATACCTAATACCCAACGCCCCCCTCAATCCCCCCAAAGTTGGGGGGAAGGGGGGCACGTCTCCTTGCATCTGTTGGAGAGCCACTACCCCGCTGGCGACGAGTTCGTCCTGGTGTACGAGGTCACGGGGCGGCTGGTTCCGGAGACGGGGCTGCCTCTTCACGTGGGCTGCATCGTCCAGAACGTGGGCACGCTGTTCAATATCGCCAGGGCCCAGAGGGGGATTCCGGTCACTCACCGCTTGCTCACCGTCACCGGCGCGGTCCATGAGCCCAAGACCTTGAACCTGCCCATTGGCACTTCCATCGGCGAGGCGGTGGCCTGGGCGGGCGGGATCAAGATCCCCCGTTGGACGACGAGAACCGAGGAGGATTACGCGGTGGTGGTGGGTGGGCCGATGATGGGCAGGCTGGCCCAGGACCTCTCCGATCCCATCACCAAGACCACCACCGGCCTGATCGTGTTGCCCAGGGACAACGTGGTGGTTCGCTACCTGGGTCGCCCACTGGGGTCGTGGGTCAAGCGGGGGCGTTCCACCTGCGACCAGTGCCGCGATTGCACCGACCTCTGCCCCCGCTACCTGCTGGGACACGACCTGGAACCCCACAAAGTGATGCGCTCCATCAACTACGGCCTGACCGAGCCCACGGCTATCATGACGGCGGCCGTGCTCTGCTGTGAATGTAGGCTGTGCGAGGCCTACGCCTGCCCGCTGGAGCTTTCGCCTATGGCCTACTACAGGGAGATCAAGCGCCAACTGGCAGCCCCCCCTTCATCCCCCCCAACTTTGGGGGGGAAAGAGGGGGGGCAGTGGAAGAACGTTGTGCACAAGCGTTCCGATCTGATGCCCCATGCCATGCGGGAGTACCGTCGCGTGCCCATGGAACGGCTCGTCGCCCGGCTGGGGCTGAGTGAGTACCAGGAATGTACCTGTCCCCTGGACGAGCGGGAGTACCAGCCCAGGCGGGTCACCATCCCCCTCAAGCAGCACACCGGTGTGCCGGCTCAGCCGGTGATCAAAGTCGGCGACAGGGTGCAGCGCGGCGACCTCATCGCCCAGATTCCCGAGGGCAAGCTGGGGGCCAACGTTCACGCCTCGATCTCAGGCAAGGTGGAGGCAGTGACTGGTGAAGATGTCGTGATCGGGACTTGATCCTTGGTCATTTGTTCTGAGGAGGGAAGAGATGGTAATAGACGAGGTATTTGAACTGATAGCCCGAGGTGAGGGGCTAACCATAGAGTTCAAACGAGAGTGGCCACAGCGAGGAGATGTTACGGCCGAGATCGGTTCGGAGTTAGTAGCCCTTGCCAACACCCAGGGAGGCTACTTGTTGATCGGTGTGGACGATAATGGCCAGGTCGTTGGCGTAACGGGCGATTGGCGTAAACTTGAAGAAAGGTTGATGGGCATCTCTCGCGTCTGCAGCCCTCCCATCGTCCTGACGGTTGAGGAAGTGATCGTAGAGGGCAAATCTATCCTCGTGGCCCACGTTCCTGAGGGGAAAGACAAGCCCTACAGAGTGCGGGACATCTGCTACGTGCGGGTGGGTTCCACTGTACAACATGCCACACGGGACGAAGAGCGTTGGATGTTCCAGGAAAGCGGCGAGGTCCTCTTCGAGCGTACGCCTCTCTGGGAAGCTGACTATGAGGACCTGGATGCAGCCAAAATCCGTCGTTACTTCCAGCAACGGTCGCCTGAAGCCATCGTCAATGCCGAGCGTCCACTCCATGAATTAGTCGAGCAGGCGGATCTGCCTCTTGTCGTGCGTCGGGGCGATCAATTGGCTCCTACGGTGGCTGCTGTGTTACTATTCGGTCGCCGGCCGCAGTACTTCCTGCCTCAAGCTTTCGTCTCTGCTGCTCGCTTTCCGGGGTTGGACCTCAACGTCACGGCCATTGACCGCGATACTTTCCGAGGCACGGTGGATGAACTTATTGAGCAGAGCACGGCTTTTGTCCGACGCAACATGAGAACTGCGTCCATTCTGGAGGATGAGAAGTTACCACGACGAACCGACGTCCCCGAATATCCTCTGAAGGCTGTGCGCGAAGCCATCACCAATGCTTGCGTCCACCGAGACTACAGTCGTTGGAGCCAGGAAGTAGCCATGCGCATGTTTGATGATCGCCTGGAAATCTTCAATCCGGGGGGGCTTGTTCGGGGCATGACCGTTCAAGACCTGGGAACCGGCAAGTATGCGGCACGCAATCCCGCCCTGGCTGAAGTTATGCGTGAGATGGGGCTGATTGAGCGGTTTGGCACTGGCATCAGGATGATGAGGCGGGAAATGGAAACTCTGAGGTCGGCCCCGCCCATCTTTGTCGTTGACGAGAACAGCTTTACCGTGACCTTGCCAGCCAGGGAGTTGGAGCTGTGGCGCAACGAAGGGCGGAGGAGATACGAGATTTGAAGCTTTTCACCGAGAAGGGGTTCAAGTTCGAGTAAGAGCTTGCACTGAGCTGGCGAAGTGATGAGAGCAGCAACTCTTGGGAGAGCACGAGATGAATGATGAACAGAGGACAAAAAGGCAATCGATTCCGGCCAGGAGAACATGGCTCTACATAGCCGGTATGTTCGTTTTGCTCTGTATTTTAGCGTGGCTGAACGAGATCGTGGACTTCCCCCACCTTCTGCTGGGCGCGCCACGCACTCCCATCAACTGGCATGAGGCGGCCATCGAGATGGTCCTGATCGCCAGCGTCGGTCTTCTCGTGGTGTTAAGGCTCGCACGCGACGTCACTGAGCGCAAGCAGGCGGAGGAAGAGACCCGGCAGCGCACAGCCCAGTTGGAGGCCCTACGGCAGGTGGGGTTGGAGATCACGGCTGAGTTGGACCTGGACTCCCTTCTCCACTTTATTGTCTCGCGGGCCGTTGAACTGGTGGGCGGAGAATCGGGCGGCCTCTACCTCTACCGTCCGGACCTGGACGTGTTGGTGTGGGTGATGGCCGTCGGCCCCCACCTGGCACCCATCGGGACCATCCTTCACCGTGGCGAGGGCCTCTCCGGCAAGGTCTGGGAGACGGGCGAATCGCTCATCGTGGGCGACTACCGGCACTGGGAGGGGCGGGCAGCCATCTATGAGGGCTATCCCTGGACAGCCATCGTGGCCGTGCCAGTTCGCTGGGGCGAGGAGTTCCTGGGGGTGTTGAACGTGCTGGCGGACCCCCCACACACCTTCTCCCCGGCCGACGCCGAACTGCTGGGCCTATTCGCCACCCAGGCCGCCATTGCCATCCGCAACGCCCAGCTTTACGAGGACATCCGGCAGCGCGCCCTGGAGCAGGAAACGGTGAGCCGCATCGCCTATGCCCTCAACACCCCGGACGTCCGCGATGCCTTCCCTGCCCTGGTGAAAGGGCTGCAGGACCTCACCGGCTGCGACTTGGTGAACCTGATAGCGATGGACGAGGCTGGCGAGCAGTTCATTGTGTCCGTCCTGGAGTCTCCTTTCCCCATCCCAGGAGAGGGAGAAGCGATGCTGCTCTCAGCCACCGCCGCTGCCGAAAACGTAGAGGCTGGCCGTCCCCACCTGACCGCCGACCTGAGTGCAGAGATACACTTTCCGCTTGAGCAGGTCCTCTACCAGGCTGGCCTTCGTTCGCAGGTCACCCTGCCGTTGCTGGTCGGCGGCGAGGTCTTCGGGGCACTTAACCTGGGTGGCACTCGTCCGGGCCTCTTCCGGGAGGACCAGTTGCCAGTCCTCCGGCAGATCGCCGATGCGGTGGCTCTCGCCTTTGAAAACAGCCTTCTCTTCCAAACAGAGCGGGAGCAACGGCAATTGGCCAAGGCGCTGGAGGAAGCAACCGCCGCGCTCACCGCTACCCTTGACTTCGATCAGGTGCTGGACCGCATCCTGGAGCAGGTCAGCCGCGTCGTTCCCAACGACGCCACCAACATCATGCTCCTTCCCCCCTGCGAGCGGGGGGGACCGAGGGGGGGTGGCGACCAGGTGCGCATCGTCCGCTGGCGGGGCTACGAGCGCTTCGGCGCGGAAGAGTTCGTCTCCACAGTCGTCTTTCGCATTCCTGAGGTGGCTAACCTCCAGCAAATGCTAGAGAGCAGGGAGCCGATGGTCATCCCTGACACTGCCACCTATACCGGCTGGGTTCACATACCGGTGCAGGCGTGGCTGCGGTCGTACGCGGCTGCGCCCATCGTTGTGCGCGGTGAGGTAGCCGGTTTCCTGAACGTGGATAGCGCCACCCCTGGCTTCTTCACCCAGGCCGACGCCGAGGCCCTGCGCGCCTTCGCCGACCACGCCGCTGCTGCTATAGAGAATGCACGGCTGTACGAGGAAACGAGACAGCGAACCGAGACGCTGGCCGCTTTGCACGAGATAGCGCTGGATCTGGCCGCCCAGCGGGCCTTGCCGGATCTGCTGCGGGCCCTGGTGGTTCGGGCCTCAGACCTGTTAGCAGCCAAGGGGGGTGCCATTTACTTATACCGGCCAGCTACCGATGACCTGGAGTTGGCCCTGGACTACAACCCGTGGGTTGACCAGAGCGGAACGGTGCTCAAGCGAGGGGAAGGGCTTTCGGGCAGGGTGCTGGAGACAGGCCAGCCCATAGCCGTGGCTGACTACAGCCGCTGGGAGGGCCGATCTGCCCAGTTCGAAGGGGCCGGGTTTACCGCCGTGGTCGCTGTGCCCATCTTCTGGGGTGACCGGCCTCTGGGGGTGCTCGACGTGGTGGACGATGTCCCCCGCGCCTTCTCCTCTGCCGACATCGCCCTGCTGGAGCGCTTCGCCCCCCTGGCTGCGGCAGCGCTGGAGGAGGCGCGGCTGCTGGAGGAGGAGCGAACACGACGGCGCGAGGCCGAGGCCCTGCGCCAGGCCGCCACTGTCCTCAGCTCGACCCTGGAACTAGGCGAAGTGCTGGAGTTGATCCTGCAGCAACTGCGCCAGGTGATACCCTACGACAGCGCTTCCATTCAGCAACTGCAAGATGAACATCTGGAAATCGTAGCCTGCCAGGGATTCGAGGAGCCGGACAAGGTAGTGGGCCTGGTCTTTCCGCTCGATCCCAAATTCCCTAACCATCACGTGATCACCACCAAAGCGCCGCTGGCCGTCGAGGACGTCGTCGAGGATTATCCTCACTTCAAGAACGAGGCGGATACCTACGAGTCGGGCCGCATCCGCTCCTGGTTGGGTGTGCCGCTGATGGTGAAGGATGAGGTCATCGGCATGATCGCCGTGGATCGGGCGGAGGTACGGCCTTATACCGCTGAGGAGGCCCAACTGGCCATGGCCTTCGCTAACCAGGCGGCCATCGCCATCGAGAACGCCCGCCTCTTCGAAGAGAGCGAGGAGCGCAGGATGTATCTCGAGGGGGTGCTGGGGTCCGCTCCCGACGCCATCGTTACCCTGGATGCCCAACACCGGATCGTGGAATGGAACCTGGGGGCAGAGAGGCTGTATGGATACTCACGGGAGGAGGTGATCGGCCGAGACATTGACCCTCTGGTCACCAACCCCGAAACCATCCAACAGGCACGCGAGTTCAGGCAGATTGTCATGAGCGGGAAGGATTTGCCTCCTGTCGAGACCGTCCGCTATCGGAAGGACGGTTCTCCCGTGCACGTCATCGTGGCTGCGTCCCCGATCCTGGTGGGGGACGAGTTGATCGGGATTGTCACCGTTTACACCGACATCACTGCGCGCAAGCGGGCGGAGGATATGCTGCGCGCCTTGCTCCTGATTGACGAACTTACCGGCCTGTACAACCGGCGGGGGTTCTTCACCCTGGGCCAACGGCAGTTGAAAATGGCTGACCGGACGAAGAAGAGGATGGTGCTGCTTTTTGCCGACTTTGACTACCTGAAGGGGATTAATGATGCCTTTGGCCACCCTGAGGGAGACCGGGCGTTGATCGAGGTTGCCGATGTCCTCACAGGGACCTTTCGCGAGTCGGACATCATTGGTCGTATTGGCGGGGATGAGTTTGTGGTTCTGGCCACAGAAACCGATGAGAGCAGCGTCGAGATTCTCGCTACTCGTTTGCAAGAGAACCTGGAAGCCCGCAATGCAAAGGGAGGCCTCCGCTACAGGCTGTCGTTAAGTGTGGGGATAGCGCGCTACGACCCCAAATACCCTTGTTCCATGGATCAACTGCTGACCCGGGCGGACAGAGCGATGTATGAGCAGAAGCAGCGCAATCAAAAGATCACCATTCCACCGATGTGAGGCAGTTGTACTGCTGAACGGGGGCTCGGAGTGCAACTCCTCGCCATCAAAGCAAGGGAGCAATCTAAAATCGGCAATCGAAAATCGAAAATGAGGTGATGACCATGGAACCCGCAATTGGTCTGGTTGAAACCAATAGCATCGCGGCGGGCATTGAAGCTGGCGATGCGATGATGAAAAAGGCTCCTGTGGAGCTGCTGGAGGCGCGGCCGGTGTGTCCGGGCAAGTACATCGTCCTCATAGGGGGGCTCACCGACCCCGTGTACGAGTCGCTGCAGGCAGGTATCGCCACCGGCGCCGACGCCGTCGTGGATCAACTGTTCTTGCCCAACGTGCACCGTGCCATCTTCCCGGCCCTGGCTACCGCTACCCCGCCGGGCAAGGGCGAGGCCCTGGGCATCATCGAAACCGTCACCGTGGCCACCTGCATCGTCGCCGCCGACGCCGCGGCCAAAGCCGCCGACGTCTCGCTCCTGGAGCTACGCCTGGCCAATGGCCTGGGAGGGAAATCGTTCGTCCTGATCGAAGGGGAGGTCGCCGAGGTCGAGGCCGCAGTGGAGGCGGGAGTGAAGTTTCCGGCACAGGAAGGGCTACTGGTGCGCAAAGTCATCATCTCGCAGTTGCACGAAGAGATGAAGAACAAAATCGTGTGAGGAGGCTTCTATGCAACTGGCCAAAGTGATCGGCAGACTGGTGGCCACCCGAAAATACCAGGGGCTGGAGGGGATCAAGTTCCTGATCATCCAGCCCATAGACAAGTTCCAAAACCCCATGGGGGAGCCGGTGGTGGCCGCCGACGGGACAGCCCTGGCCGGCCCTGGCGACGTCGTCTTCTTCGTGGGAGTACGGGAGGCCGCCCTGGCCCTGCCGGAGAAGTTCGTGCCCGTAGATCACGCCATCACAGGCATCGTGGACGAGATAGACGTCCCCCAAAGCTCAAAGCTCAAAGCTAAAAGCTCAAATTGAGGAGGGCGCTTTGTACATCGGGAAAGTCAGCGGTACGGTAGTCGCTACGTTCAAAGACAAGGTCTTCGAGGGCAAAAAGCTGCTCATCGTGGACCGCCTGACGCCAGAAGGGGAGACTACGAAGCATTACTGGATCGCCGTTGACGACGTGCAGGCTGGCCTGGGCGACATCGTGATGGTGATTGACGAGGGCAACTCGGCCCGGCAGGTGGTGGGCATGGACCCGGCCCCCATCCGCGCCGTCGTGGTGGGCATCGTGGACGAGATAGACATAGCAGTTTGATCTTGCAAGCTGCTCCATAGCGCGTTGGCGCTACTCATTGTGAAAGAAACAATCGTAGGTGTCATCGCGAGGAGCGGGTTTTGCGACGAAGCGATCTCCAATTCGCTGGCGGGAGATTGCTTCGGCAAAAAGATGCCTCGCAATGACACGGCCACCTTGGTTCTTAGTAGAGATAGGCCAGAGATTGAACACCCAAAGAAGCCATGGACGAACACCTGGACAAGTTCATCACTTACCTCATAGCCGAGAAAAACGCTTCTCCCTACACCATCAAGAACTACCGCCACGAGATCGGGCAGTTTCTTGACTTTCTGAAAGAGCAGGGGATTGATTCCTGGGATGGGGTGGATCGCTACGTCCTGCGCCGGTATCTGGCGTGGCTGCAGGCCGAGGGCTACGTCAAGGCCAGCATAACCCGCCGAATCTCGGAGCTGCGCTCCTTTTGCCGCTATCTCGTGCGCGAAGGCATACTGGACACCAATCCCATCAGGGCCATCTCTGCGCCCAGGGTCCCCAAGCGCTTGCCGGACTATCTGGAACTGCCGGAGGTCGAAGCCCTGCTGTCAGCCCCGGACGCGACGGTTCCCCAGGGGCAGCGCGACCGAGCGATCATGGAAGTGCTCTACGCCTCAGGGCTGAGAGTCAGCGAGCTGGTGAGCCTCAACCTGAGTAACGTGGACCTGCGCCACGGTCAGATTCGGGTTTGGGGCAAAGGGGCCAAGGAGAGGTTGGCTTTGTTAGGCGAGCCAGCGTGCAGAGCCTTGATGCGCTACGTCCAAGACGGGCGACCAGCATTGATCGGGAACAAGGCCACCAGCGCTCTTTTTTTGAACCGCCTGGGCAGTCGCCTCTCGACGCGCAGCGTGAGCAACATCCTGGACAAGTACGCTAAACTGGCCGGCTTGGAGAGGCGCGTCACTCCCCACATCATGCGACACACCTTCGCCACCCACCTTTTGGATGGCGGCGCTGATCTGCGGACCGTCCAGGAGCTCCTGGGCCACGCCGACCTCTCCAGCACCCAAATCTACACCCACGTCTCCCAGAGCCGGGTGAGAGAGGTGTATCGCAAGGCGCACCCAAGGGCGAGGGAGCAAGGGAGCGGAGGAGCAGGGGAGCAGGGGGGCAGGGGAGCAGGGGAGCAGGGGAGCAAGGGAGCAGAGGAGCAGTGAAGACCTAAAGTTCAAAGCTCAAATAGAGTAAGGGTGACCACGCGACCACCCGACCATCTGACCATTTGACCAGAGGAGGCTACGAATGAGATTGACGAAACTGCGTGAGGCCCTGGCCGCCGAAGGGCTCGACGCCATTCTGATCACCCAACCCGAGAACCGCCGCTATCTCAGCGGCTTCACCGGCTCGGCGGGCGTGCTGTTGATCTCTCAGGATCAGGCCGTTTTGGCCACCGACTTCCGCTACTACGAACAGGTCGAGAAGCAAGCCCCCGACTTCCGCCTGGCAAAGATCACGGACAAATTCAAGACCTTACTTCCCGAGCTGGTGCAGCAGGTGGGGGCGAAGAGGGTCGGCTTCGAGAGCGCTCATCTCACCGTTGATCAGCACCAGGAGTGGCAGGAGGTCGCCGAGGGCTTCGAGCTGGTGCCCACCAAGGAATGGGTGGAAAAGATCCGTGCTGTCAAGGACGAGGACGAGCTGGGCAAGATCGAGAAGGCCATTGCTCTGGCTGACCAGGCCTTTGCTCACATCGTGAGCTTTATCGAGCCGGGCATGACGGAGAAAGAAGTAGCGTGGGAGCTGGAGGTCTTTATGCGCACCCGGGGGGCGGAGAAGCTGGCCTTCGATATCATCGTGGCCTCGGGGCCCAACGGGGCCATGCCCCACGCCACCGTCTCCGAGCGCGTGATTCGAGCTGGTGAGCCGGTTGTGATGGACATGGGAGCGAGGATTGACGGCTATAACTCCGATCTGACCCGCACCGTCTGCGCGGGCCGCCCGGACGGCAAGTTCAGGGAGATCTACGACATCGTCCTGGAGGCCCAACGGGCAGCCGAGCAGCGTGTCAGGCCGGGGATGACGGGCAAGCAGGCTGACGCCATAGCCCGTCAGGTCATCGAGGAAGCGGGCTATGGCGACAATTACGGCCACGGACTGGGGCACGGCGTGGGGCTGGCGGTGCACGAGAAGCCTGGGGTTGGGCGCCTATCCGAAGATGTCCTAGAGCCGGGCATGGTCTTCACCGTCGAGCCGGGCATCTACCTGACGGACTGGGGTGGCGTGCGCGTAGAGGACATCGTGGTCATGAGGGAGGATGGGGTGGAGGTACTCACCCGGGCCAGCAAGGATGTCGGTAGACAGTGAGTAGGGCGTGCTTGTCGAAAAAGGCGACTTGTGATAGAATGTATCATCGGAGAGGGCAATCGCTGCCAGAGCCGCTGGAGGATGATTGATTCCTTCTGCTAGATAATGAAAAGGGGGAAAGATGGACGCAATCATGAAGAACATAGGGCCCAAAGCCCTCATCGGGTTCGTGGCAGGGCTCGTCGTGGGGTTGATCATCGGGCTGCCCATCTTGGGCTGGTGGGTGTTTCCGGTGCAGTGGTATGATACCGATCCCTTCGACCTGCGCCAGTCTTACAAAGAGGCCTACATCAGCATGCTGGCCGATTCCTATACCTTGAATACCAACGTGGCACTGGCCAGACAGCGGGTTGAAGGTTGGGATCCAAAGGAGCTGGGGCAGGTCATTGGCCAGCTCAAAGCCAAAAGCGACGGGGCTCAGGTTCAACGCCTGGATAACCTGGCGGTAGCATTGGGGGTGCGGGCGGAGGTGGTGACTCCTGAGCCGGCTGCACGGCCGACGACGGTGGGTGCGCTGGCTCAGCGCCTGGTGCCTATTCTCGGCATCGTCCTGGCGGCGGCCCTGGTGATCGCTGGGGTGATGGTGGGCATCTCGGTCTTGCGGGAACGCCGCCCAGGGGAACCCGTAAAGCTGGGCAAACGGCTTTCTCCAGCACAGAGAGCGGTCAGGCCAGAGGAAGTCGGGGAGATTCTGGGCCGCTTCCCTGCCAGCTATGCTGTAGGCCAGGACAGCTACGACCAGTCTTTTCCCATCGAGTCGCCCAGTGGCGAATTCCTGGGTGAGTGCGGCATGGGCATCTCCGAGATAATCAGTGTGGGGCCGCCCGCCCATATCACGGCGTTCGAGGTCTGGCTCTTCGACAAGAACGACATCCGCACCGTCACCAGGGTGTTGATGAGCAGGTATGCTTACCACGACGACGCTCTGCGGGCCAAGCTGGCTCCCAAGGGGGAGGCCGTCCTGGTCGAGCCTGGCAAGGCTATCGTTTTGGAGACAGCCTCCCTGCGGGTGGATGCCGAGATAAGCGAGGTGGGGTACGACGAAGAGGCTGCCCCCCCTCAGAGCTACTTCACCAGGCTCACGGTCAGCCTGACGCCTGGCCTCAAGGCCCCGTCGGGAGAAACAGAGCCAGGGAATTAGGAAATCAGGGAGGCAGGGACAAGGGACAAGGGATAAGGGATAAGGGATAAGGGACAAGGGACAAGTGGCGTCCCTCATTTCCTAATCCCTGGTCCCCTGATCATTGATCACTACTCTTCGTGTTCCTGCCTCCACCCATTCTCCAGCCCCGCCTCGTCGAACGCGCTCAATGCTTCCTCGTACTCTTCAGCGGTGATCTTGCGCCCCAGGATGGGGTGGCCTACCGCCTTGTGAGCGGGGAAGTACTGATCCATCAGGCTGACGTGGACGCGGCGTGATAGGTTCTCGGCCAGCCAGCACAGCACCTTTGACGTGCCGGCCAGGCCATCGGGCAAAACCATGTGGCGGACAATGAGGCCCCGCCAGGCGATGCCTTCATTGTCCAGAACCAGCTCCTCACCCACCTGGCGGTACATCTCTTTGAGGGCGACGCGGTTGGCCGCCACGTAGCCCACGAAGCCCGACAGGCGGCGAGCCGTGGCGTCGTCGGCGTACTTGGCATCGGGCAGGTAGATGTCCACCACCCCTTCCAGGAGCTCCAGCACCTCCACCGTCTCGTAGCCGCTGGTGTTGTAGACCAGGGGGATGTGGAAGCCCTGTTCGATAGCAGAGGGGAGGGCGGCCAGTACCTGGGGCACGAAGTGGGTCGGTGTTACCAGGTTGATGTTGTGGCAGCCCTTGCGTTGCAGCTCCAGCATCATCTCCGCCAGACGTTCAATAGAGACTTCGTTGCCCACCCCCAGTTGGCTGATGGGGTAGTTCTGGCAGAAGAGGCAGCGGCCGGTGCAGCCGGAGAAGAAGATAGTGCCTGAGCCGCGGGTGCCGCTGATAGGTGGCTCCTCCCAGGGGTGCACGTTCCAACTGGCCACCCTGGGCTCCGCTCCCACCCGGCAAAACCCCTGCCTCCCCTGAAGCCGATTCACCCCGCACTCCCGTGGGCAGAGGCAACAGTCCTCCAAAGAAACATAGGCCCGCTCGATGCGGCGGGCCAGTTCATCATTGCGGTATAGGTTGAGGTAACTGGGAAACGTTTCTCCACTTCTCACGGTCGCATCACGAACCCTATCACGACAAAATCTTCGTCAAAGGCGAAGACCTCGTTGACCTTGGCACGTCTGGCTAACACGAAGCTAGTGCAATCCGTGAAGGAGAAGACTTGATCGCTATACTTCTCGAAAATCTCCCATGCGGCACTGGCGATGGCTCTGTCTACCCATAGAATCCTTAGATTGCCCAATTTTTCTGCTGCGGTCACCATTTCATGAAAGCGGATCGCGTACCGATAGCCAGCATGATACCGAAGCCAAGTGTAGGTTTCAGCCAGGACATAGTTGGAGGTCAGAAGGTTAGTCTTCCTCTTGAGTAACCGGAGGTAATGGGACTTAGCCTCGGAGTGATACTTATCCGAATCGTTTATGATGGCGATCCACCCGCCGGCATCAACGAATATCCTCAAGACATATTCTCTCCGTAGAGGTAGTAGTCATGTTTCTCTGCTCCATCCTCAATGCCAGTGGAACACATGCCGATGATTTGGTATAGAGGGTGGTTTTTTAGCTCCTCTTCGCTGAGCTCTCTTTCTTCCTCTAGCGTGACCGCTTTGGGCTTCGTTTTCTCGGCTACCAGATACTCTGCTAGCGCTTCCCTGACCACTCCAGCGATGGACATCTTGCGTTCGTAGGATACTCGCCGCGCCTCTTCGTAAAGGTCCTCTGGGAGATAAACTTGTGTTCTTATCATCGCTTAACACCTCCTGATGTACATTATACTGTAATAACGCCATAATGTCAAATCCCCCCACTAACGCCCCAGTTTTCTCACTCTCTCCCACTCGGGCACGTCCTCTTCCATGTCCGCCAGTTCGCGGCGCAGGTCGAAGATCTGGTCGCGCAGGAGGGCCGCTTTCTCGAACTCCAGCGCCTGGGCGGCGGCCTTCATCTGCTTCTCCAGCTCCTTGATCAAACGAGCCAGCTCGTGCCTGGGTATCGCCGCCGGCACGCGGTACTCAGCCCGCTCCTCGGCCACGGCCCGCACGCGGTCGGTCAGGTCGTGCACTTCCTTGACGATGCTGCGGGGTTCAATATTGTGCTGTACGTTGTAAGCCGCCTGGATGCTGCGCCGGCGGTTGGTCTCGTCAATGGCCCGCTTCATGGAGTCGGTGAGCCCGTCGGCATACATGATCACCTGGCCGTTGACGTGGCGGGCCGCCCGGCCGATGGTCTGGATGAGAGCCTGGTCGCTCCGCAGGAAGCCCTCTTTGTCGGCGTCGAGGATCGCTACCAGCGACACCTCAGGCAGGTCCAGGCCCTCGCGGAGCAGGTTGATCCCCACCACCGCGTCGTAGACCCCCAGGCGCAGGTCGCGCAATATCTCCACTCGCTCGATGGTCTGGATTTCTGAGTGCAGGTAGTGTACCTTGATGCCCATCTCGGCCAGGTAGTCGGCCAGGTCCTCGGCCATGCGCTTGGTGAGGGTGGTCACCAATGCCCGCTGGCCCCGCTTCACCCGCTGGTCAATCTGGTGGATCAGGTCGTCTATCTGGCCCCTGACTGGCTTGACCGTGACCTCAGGATCAACCAGGCCGGTGGGGCGGATGATCTGCTCCACCACCTGGGCCGAGTGTTCCAGCTCGTAGGGCCCCGGCGTGGCCGAGGTGTAGATGACCTGGTTGATCCTTCCTTCGAACTCCTCGAAGCTCAGGGGACGGTTGTCCAGCGCGCTGGGCAGGCGGAAGCCGTATTCCACCAGGGTCTTCTTGCGGGACATGTCGCCGTGGTACATCCCTCGCACCTGGGGGATGGTCATGTGGGACTCGTCCACGAAGAGCAGGAAGTCGTCGGGGAAGTAGTCGAGCAGGGTCCAGGGCGGGCTGCCGGGCGGGCGCTGGGAGAGGTGGCGGGAGTAGTTCTCGATGCCGGCGCAGTAGCCCATCTCGCGCAGCATCTCCAGGTCGTATTTGGTGCGCTGCTCCAGACGCTGGGCCTCCAGCAGCTTGCCCTGGGAGCGGAGCTCTGCCAGTCGCTCTTCCAGCTCGATCTCGATATCTCGCAGGGCCAGGGTCAGCTTCTCCTGGGGGGTGATGAAGTGCTTGGCCGGGTAAATGGCAA
>VGOG01000030.1 GCA_016875995.1 Chloroflexota bacterium
GCGGCCTTCAACATGGCCTCGATCAGGTCAGACAAAGCGTCGCGCTGGCCTCGGTCGCGCCCGTAAGCGGTGGTGTCCTGGGCGATGAGGATGATCTCTTTGACCCCCCGGGCGGCCAACTGGCGAGCCTCCTCCACGATGGCTTCCATCGGACGGCTGCGGGCCGGCCCCTTGATCAGGGGGATGGCGCAGAAGGCGCAGGGCGCGCTGCAACCCTCAGCGATCTGGAGATAGGCGCTGGCTCCTTGAACCACGGACCTGGACGCCCCCCCTCTTTCCCCCCCAACCTGGGGGGGAGGAAGGGGAGGTACGAGCGGATCGCCGATCATCACCATCGGTCTGTCGCCATCCGAGGATAATTGTTCTACCAGGGCGGTGATCTCCATCCAGCGCCTGGTGCCGAGTATGCCGTCCAGGCCAGGCACCTCTTCGGCCAACTGGCGGCCATAGCGTTGGGAGAGGCATCCCGCAGCGATGAGCAACTGCCCTGGTCTCCTGGCCTCGGCCAGCTCCCGCAACTCGGCGAAGGACTCCTCCCTGGCGATGTCAATGAACCCGCAGGTATTGACGATGAGCACCTCGGCTGCCGATGGGTGCTCCGTGGGAGCATAGCCAGCCTGCTGGAGCAGGCGGCTCATCCCTTCGGAGTCTACGGTGTTCTTGCAGCAGCCTAGAGAAAGCAGGTAGTAGCGCATCTCGTTTCGATCTACTTCGGGTTCTATCAGGCAGGGAACTCGGAAGAACTTGGGGGAACTCGGGGGGTCTTCAGCAGAAGAGAGTCGCTCTAGGCACTTCTCTCACATTTTTCTGCAATGGGGCAGGTGGGGCATTTCTCTCGGCGGCAATAGTTCTTACCCAGCCTCACCAGCGCGGATTCGAGATCGGCGAAACGCCAGCCCGGCAGGCCTTGCCTCGCCCACACTGCCCGCAGCTCGCTCAACATCTCCCTTGGTTCGTCCGCCTGAACCAGCCCCAGGTTCCCAGCCGCCATCACCGCCAGGTCCTGGGGCCGCGGGTCGGCCTTCTCCCAGACATCGTGCAATTCCCTCAGAAAGATGTTCACCGTCACCGGGCCGATGCCCCTGCCCAGCCCCATCAACTGCTGCTCCAGGTCACGGGGGCTTTGCGCCTGGGCGTGAAGCACGTTCAGGTCGCCGTCGAACCTCTCCTTCAACGCCGCCATGACCTCCAGCAGCTTGGTGGCGGTCTTGAAGTCGTAGCGGACGTAGCCGCCAACGTCCAGGAGCAGAACCAGGCCATCCCACCCCGTCTCCAGTATCCGATCGGGACTCAGCACGCCGTTCTTCTCGAACACGCGGTAGGTGTTGGTGGCGATGGTCTCCGAGATCCTGGCCCCATAGAGGATCGAGGCCAGGAACCACTTGAAGACCTCGTGCGGATCCCCCTGGTCCAGGTTGATCCCCAGGGCAGTGGAGAACCGCCCGCCCATCCTATCCAAGAGTGCCTTGACCAATTCCTCCTCATCTTCAAAGTAGCCCATATTCACAAAGTGGTCTGTCTTCTCCGACTCAAAATTGCTCAGTTGAGTTCCCCTGCCTCTTTTTGGTCAGTCTTTAGGAACTAGCGGTGGGCGTGACTGTGGGGGCTATCACCTCAGGCGTGGGGATGACTCCTTCCGCAAACCATTCCACGTCCACTACCTGGCCCCTCTCCCCCAGCAGGCCCAGGGGTTGGCCGTTGACGATGGCTTCTACGCCGCCAGCGTTGCCACAGCGCAAAGCGACGCTCTCTCGCCCACGCCAGGTGCGCGTTGTGCCCGCTTCCAAAGAGCCCACGAAAACCTCTTCCCCATCCACGATAACCCGCATCCAGGCATACTCGACGATTCTCAGCTCGACCTCGACACCGGCGGAAACCCCAGGCGTGGGGGTGTTGGTGGGCACGCCGGTGGGGGTGCGGGTGGGCACGCTGGTGGGGGTAGAGGTAGGCTCGACGACGGCTGCGACGGTGGGCAGGGGAGTGGGCGTGGCGGTGGGTATGTCGGTGGGCGTGGCAGCGGGCACCGTGGTGGGCGTCGCTGTCGAGGTAGCAGGGGGCGATACTACTGAAATGGTGGCGGTAGGCGATGGGGTGGCCGTGGCAGGGACCCGCCACGATAACAACTGGGTCTTAATGGGGGGGGGAAGGTAGTGCCAGGCGGCCCAGGACCCAAAGGCTAAGAGCGCCACGATGAGCAGGCCGCCGATCACCAGGTCGGGCGTCAGCCAGGAGGGCGCGGCCATGGAGAGATCCATCGGCTGAAAGAAGCCAGGCTGTCGCAGGGCTGCCTTGCCCTCGTCCTCCCGGCCTTGGTAAAGGGCCATCACTTCGTCGGGGTCGAGCTCCAGATACATGGCGTAGGTGCGCAGAAACCCCTTGACGTAGGCTTCGGCAGGCAAGGCCGCAAAGTTCCCCTCCTCCAAGGCCTGGAGAAACTTCTGCCGGATACGTGTGGCCTCTTCGACCTCCTCTAAGGACACCCCCTTTTGTTGGCGCGCCTCCCGTAACAACTGACCAAGATCACCCATTAGCTTTCCCTCCTCTGAAATCGCTAACGAATCCGAGTTCGCTACGTGCTATTATCAGTACGAAAAGTTGCTCCCAAGGGGCATCCTCGCCCCGTCCGGGTGGCGGGGACGCCAGCCGGGAGCAGGAATTTCTCATCTACTGATTATACCTTACTTTGCCTTAATAGGCAATAATCGGTAGATGCGGCTTTCGCAGCGGTAGCGTCAACTCAATCTGAGTGACGGTTCAACTCATGCGAAAGCCCCCAGCTTCATCAGCAAGGCTTCTAACCCCAAGACATAGCTGTGCCAGCCGAAACCGGCGATTTGACCAAGGCAGACGGGGGCGATGACGGACAGATGCCGAAAACCCTCGCGAGCGTAGACGTTGGACAGGTGGACTTCGACGGTGGGCAAACCAACGGCGGCGATGGCGTCGCGGATGGCACAACTGTAATGGGTGTAGGCGCCAGGGTTGATCACCACACCGTCGGCCCAGTCAACCGCCTGGTGGATAGCGTCAATGATGGCCCCTTCGTGGTTCGACTGGAAGGTGCGCACTTCGACGCTCTTCTCCGCAGCATAAGCCTGCAATTGCCGGTTGATCTCCTCCAGGGTGACCGGGCCGTAAACCTCTGGCTCCCGTGTGCCCAACAAGTTCAGGTTAGGACCGTGGATAACAAGGATCTTGGCGCTCATCTTTCCCTCAGCCTTTCTAAAACCCCTAAGACCACTGCCCTGGGCACCTGGTCAGTGATCTCAATCTGCCCGATAGCTCTGGGCAACACAAAACGCAGCTTCTTCCCTCGCTTCTTCTTGTCGGCGGCCATGGCCTCCCAAATCTCCCCTGGCTCGTAACCTCCGTAGCGGGTTGGTAAGCCAAATCGCTGGAGAAGGACGGCCAAACGTCTTGCGACCGTCTCGTCGCACAGGCCGAGAGCAATGGCCGTCCTGGTCGCAGCCACCAGGCCGATGCTCACCGCCTCACCGTGGCGGAGGGTGAAGCCGCTGAGCACCTCCAGGGCGTGGCCAAAGGTATGGCCCAGATTGAGCACCGCCCGCCGCCCCCTCTCGTAAGGGTCCTCCTCCACGATGGCTACCTTAACGCCGATGGCCTCGGCGATGACCGGCAACAATGGTTGGTCCCCCTCCTCTAACTGCTCAAAAAGACTGGGTGAACCGATGATCCCCGCCTTGATCACCTCGGCCCAACCGCATCGCATCTCTGCCTCGCCCAGGGTGGCCAGAGCGAGAGGGTCAATCACCACCAACTCTGGCTGTTTGAACGCGCCGATGAGATTCTTTCCTCTGGGGTGATCCACCGCCACCTTGCCCCCGATGCTGGCGTCCACCATGGCCAGGAGAGTGGTGGGCAACTGCACCAGGGGCACGCCTCGCATGTAGGTGGCAGCGGCGAAGCCGGCCATGTCGCCGATCACCCCGCCCCCCAGGGCCAGCACCGCACCAGATCGGTCCAACCCGCCTTTGATGAACTGATCGTACAGGGAGCTGACGGTGTCCAGGGTTTTGTAGACCTCCCCATCAGGCACCTGACAGACAACGGGCTCGAAGCCCGCTTCTCGCAAGCTCCTGATCACCGCAGGGGCATACAACTCACCGACCGTGGGGTTGGTGACCAGGGCCACTTTACCCTGCAAGCCCTGCTCTCGCACCAATTCACCAACCTGTGCCAGAAGCCCTTCGCCCAGATGGATCGGGTAACTTCCTGTCGGCGTCCGCACCACTATCTTTTCCGTTAACAACCTGATCACCCTCTCCGCCACCTCCTCCACCGTCAGGCCCGTGGTGTCAATGTGGTGGGGGATGCGGCTGTAGGCTTCGCGCCGCTGGGCCAGCAGGGCCTCGATGCGCTCCCTCCGATCGGCCACATCCAGGAGCGGCCTGTTTTCTACTTTGGCCAGACGCCGCAGGATCTCCTCGACATCGCAGTTCAGACACACGAGCAGCCCGTTTGTGCCCAAAACCTGGCGGTTCTCCTCGGGGATCAGCGCCCCGCCACCGGTGGCGATGACCAGCCCGTGCCTCTGGGCCAACTCCTGGCAAAGCTGGCGCTCCTGTTGGCGAAAGAACCCCTCGCCCCGTTGAGCAAAGATGTCAGGAATGGCCATGCCCACCCGCTCCTCGATGAGCGTGTCCATGTCCACAAACTCCCGCCCCAGGCGGCGAGCCACCTCCCGACCCACCTCCGACTTACCGCTGCCCATGAAGCCGGTGATAATCAAGTTTGCAAGTTTGCAAGTCCGCAAGTCACTTGCAACTTGCCCACTTGCAACTTGCCCACTTGCCCACTTCCATCTCGATTTCATCTCCTCGATGCTATCTCCCCCCAGCTTCTCCATCAGTGCGTCGGCGATGACCCAGGATACCATCGCCTCGCCAACTACGGAAGCAGCAGGCACGGCGCAGACATCGGAGCGCTGATACTGAGTATGCGCTGCCTCCCCCGTGACCAGGTCAACCGACTGCAAAGGCGTCACCGTAGTGGGAATCGGTTTCATAGCCGCCCGCACCACGATGGGCTCCCCGTTACTCATTCCCCCTTCGATACCTCCGGCTCGGTTGGAATAACGTTTGACGTTTGACATTTGAACTTTGAGCTTTGAGCTTTGAGCTTTGAGCTTTGTGAAGATCTCATCGTGTACCTCCGTCCCCCTCTTCCGAGCGTTCTCGAACGCCGGCCCGATCTCCACCCCCTTGATGGCCGGGATGCTCATCACCGCGCCGGCCAGGCGAGCGTCCAGGCGGCGGTCCCAGTGGACGTGGCTGCCCAGGCCGACCGGCACGCCGGTGGCCACGACGACGAAGACCCCACCCAGGGAGTCGCCGGCTGCCCTGGCCTGGTCAATGCGCTGGCGCATGGCCTCGGCGGCAGTGGGATCGGGGCAGCGAACGTCGGAGGCTTCAGCCCGCTCCCAGAGTGCCCCCCCCCAGAGTTGGGGGGGGCTGGGGGGGGGCGAGATCTCCGCCACCACTCCGCCGATTTCGGCCACGTAGCTGTTGACAGCGATGCCGAACTCGGCCAGCAACCGTCTCGCCACTGCCCCCACCGCCACCCGCGCTGCTGTCTCACGAGCACTGGCCCGCTCGGCTACCAGCCGCAGGTCACTGAAGCCGTATTTTATGGCCCCCGCCAGGTCCGCGTGGCCCGGCCGAGGCACCGTCCAGGGTGGGACCTCTCTGTCCTGCCAGGTGGCCCAGTCCTTGTTCTCGATGCGCAGGGCAATGGGTGCCCCTGTGGTCAGTCCGTTGGCTACTCCGCTCAGCATCTCGACCTCGTCGCGCTCGATCTCCATGCGTTGGCCGCGTCCGTAGCCCCCCTGGCGGCGGCGCAGATCAACGTTTATCTCTTCCTCGCTCAGACAAAGTCCAGCAGGCATTCCCTCGATAATGGCGATGAGGCAAGGCCCGTGGGATTCGCCAGCGGTCAAGAAACGCAAGGCCATCGTTCACCTCCCTAGAGTTTTGTAGCGCACATAACCGTGGACTCCCGAACTTGTTCGGGCATTGCTAGAGGAATCCACCGATGTGAGGCAGTTGTACTGTCGAACGGGGGCTCGGAGTGCAACTCCTCGCCATCAATTGTGCCGTGGACTCCCGAACTTGTTCGGGCATTGCTAGAGGAATCTTCTTATCTCACCAAGCTCCACACTAGCAGGAACGCCTCAACAAGTTGAGGACTCCGCAATTTGATCTATCACTTATGCGCGCCACCCACGGTTTTTTGGGCAGCTTCATACATCGCTTCGACCGGGGCTTTCTCTCCCGTCCATAGCTCGAAGGATGCCGCCCCCTGGTGGACCAGCATCCCCAAGCCGCCGATACTCCTCGCGCCGGCTGCCTCGGCCTGTTGCAGCAGCCTGGTCTGGCGGGGGTTATACACCAGGTCGAAGACGGTCAGATGGCCGGGAAGGGCCAGGTCTTCCGGCCAGATGGACTCATCCACTTCAGGCCAGGTGCCGACAGGCGTCGTATTGACCAACAGGTGGGCTTCGGCGGCTTGCTCTCTCAGTGTTTGCGAGTTGAGAGGGAGGGACACAAGGAGAGCGGAAGGAAACGGGGGGGAGAAATCTCGCACCAGGGCCTGGGTACGGGTCAGCGTCCGGTTTAGTACCGTCACCTGCGCCCCGGCCTGGGCCAGGGCGTAGACCACCGCCCTGGCTGCGCCGCCAGCTCCCAGAATTACGGCCCGCTTGCCCTGAGGGTCAAAGCCAGCCTCGCTCAAGGCAGCCAGGAAGCCGAGCCAGTCGGTATTGTAGCCAATGCTCTTCTCCCCGCACACCACGATGGTATTGACCGCCCCGATAGCTTGCGCCTGCGGTGTGACCTCGTCCAGATAACACATCACTGCCTCTTTGTGAGGCACGGTGACGTTGGCCCCCACGAAGCTCAGCGCCCGCAGCCCGGCCACGGCCTCCCCCAATCGCTCAGGTGGCACAGGCAAAGGCAGGTAGCACCAGTTTAGATTTAATGCGGCAAAGGCGCTGTTGTGCATGGCTGGCGAGAGACTGTGCTCGACAGGCCAGCCAATAAGGCCAACGAGTTTGGTTTCGCCGGTTACGCTTGATAACAAGTTCGTGTCCGTAGATTGCATTTTACCACCGAATGTGCTATGATTATAGTGAAAATGGTTAGGAGGTGGGCGATGGATACCATAACACTAGAAGTGCCGATGCCGAAAGAGGTATTTTTGACCCTGGGCCTATCGGAAAGAAAAGCCATTGAAACGATGAAGAGATCGTTTGTCATAGAGCTGTACAAGATGGATAGGATCTCCTCAGGCAAGGCCGCTGAACTTTTGGGCATGCAGAAGTTTGATTTCATCAGGCTCCTTGCAGAGGAGGGCATACCCTATTTCGACTACACCGACGAAGACTTGGAAGAAGAATTCAAGGCAGTCAGGGAATGGAAAGAGCAGCAAGCTTCTCCGAAGTAGTCGTGGCAAATTCAGGCCCCTTGATTGGTTTAGCCTCAATAGGCGAATTTCGTCTGTTGAAAGATGTATTCGGCGAGATAGTCATCCCCTCTGCTGTCTACAACGAGGTGGTGATACAAGGTAGGGATCAGCCAGGTGCTAAAGAAACAAGGGAAGCTGATTGGATAAAAGTAGTAGAAGTTCAGGAGCACCTGGCAGTTGACCTATTGCGAAACGAACTGGATCAAGGTGAAAGCGAAGCGCTTGTTTTGGCCAAAGAGCTGGGAGCCGCCCGCATCTTAATTGATGAAAGGTTGGCCAGAAGGAAAGCACGCTCCGTTGGCCTCACCGTGATAGGGACGTTGGGGGTGCTCCTCATGGCAAAGGAAGCAGGGCTAATCCCGGCTGTCAGGCCATTTTTGGACCACCTTAGCGCAACGCCGTTTCGAATGAGCGGAAACCTCTATCGAAAAGTGCTGTATATGGCCGGGGAGACGTAACTTGCTTTAGCCTGCCAGGGCGGTTAGAATCTCCTCGAAGCCTGGAAATGAATCAGCGATGCACTCCGCTCCGACGATGGTCGTTTCCCCCTCGGCTATCAGGCCCGCTATGGCCAGGGACATGGCCAGGCGGTGATCGCCGTGGCTGTCCACAACCGTGCCCCGCAAACTGGTCGGCCCCTCGACGACGAAGCCATCAGCCCTCTCCTCGATACATGCCCCAAGCTTCCTCAGCTCAGCTTCTATGGCCGCGATGCGGTCGGACTCCTTGACTCTGAGCTCTGCCGCGTCGCGCACCACTGTGTCCCCCTGCGCCTGGGTAGCGACCACAGCCAGGATGGGGAACTCGTCAATCATCCGGGGCACCCGATCACCTCTTACCTCTACGCCTCTTAGCTCCGCAGCCCTCACAACGACGTCGGCCACTGGCTCGCCGCTCACCTCCCGCTGGTTCTCCATCACGATATCCGCTCCCATCTCCCCCAGCGCGTCCAAAAAGCCCGTGCGGGTGGGGTTAACGCCGACGCCTTCGATGACAACCCCCGACCCAGGCACCAAACAAGCAGCAGCAATGAAATAGGCCGCCGAGGAGATATCGCCTGGCACAACAATGTCCAGAGAGGATAACTTTGAACTGTGAAGTTTGATATTGGATATTGGATATTGGATATTGGCGCCCATGGCGGCCAGCATCCGCTCGGTGTGGTCGCGGGCAGGGCCTGGCTCGTGGATCACTGTAGGGCCGTCGGCGTAGAGGCCAGCCAGCAGAATAGCCGACTTTACCTGAGCGCTGGCTACGGGCAGGCTATACTGGATGCCATGCAAATCTCCGCCCAGGATGGTCAGGGGAGGCAGGCGGCCATCGTCGCGACCCAACACGATTGCCCCCATCCGTCTCAGCGGCTCGGCGATGCGGCCCATGGGCCGGCGACGGAGTTGCTCGTTCCCCGTCAGCACGCTGTAGAAGGGCTGGCCCGCCAGGATCCCCGCCAGCAGGCGCATGGTCGTGCCCGAACCTACACAGTCCAGGACAGCTTCCGGCTCCCTCAAACCGCGCAAGCCCCGCCCCTGCACGATCAACTCCGTCTCGGATAGCCTCTCCACCTCGACCCCCAGCGCTCGCACGCAAGCTAAGGTAGCCAGGCAATCGGCCGCGGGCAGGAAACCGCGGATCCTGGTCGTGCCTTCAGCTATCGCCCCCAGCAGCAGGGCGCGATGGGAAATGGATTTGTCGCCAGGGACTTTGACCCGACCACTCAGGCCCTTGGCTTTTCTAACGATCATCCTCATCGAAACATCCCCTCTCGTCTCCTCTGCACTTGCTCCATTAAACTTCGCAGTAACTGCTCAGCTCGTGTCATTGCGAGGAGCGTTTTTTGCGACGAAGCAATCTCCTCCTTGCGGTATGGGGATTGCTTCGCTTCGCTCGCAATGACAGCCTGAGTAGTCACATTTCGCAACCTCTCCTCGTCGTTTGCCTCTAGCAGGTGGGCGATGGCGTCGAGCTGACGGACGAAGCGGGACAACGTCTCTCCCACCGCCCGGCGGTTGGTGAGCAGGATGTCCAGCATCATGGTCACGTCGCTGGCGGCCAGGCGCGAGGTATCGCGAAAGCCGCTGGCGGCCAGTTCCCAGACCAGCTCGTCCTCAGTTGCCACTTCCTCGGCCGTGGCCACCAGGCCCACCGACAGGAGATAGGGAAGGTGGCTGACGGCGGCCACCAGGCGGTCGTGGCGCTCGGCGTCCATCAACAGGGGACTGGCTCCGACGGCCTCGACCAGTTCCTGGGCCAGGGCCAGCGCTTCCGAACTGGTTCGCGACAGGGGAGTGAGCACGAAGGGTGCTCCCTGGTAGAGGTCAGCCTCCGCAGCGATGATCCCCGACGCCTCCTTGCCGCACATGGGGTGGCCGCCGATGGCCTGGAGGTGGGGTGGCAACGCTTCCATGGCTGGGACGATCCTGGCTTTGATACTGCCCAAATCCATCACCAAACAGCCGGCGGGAGCACAGGAACCCACCTGAGGGATAAGCTCCAGGATGGTCCGTACGGGAGTGGCCAGCACGATCAGGTCGGCTTGCGCCACCCCCTTGGCCAGGTCGCAGGTGCCCTCGTGGATAAAACCGCGCCTCAAGGCCTCCTTGAGGGTTTCCTCCCGTCGGGCCACTCCTCGCACCTCTCGACAGGCACCTCGCTCCCTCAAGGCCGCGGCCAGAGACCCGCCCATCAGGCCCAGACCGACGATGGCTACTCGTGCATCCTTCAAGCCCATCAGACTCGTTACCTCGTTACCTCGTTGCTTCATTGCCTCGCTGCCTCATTGCCTCGTTGCCTCGCTGCCTCATTGCCTGATTACCTGTCACCCAATTCCCCTCCCCACTGCCTCTGCCACCCTTCGCAACTCTTTAATCAACTGGGCAAACCGCTCTGGTTTCAGCGATTGGGCTCCGTCGGAGAGAGCACGTTGGGGCTCAGGGTGAACCTCGATGAGCAATCCATCGGCACCGGCAGCCACAGCAGCTTTGGCTACGGGCCCCACCAGCTCCCACCTGCCAGTGCCGTGGCTGGGGTCAACGATGACCGGCAGGTGAGTCAGCCCCTGAAGGACAGGCACGGCGTTGATATCCAGGGTGTTACGGGTATACTTTTCATCAAAGGTACGGATGCCCCGTTCGCAGAGCATGACGCGGTAGTTGTCGTGGGAGAGGATGTACTCGGCGGCCATGAGGAGCTCCTCCAGGGTGGACATCATCCCGCGCTTGAGGAGGATGGGCATCTTCGACTCGCCCACGGCGTGCAGCAGGCTGAAGTTCTGCATGCTTCGCGCCCCGACCTGGAGGATGTCGGCGTAGCAGGCTACCAGGGGTACGTCCTCAGGGGCCATAACTTCGGTGACGATGGCCAACCCTGTCTCCTCCTTGACCTCGGCCAGGATCTCCAACCCGTCCTTCCCCAGGCCCTGGAAGCTGTAGGGGGAAGTGCGGGGTTTGAAAGCCCCGCCGCGCAGGATGCGGACACCCGCCTCTTTGACCGCCCAGGCTGTCTCCAACAGTTGCTCTCGGCTCTCCACGGCACAGGGGCCGGCCATGACCACCACCTCCCGCGAGCCGATGTGCATCCCGTTGATGGGGATGACCGTATCCTCGGGCTTGAAGTCGCGGCTGGCCAGCTTGAAGGGGTGGAGGATGGGCACTGTCCTTTCCACTCCCTCCATCAATTCAAAGACGTGGGGGCTGACAAGTCGCTCATCGCCGATGACGCCGATGATGGTTCGCTCTTCGCCACAGGAGAGGTGGGCTCGAAAACCCATCTCCTCTATCTGGCCCACCACTTCTTGTATCTGCTCCTCCCCAGCCCCCATTTTCATGATGATGATCATGGCGGATACCTCCTTAGCCTGACTGCTTGATTTGCCCCGGCCAGGGCCCGTCGAAGTGTGAGGGCTTGCCTCTCCCGTTACGTACCTCTCGTGTCGTGCCTTTCCGGTTGGCGATTACCATGGCCTACCTCCCCTCCTCTTTAATAGCAGCCGCTGGATAGGAGCCAAGGACCTTGACGAAGGATGCCTTGCGTAGCAAGCCAAGCAGCGCCTTTTCACACTTGGGATCCTGCCAATGGCCCTCGAAGTCGAGATAAAAGACATAGTGCCAGGGTTTGGTGCGCCGGGGACGCGATTCCAATTTGGTGAGATTGATGCCCAATTTAGCAAATTCCTCCAGGCAAGCGTAGAGCGCGCCGGGGACATGGCGGGTGGAGAAGACCAGCGAGGTCTTGTTGCGCTCTCCCTTCGGCGGGTCCTGATGGCCCAGGATGAAGAAGCGGGTATAGTTAAAAGAAAGATCCTCGATGCCGCTGGCGAGAACCTCCAGGCCATAGATGCGGGCTGCCAATTCACTGGCGATGACAGCCGCTCCTGCCTGGGGTGTCGCTGCCAACTCCTTAGCACTGCCGGCCGTGTCATAGGTGGGCACAGGTTCCATCCCATGGCTGGCCAGATACCTCTCGCATTGAGCCAGGGCCTGGGGGTGGGAGCGAACCTCCTGAATGTCCTCCAGCTTGGTCTCCGGGTTGGCCAACAGGTAATGGCGCACCCGCAGGATGACCTCCCCCCAGATCTTTAGGTCGCGCTCCAGGAGGAGGTCGTAGGCCTGGTTGATGGAGCCCGCCGCCGAATTCTCCACCGGCAGGATGCCGTGGTCGGCCCGCCCCTCCTCCACCGCCAGGAAAATGTCCTCGAAGGTCCGGCAGGGCAGCGTGTTTACCTCGGCTCCGAAAAACTGGTAGGCAGCTTCCTGCGAATAAGCGCCGTTCTCTCCCTGGAAAGCGACGATAGTCATTTTCGACCTCCCAATCTAACTCAAGTCAGGGCGCAGTTTCCTGGCCCCTTTGATGTAGACGTGCTCGATCTCGCTTTGTTCCTTCTCCGTGTTGCAGTGGATGAGCACGCGGATGCACTTCTCCAGGCTGCCCGGCACGGGTATCTCCTGGGCGTCGAGGAGGGCCACGTCTCGCCAGCCCATCTCTCGCGCTGCCTGGGCGGGGAAGGCGGCTGTCAGGTCGGGCGTGGTGGTGAAGATGGCGCTGGCCACGTCTTCCACCCTCAGGTCGTTGACCTCGACGATCAGTTCCAGAAGCTCCCTGGTGGCAGCCAGGATGGCCTCGGCGGTGGTCTCCTCTGCAGTGGTGGCTCCTCGAATGCCTCGACAAGTCATCTCTTTCCATTCCTTAGCGCTTGCCCCCCTACCCCCCAATGCTGGGGGGAACTGGCCCGCGGAGTATACTCCCCCCAGGATTGGGGGGCTGGGGGTCATCGTATACGTGGGGGGTGTGTCTGGCACATACTCCCCCCAGGATTGGGGGGCTGGGGGGGCATAACCAAAAAAGCGTGGGCCTGTCTGCTCCACGCTTTTGAGTTGCCATTGATGAATTGTTATAGTTTAAGGCTGTGGTGTCCTCCGGGCGTGAAGCAGCTTGCCTGATGCCTGGGCATAGGCGTAAAAATAGGCAAAGTAGTCCTCACGCCCAAAGAAACTGTCCTTGATAGCCCTCTCTCGCGGCTCGCCAGCCATCTCCAGCCCTCTGTCAAATCTGGGAATATGATAGCACAAAGGGGGATAAAAGTCAAATTTCCCTGTCAACGTCTTCTTTACTTTCCCTTGATATAAATGATCATAGCCACCCCCGCCAGCAGCAATGCCAACCCCAGGAGGCCCCAGCCAAGGACGACGATGCTGCCGAGCCCACGATCGGAACGGGACCGCTGAATTGGAGCAACGGGAGCCTGCGTTGCCGGTGGCCGATTTGCAGGCACTACCAGAGGCGGTGGCGTTGCAGGGGCACCGATGGCCGTTGGGGATGCGTGCATCGTCGCCCCGGGCGATGGTGACGGACCGGCGCTGACCGCCTGTGGGGTAGACGTGGCTGCCACTGGGGTTTCGGTGGGCGCAGAAGTGAACGTCGTGAAAGGCCCGACGGCCATGGGCGTCGCCGACGCAGTGGGTGTGGGCGATGGCGTCCCCGTGGCCTCCGGCTCGGCAATCACAGTGCGACCGGGCGTGGCTGCAGGTACGAGCGAGGGCGTCGCCGTGGCTGTTGGGCTCGCGGTGGGACTGGGGGTGTGGGCGGGCGTCGCGGTGGCTGTTGGGCTCGCGGTGGGGCTGGGGGTGTGGGTGGGCGTCGCGGTGGCTGTTGGGCTCGCGGTGGGACGGCGAGTGTGGGTGGGCGAGGGAGTGGGCGTGGGTTCGTGCCCGATGGCGTACACGTGGCCATCGTAGCCACTGATGTACAGTGTGCCATCCGACCCGATAGCCGGCGAAGCCTGCACCCAGTTGCCAGTTTTGATCTGCCAGCGCAGGGCGCCGTCCGGGTTGACGGCATAGACGTGGAAGCTGTTAGACCCTACGTAGACCACCCCGCTCGCGTCCACCACCGGTGAGGAGGCCAGGTAGTCTCCCGACGTGCTGGTGTAGTCGCCGGTAAAGAAGGTCCAGCGAATTGTGCCGTCGGTGTCGAGGGCGTAGAGCTGCTGATCCCAGGCGCCTACGTAGATCACACCGTCTGGGCCGATGGCTGGCCCAGACCCGACCGGACCCATCGTCCGCGTCCGCCAGCGCTGTGTTCCATCGGCGTTGATGGCGTAGACGTGGTTATCCCACGAACCTACGTAGACGGTGCCATCCGGCCCCACGGCGGCCGGCGCGCTCACCTGGCTGGCGGTGGAAAAACGCCACTTCTCGGTGCCGTCTGGGTTGATTGCGTAGACGTTACCGTCCCACGAGCCAACCACCACCCAGCCGTCCGGCGCTACGGCGGGCGGCGCGCTGACGTAGCCGCCGGTTTCGAAGCGCCAGCGCAGCGCCCCGCCAGGCATCAACGCATACAGTCCTCCGTCCCAGGATCCCACGTACACCGTGCCATCCGGCGCGATGGCGGGCGAGGAGGTGATCAGCTCGTCGGTGCGGTAGCGCCACCTCAGGCTGCCATCTGGGTTGATGGCGTAGACGTGCCAGTCCCACGAACCCACGTACACTGTCCCATCGGATCCTACGGCTGGTGACGAGGTGATGAACTTCTTGGTGGCGTACGTCCAACGCAGCGCGCCATCCGGGTCAAGGGCGTAAAGCCTGCCATCCCAGGCGCCGACATAGATCGTCCCGTCGGCGGCGATGGCCGGCGATGAGCTGAAGAAGCTTTGGCTCTGGTGGCGCCAGCGGATGGCCGGCTGTGGTGGCCCCAGCACCGACGCCCGGCCGGTGCGACCTGGATCACGGTGAAACATGGGCCAGGCGGCCGGCTCGTCCGCCGAGGCGGGACCGGTGACAGCCAGAGCCACCATCAGAACTGCCGACAACAGAGCCAATAGCCGACCCTGGTTCAACGCTTAGCCTCCTCTGGCTGCAAGCTCGACGCCTGGGCATCTCCATCCCTCGGCGCCTCGGTCTGCAAGGTGTGCAAACGCGCGTAAAGGCCACCGCGGGCCAACAACTCGGCGTGGGTGCCCCGCTCAGCGATGTGACCATCTTCGATGACCAGGATCTGATCGGCCTGGCGCAAGGTGGACAGACGATGGGCGACGATGAAGGTCGTCCGACCGTGCATCAGCCGCGCCGTGGCCTCCATGACCGCCGCCTCAGCCTCGGCATCCATGGCCGACGCCGGCTCATCCAGAATCAGGATGGGGGCGTTCTTCAGGAAGGCGCGGGCGATGGCCACCCGTTGTCGCTGGCCGCCGGAGAGCTTCACCCCATCCTGGCCAATGTCACTCTGATAGCCATCAGGCAGACGCATGATGAAGTCGTGGGCGTTGGCCTGGCGGGCGGCCTCCGCAATCTCCTCCAAGGTAGCGTCTGGCCGGCCGTAGGCGATGTTCTCGGCGACCCTCCCGGAGAAGAGCACCGTCTCTTGCAACACCAACCCCACCTGCTCGCGCACCGACCGCACCTGCACCTCACGCAGGTCGTAGCCGTCAATGAGCACGCGACCGGCGGTGGGGTCGTACAGGCGGGTGATCAGGCTGACCAGGGTGGTTTTGCCGGCCCCGCTCAGCCCGACGATGCCTATTGTCTGTCCCGGCAGCACCTCGAAGCTCACATCCTGCAGCACGGGCTGAGCATTGTCGTAGCTGAAGCTGACGCCCTCGAAGCGCACGTGGCCGCGCACTGGCGGCAGAGGCAGGGCGCCAGGTCGGTCGCGTACTTCTGGCACAGTATCAAACACCTCAAACACCCGGCGGGCACTGACCAGCGCGTCCTGGATCACGGGAAAGGTGCCACTGATGGTGGACAGCGGCCCATACACCGCCCCGAGATAGCCGAGGGCGACCATCAACCCACCCAGGGACAGCCGGCCCTGCAGCACGTGGTAGCCGCCCAGCCAGATGACCGCCGCCGTGCCGGCCACGGTCACGGCGTCCACCACTAGGTGGAAAGAGGTCTGCTGCATGGTGAGGCTGGTGCGCGCCCTCACCACCTCCCGGTTCTGCCGCACGAAGTGCTCCTGCTCGCGGTCTTCGCGGGCAAAGGTTTGCACCAGGCGGATGGCCGACAGCACCCGCTGCACCAGGCTGACCACGCCGCTCTCCAGATACTTCACCTCCTCGGAGCGCGGCGCGAGCCGGGCAGCGTAGTAGCGCACCGAGCTGTACAGGAAGGGCGCCACCAATAAGGCGAGGAGGGCCAGCGGCCAGTCCAGCCGCCAGAGGATGGCGAACATCCCCACCAGGGTCAGGCTCGAGGTGAGCAGCGGGAACAGGCTGCCCAGGAGCAGGGTTTGGATGCTGTAGGTGTCGGCGGTGACCCGGTAGATGGAGTCACCCACCGGTCGGCTGTCGTGGAAGGGCAGAGACAGCCGCTGCAGATGGTTGAACAGGTCACTGCGCAACCGCAAAACCATGCCCTGGCCGGCTTCCAGGTTGAGATAAGTAGCCGCCAGGCTGAGCAGTCCTTTGAGGGCGAACAGGAGCAGTGTGGCTACAGCGACCGCAGTCAGCAGCCAGATGCGGCGGATCATGGGGACGCCGATATCGGGCGCCTCGAAGGTGGGGATGTAATCAATGCCCACCACGGTGGGCTGGCCGGTGGCCCAGAAGATCTCCATTTCCACCAGGCGGGTCGTGGGGTCGAGGCGGTAGCGCTTGCTCCAGCCGGTGTCAATCACCGCGCTGGGCGGGTAGGGGCTGGCGGCCAGGGCTTCTTCGTACCAGTGTAGGAGCGTGGGGCCGGCGTCCATGGTCTTGAACCACAGGCGGTCGAAGCGGCTGCCGTTGATCCAACCGGCCAGTTGCTGCGGACCGACGTAGGTCAGGTTTGGATACAGCGGGAAGTCGGCGGGGAAGTCCTTGCGCATGGGCGGGATGTCCCAGGGCAGGTAGATTTCACCGGGGAATGGTCGGCCGCCGATGACGTTGTCCACCAGCACCTTCATGGGCCAGGGCTGGGCCAGGCCCAACAGGACCATCAGGATGTTGGCCGAGAGCAGCAAGACCAGAGCCCTGGCGTGCGGCCGGGCGTAGGGCAGCAACCTTCGGAAAAGGTGCAAAGCCTCAGGGCGGTTCATCGGTCACCTCAGATCGAAGACGATGAGACGGTCGTTCTCCACCACGCAAGGGAAGTTCGAGCGCAGGTAACGGCGTAGCCCAGCGTAGTGATCGAGCCACCAGAAAGCCGGCCAGGCGAAGACCGCGTAACGCGCACCGGATTGGCGCAGCCGTTCAAGCTCGCCGATGGCCGTGTCGTCATCGGGTGGTGGTCCCCAGTAGTGCCCATCTCGTTCCAGGAAGGGGATGGCCTGTCGTGCGGCGCCCAGTTCCCCCCGCAGCGTTTCCTGATCTATCAGGATGAAGGCGTCTTCCGTTGGGATGAGAGCCGCGATGTCTTGAAGGGCCAGATCGCGCCGGTCCAGCCACTGACGCAGGTCGTACCAGGACGCGTTACCCTTACGGAGGACGGCAGAAACGTAGCAGGTGTAGCCCTTCGACCGGCCCACCACACTCTCCAGGCGGTGTGAGAGCCGTCGTTCGCCCAGGAATTCATGGACGGCGATAGCGCACCCCTCGAACGTATAGTAGTCGTCGAAGATGACGAAGCCGCCGTCAACGACCTGGTCGAACAGGTTGTCCAGACAGCAGCGCACGCTCGCGTACCAGTCGCAGTCAATACGCAAGATGGCAATCGGTCCAATACGCTGGCGATAGGCTGGCAGCGTCTGATTGAACCAGCCTTTGACCAGCTCGGTGTACGAGGCCAGTCCCAGCCCTCGCGCTGTCCGTTGGACCTCCTCTAGTGACACCCGGCAATTATCAAAGTACCAGGGACCGTCGGTGTTCTTGACGTACTCCGTCGCTGCTGGGCCGTCTATCTCCTCCGGCGGTGGCAGGCCCTCAAACGAGTCGAAGAGCCACACCTTTCGATCGCGGACTCCGGCCTGCCGCAGGAGATCGGCCATGAGGAAAGCAGCACCCCCGCGCCAGACACCGCATTCCACGAAGTCGCCGGGGATGCCGCAGGTGAGAACCGCCTGCACCTGACGGGCCAGGTCTACCAGCGCCTCCGTGGGAACCATGGTGAACGGCCGCACCTTTTCCAGCGTGGCCGCGAAGTCAAAGACCTGCCAGGTGTCACGGGTCATACGAAGCTCCTGTCGAAAGATACCTGTTCAAGACCGCAGGTCGAACACGACCAAACGGTCGTTCTCCAGCGCACAGCGGTACGCCGAACGCAGGTGCCGGTGCAACCCTGCATAGTGATCGAGCCACCAGAAAGCCGGCCAAGCGAAGACGATGAAGCTCGCGCCGGACCGCCGCAAGCGTTCCAGTTCGCAGATGGCCGTGTCGTCGTCCGCCGGTGGCCCCCAGTATTGCCCGTCCCGCTCGAGGAACGGGATGCGACGTCGTCCGGCGAGCACCTCCGGCGCTCCCCACAGATCGCCGTCAACCAGGATGAAGGCGTCGCCCGGTGGAACAAACGCCGAGATCTCTTGTATCGCCTGGTGAAGTCGGTGCGGCCACGAATTCCTCTTCCACTTGTCGGGATCGGCCTCAACGCCCATGTCGCTGAAAAATTTACTCAAGGCCAGGCATTGCTGGTCGTAGACCCACAGTTCACCGCTAAGTTTTTCATCGAACGCCTGGCCCCGATACCTGTTCTGGCCGTGGAGGCGATAAAAGCCCTGGGGTTCCGAAACTCGCTTCACGCGGCCAAACAGCGGAGCCAGCGCGAAGAGGTACGCGTCGGCACAAAGTTTGTACGCGTCTTCAGGGACGGGGATGACCTGTTCCAGAAACCGCCGCGCCCAAGCGTTTCCGCTAGTAGGCGGCGTGACGTAGCCCCAAGGGCCATCGCGCCGCACAACCTCCAGCAGGTCGCCCTCCGGCAGATAGGGTCCGGGGATCAACTTCTCTGTCCTACGTCCGTGCTCATCAACGATCCACAGCGGCCAGTGCACTTTGGCCACGCCGGGCTCGGCGAAGAGGTTGACCGCTTGCTCGACGGCGGTGGGACATAGCCAGTCGTCGGCGTCAAGAAAGAGAATCACGTCGCCCCGGCTCAGCGCAAACCCGGCGTTGAAAGCTGAGGCCTGCCCTCTGTTCTCCTGCAGCACGGGAATAATCCGGTCTCCGTAACGGGCAATGATCTCCCGTGAGTTGTCGGTGGATCCGTCGTCAACGACAATCACCTCCGTGTGGCGATACGTTTGGTTTAGAGCGCTGCCGACGGCGTCCTTCAAGAAGCGCCCGTAGTTGTAGTTGTTGATGATAATGGTCGCCAGAATCTTCATGGTTACCGAATCCCTGCCAACCCCAGCAACTCGCCCAGCACGCGGTCGCTATCGAAATACTCCTCGGCCAGGCGGCGGGCAGCGCGGCAGTGGGCTTGGTAGTCGGCGTTGATCCGCGCCAGGCCCTCGACCGCCTGCTCCAGGGTGGCAAAGCTGAGCAGGCCCTTGCCCGTCGGCAGCCAGTCGCCGAAGCCGGTGTCCTGGAGCAGGACGGGCTTGCCGCACGCCAGGTAGCTGGCGCTGCGGTCGCTGAACCAGCCGCTACGCGAGCGGACGTAGGCGTTCTTGGCAATGCTGAACTCACCGCGGGACCCACGGATGTAGGCCCGGTAGCGATCTACATCCCGACTTACGTCCATCGCATCAACCCAGTGCCAGCCGGCCCCCTGCAAAGCCTCCTGCTGTTCGCCGGAGACGCTCACCGCCACCTCCAACGGCTGAGGCGTATGGCGCGGCAGGTCCAGGAAGCGCTGGAATTCCACGTCTTTGTGGCCGTACACCTGGCCCTGATACTCGATGGGCTCGTAGGGGCGCAGGCTCATGATGGTGGTGAACCGCTCCGCCTGCGGGTCGTAGGTGAAGGGCCACAGGTTCATGACCAGGGGTTGGCGCGCCGGGTGCCACTCGTAACCGGTCGTCGGTAGTGAGCAACCAGGCTGGCCAATATTGCAGCCGTAGCTGAAGAGAAGGTCATGGCTGTCTAGCAGATGACAAAGCCAGGCATCGCCCTGGGCGGCGCGAATCTGGGTGAAGGCGGGATTCTCGTCCACGAAGAGCTTGCTCGGCACATGGGCGAAGCCGTCAAACCAGCTCAGACCGGAGATGTTGATCAGCACCTCGGCTTCGGCGATCACCTCGTCCACAGCCTCACGGGGTAAACCGTAGAAACGGCCGGACTGGTCGCGGAAGGCCCAGCGGTCCCCCAACCCAAAGCGCTCCATCAATCGCGCCAGGTAGTCCACGCCGTACGACGGATCGTCGGTCATCACGTTGCGCGCCACGTGGTAACAGGCATCGGGCCAGCCGCTCTCTTCCAGGAAGTAGACCTGGTGCCCCAGCCGCGCCAGGCCAAGGACATACTGCAGATGGGTCCACACCAGCCCACCCATCGGGAAGCGAACGATGTAGCCGGCCACGATGACCCTAGCCATGAAACGCCACCTCGATCAAGTCCGACAGGACTCGGTCGGAGTCAAAATGTGTCTCAGCCAGGGCGCGGGCGGCGTGGCAGTGGCGCTCGTAGTCGGCGTTGAGGGCCTCGATGGCCGACACGGCTTCGTCCAGCGTTCGCCAGGCCAGCAACCCCTCGCCCACGGGCAGCACCTGGCTGAAGCCGGTGTCCTGGGTGATGACCGGCTTGCCCAGGGCCAGGTAGCAGGTGCTGCGCTCGCTGAACCAGCCACTTCGAGAGCGGACGTAGGCGTTCTTGGCCACGCTGAACTCGCCGCGTGAGCCGGTGATGTAGTCGCGATAGGCCCACAGGTCGCGGCTGACGGCCAGCGGATCCGTCAACTGCCAGCCGTGGGCCAGGAGGGTGTCGCGCGGCGCCTGTGGGTGGGCCAGCGCCAACTCCAGAGGCTGGCTCACCCGCCGCGGCAGGTCCACGATCTTCATGAACTCCACATCCTTCTGGCCATAGACCTCGCCCCGGAACTCGACCGAGGCGTAGCTGGTCCAGTTCATCACCGTGGTCAGCACTTGCGCCCCAGGATCAATGGTCGGCTCCCACAGGTCCAGCACCACGGGCTGGCGGGTGGGATGCCAGCGGAAGCGCCCGTCCAGCGGGATGCGCCAGCCAGGCCCGCCGATGTTCTCGGCAAAGGTGAACAGGACATCGTGGGCCGCCAGCAAGTCGAGGGTGGCTGGATCGCCCTGGGCGACGGCGATCTGGCGGAAGGGGGGGTCGGTGTCAATCAGCACAACCCGCCGCGCCTGGCGATGCTCGTCCGTCGGGGCGTTGGCCAGGGACACGTTGACCAGCAGGTCGGCCGTGCGCAGCACCTCACGCACCCTGGCCTGCGTCAGCCCGTAGTATTCCCCGTTGTAGTCCCGGTACGCCCAACGGTCGCCCAGGCCATGGGCCTCGAAGTGGCGGCGCAGGTAGCCGACGGTGTAGCTCACGTCCATGCTGACGCTATCCACTTGCGGGTCGTAGGGACAGGCGCCATTGTCCTCCAGGTAGTAGACGTCGTGGCCCAGTCTAAGGAAACCCAAAACGTACTGGAGAAAGTAGCTGGTCATGCCGGCCAGGGGGTACTGGCCGATGAGCCCCAGAACGACGATCCGCATCAGCGCAACTCCCACATATCCATCTCTTCCGCCACCTGGCAGGCCGCCCACCGCAACCGCGCCACCAGCCGAGCGCGCTGCCAGAGTATCCAGGCCGTCATGGCCAGCGGCAGCGTCAGCCCTAGCAGCGCCCCCGTCGCCGAAAGCCGCCCCACGCCGATGGCTACCAGGGCGGCCAGAGCCAGCAGGCCCGCCCCCAGCCAGGGCGGGGTCTCGAAGCGTACCCGCAGCCGCAGCAGTCTTTTTGGCCCCCCGTGGTCTTCGACGGCCGCCAGCAGGATGGCACCGGCCACCAACCCCTGGGTGACGCGCAGATCCCACCCTTCCCAGCCGCTGTTGGGGTTCGTGACGCAGCGGCTGGCCTGGAGGCGCTCCATCAACTGCTTGAGGAAGGTGTCCTTCTCCTGCCCTGCCTGGCCCCAGAAAGCCAGGGTCAGCCGGCATCGCAGGCCGTGGTGGGGCCGCACGGCCACGTGGGCCGGCACGGTTCCGGCGCCGGGCGGCGCGCCGGCCAGGCGGAAAGGACCCAGCCCGCCGCGCAACCGGCCCCAGGCGCGCGCCAGTGGTTGCAGGAAATGGAGCACGGCGATGAGCGCCCGTTGCTTCCAGCGCTGCAACCACGGCAGGCGCGGGTCAACCTGGGTGCCAGCGCCGGCCTGAAGCACCTGAATGACCCGTAGCGCCAGCGCACCCACCGGCACCAGAAACAGCCACGGGGCGAAGGCGGACAAAAGGGCCAGCAACCCCAGCAGGGCATACCACTCAGGCGTCTGGTACAGGTAGGCCAGCCAGCCGGCGGCCGGCTGGTACAGCGACTGGAACGGCGCCGAGCCGAAGACACCCTGATAGATCCGGGATCGAGCCAACAGGGAGGATACCAGCGGCAACCCGTAGATGCGCCCTGCCCAGCGAACCTGGCCCAGGCCGTTAAACTTGCCGGGGTGCAGCCGTTCCAGCAGCGCCTCGGCGCGGCCGTAGCCGGCCTGCTGTTTCAGGTAGGCCCGCACGGAATCCCGTCGGTGGTGCCAGACGATGGCCGCGGGGCTGAAGCCCAGGCCGTAGCCCCGCGCCTGGAGCCGCCAGCACACGTCCACGTCGTCGCCGGCCTGGCGGTAGACGGGATTGAAACCAGCCAGTTCGTCCAGCGCCCACTTCCAGAAGGCCATGTTGCAGCCTGGGATGTGTTCGGCTACCTCGTCGCTGAGGAGAATGTGGGTCGGCCCACCCGGCGCCTGCCCTACGCAGCGGGCCACCTGGCCGTCGTCGGGGGGCACCAGGTTGGGTCCACCTACGCCGACCACGGGCTTGTTGATCAGGGTCAGCGCCAGGTAGTACAGCCAGTCTGGATTGGCCCGGCAGTCGGCGTCAGTGTAGGCCACGATCTCTCCCCGCGCCTCGGCCAGCCCGACGTTGCGGGCGGCGCCTAACCCGCCGTTGGCGGTGTGGACGACGCGGAGGCGGGGATCAACGGTGGCATACTTTTCCGCGATATCGCCAGTGGTGTCGGTGGAGCCATCGTTCACCACGATGACCTCGTAGTCAGGGTAGGTGAGCTGGGTCAGCGAGGTCAGGCAGTCGTCAAGGGTGGCGGCGGCGTTGTAGGCAGCGACGACGACAGAGATGCTAGGCCAGCGCCAGTCGCTGCGAAACGGGGTCTGGGCCAGGATCTCCCCCAGGGCGTGATAGGCCGGCTTGGGCTGCCGTGCCCGGTCCACCAGCCCGAAGGCCCAGTCGGTGACCTGGTGGCCGCCTCGAAACCAATCGTCGGTCCAGGTGAAGACCACGGCGCCACACAGCCCGTAGTCGAAGACGTCGCGCAGTTGGGCCTGGAGCATCTGCGCCTGCCACTCCTGGCCATGACGCAGGCTGTCGAACCCCAGCTCGCCCAGAAACAGCGGCCGGTCGCCGGCCAGCAGTTGCAGGCGGGCCAGGTAGCTCTGAAAGGCCCGCCGGTCGTGCAGGTAGACGTTGAAACCGACCAGGTCGAGGAAGGGTAATTCCAGGTACTCGGTGCTGGGGTAGTTGATGTAGGTGATCAGGGCGTCAGGAGCGGCATCGCGGGCGGCAGCACAGAGATCCTGGATGAAGCGCTCGGTCTGCTTCTTGCCGTACCAGCGCACGATCTGGGTGGGGATCTCGTTGCCGACGCAGCACATCAGGACTGCCGCGTGTCGGCCACAAGCGCGAGCGACCTCGCGCACCTGATGCAGCACCTCCTGACGTCCGGCGCGGTCCAGGCACAGGTGCTGCGGCCAGGGTATGCCCAGGATGATTCGCAGGTCTTGTTCCGTCGCCAGGTCGAGGAGCCAGGTCGGTGGAACGTCGTAGAGGCGGACAGTGTTGAGGCCGATGGCGCGCATCATGGCGAAGTCGCGCCGCACCATTTCGGGTGTTGGGAAGGGCACCCCCGCTGCGCTCTCGGCAAATGTGCCGTAGCTCACCCCACGGATGTGAAAGCGCTGGCCATCCACCTGCAGAAACTTGGCCTGGACCTGCGGGCAGTCGGTATCCACGGGTTGGGTGAGCGGCTGGGTAGGCTGTCCCGTAGTCATGGTAAGACGTTCAGGCGGCACGTGAAGGCGTGCACCACGGTCACCGGTCATGGTGAGAGACGTTCTACCAGACATGTCTAACAGATCGTACGCCAGTTGGCTGCCACGGCCATGATATCGTCCACATCAATCTGATCATTCTCCACCAGATCATAACGCGGATTCCAGTCTGGGTCGCTGGACGACTTGCCCCACCGCACCACGAGATGCATAATATCTACGACGGTGATCCGGCCATCCGCGTCGAAGTCCATGTTGGAGCAGGCACTCAGCGGTGTCCCAAAGGCGTAGAGCCTCCCGTCCCAGGAGCCCACGTACAGCGTCCCGTCGGCGCCGATGGCTGGTGAAGCGTCCACCTGATTTTCAGTCAGGTAAGTCCAGACTATAGAATTATCGGTGTTAAGGGCCCGAACCTGACCGTCCTTCCCCCCGACGTAAATGCGCCCGTCGCCGTCCACGACCGGCAGCGACACGATCTGATCCCCTTCACCGCTGCCGGAATAACCAAGGTTGATCTTCCACTGAAACACCCCCGTGTCCCCGCTGATCGGGGGTTGAATGGCATACAGCATCTCGTACCACCCTCCATCCCAGGATGCGCCAATGTAAACGGTGCCGTCGCCGGCCAGGGCGGGGGAGGAGCGGATGTAGCCCGCCGTGGTGTAGCTCCAGTCCTCATTCCCGGTGGCGGGGTCTACCGCGTACAGCTTACCGTCCCACGAGCCGACGTAGACCGTGCCGTCGGGGCCCACGGCCGGGGTGGAACTGATCGCGCTACCGGTCTCGAAGCGCCAACGTTGGTTGCCATCCGGGTTGACGGCGTACA
>VGOG01000031.1 GCA_016875995.1 Chloroflexota bacterium
TGCTAGAATCGTCATCCTTTTGCTTATTCTCCTTATTATCCTCTCCCTTGCGCTGAACGTGTATAGCATCTGGCAGTTGCTGATTTTCCGTGACCAGGCTTGGGCACAGCAGCAACGGCTTCAGCATCTGCAACAAGTAGCTGGGGAAACGCTGTCACGAACCCTCGAAGAGCTGGAAACCTTCGACCAGGCGACCATCGAGTACACCGTACAGATCAGTCAGCACATCCCCGTAAAGGCCGTGGTTCCCTTTCAAGAGAACCTGCGGGTCCCCCTTCAGGCCACCATCCCCATCAGCGAGGAGATCCGTACAGAAGTAGTGTTTGAGATCTCTCAACTGGGCCTGAGCATCCCGCTGGACATCACCTTCCCCCTGGCGCTGGAGGTGCCTGTTGACGTCACTGTGCCGATTGACATAGATCGCCAGGTGCCGGTCAGCACCACAGTACCTCTCCATGTTAGGGTGCCCATCGTGGTGGACCTGGCGGAGACGGACCTGGGCCGGTATGTCGAACTATTGAAACAGAGTCTCAAGGATGTGCAGCAAGCCCTGTCCGAGTAAACATGAAGGTGCCAGGCACTTCCAAAGAAGAAAGTGCCTGGCACCTTCATACTTATAGGCGTGTTTCACTGGGTCAGGTCCAGCAGCCCACGCTTGATGGCCAGCACCACGGCGTGGGTGCGGTCGTTGGCCTGGAGCTTGGCGATGATGTTGCTGACGTAGTTCTTGATGGTGCCCTCGGTCAGGTGCAGGCGGGCGCCGATCTCCTTGTTCGATAGGCCCTCCACCAGCAGGTGGAGCACCTCCTCCTCACGGGGGGTAAGGGGCTCGATGACGAGCTCGTCCTGTGTATCCAACGCAGGCTTGCGGGCTGGCGCCTCGGTCGCCAACCGCTGGAACTCGCCCAGCACTTTGCGCGCCACGCTGGGATCGAGCTGCGACTCCCCCCGCATCACGCCATGGATAGCCTCCACCAATGTCTCGCTGGCCGCATCCTTCAGCAGGTAGCCCTTGGCCCCCGCTTTGATCCCCTCGAACACCAGGTCGTCGGCATCGTAGGTGGTGAGGATGATCACCTGGGTATCGGGCAGCTCGGTGCAGATGCGCCGCGTGGCCGGGATACCTCCCAGCCGGGGCATCTTCAGGTCCATGAGCACCACCTCGGGCCGCAGGGCGCGGGCCTGGGCCACCGCCTCTTCCCCGTCGCCAGCCTGGCCCACCACCTCGATGCCTGGCGCGTACTTGAGGATGGTGGTCAGCCCCTGGCGAACGATTTCCTGATCGTCTACCAGCAGAACGCGGATCGAACTCACCTTACCTCTCCAACGAACACCAAATCCTGGTCCCACTACCCGGACGGCTGTGCACCTTGAGCGTCGCCCCGATCATCGCCGCCCGCTCTCGTATCCCGGTCAGGCCGTAGCGGTCGGGGTCCACGGCATCAGGGTCGAAGCCTACACCATCGTCCCGGATCACCAGGTCAATGCGATCGTTGCCGAAGGCCAGGCGCACGGCCACCTGTTGGGCGGCGGCGTGACGCTCTACGTTGGTCAGGGACTCCTCGGCGATGCGGAACAACGCCTGGGCCTCTTCGTCGGTCAAATCGAGCTCCCGGCCAGCCACGCTCAGGTCAGCCTGGACGCCGCTCCGCGCCTGGAAAGCCTGGACGGTGCTCCGCAGCGCGCCCACCAGGCCCAATGTCTTCAGGGGATCGGTGCGCAGGGCCTGGATGGCCTGCCGCGACTCCTCCAGCCCGGTTCGGGCCAGGGTCGTGACCCCGTTCAATGCATCCTGGGCCGCTGCGGGATCGTTGGTCAGCAGGGCGCGGAGGGCTTCCAGTTGCACGGAGAGCGCGGCCAGGGAGTGGGCCAGGGTGTCGTGCAACTCGCGGGCCAGGCGGTTGCGCTCGCGGCTGACGGCCAACTGCTCGACGGTGGCGGCGTGGCGGCGCAGGCGTTGGTGGGCAGTCTCCAATTCGGCGTGCTGCTTTCGCTCCCGCCGCGCCAGGATGCTGACGAGGAGGGGCACCAGGTACAGCAAGGCGATGCGCATCAGCGCGCCAGCGAAAAAGGGCCGCGCCAGGATGTCTTGCTGCAACGCCCAGCAGCCGGTGCCCAGATGCAGGATCGTGGCCCAGGTGCTGCCCCACACCGCGCCCCGCCGGCCATAGCCCCAGGCCAGCAATACCAGGGGGATCAGCAAGAAGAAGAAAGGCTCTGTCAGCGGGGCTTCCGTCAGGTAGCGAATCATCGGCTCCGACAGGTCCAGGTTCTGGAGCCAGAAGAACCGCCGCTCGAAAAAGAAGGGGGCCGATAGCAGGCTCTCAAAGAACACGTCCAGGCCCAGACCCAGGGCCAGGAACCACCGCCCCAGAGCCCGCTCCAGCCACGGAGGCAACACCAGCAGGGCCAGCAACAGCGTCGGGGCCGCGCGCAGCAAGAGCGCCAACTGGGCTGGGGTTCCTAAGCCCAGTATCACCAGCAGGCCCAGGCCGAGGAAGGCTATCTTGACAATCAATACCAGGCGAAAGATGCGTAGCGCCTCGCGCATAGCCAGGGGTTGATTCATCGCGCTCAACTGCATGTGCTGGTCATGCCCACTGGTTGACTGTTCTGCTGGCTGTTTGTCGGGCCGCTGCCAACTAGAGGCGATCGTATTCCTCTGGTTCGACATCCGCCACCTTGGCCATGGCTCCTTCAAACTTCTGCCGGTCTCCTCGTTGCGCTCGTGCTTCAAGATAGTCCTGGGTCATAAGCGCCGCGATCTTTTCGGCAAGAGCCAAGGTAATCAACTGATTCACGGAGACGCTTTCTTTCTTTGCCAACTCGCGTGCAGTCTCATGCAGTGAACTGGGCAGGCGAAGACTGATGGTACTCATGGTAGTTCTCCTATCTCCTCCAGGAATTCTTTCGGTGTCACGACCTCAAGTCCAAAACGTTCCACTCCCTGAAAGTCTTTCTTGTTATGAGTAACGATAAAGTCACAACTCGCAGCGACAGCTAACTCCAATACCGTGTCGTCTTTCGCATCTCTCAAGAAAGGGCGCCAAAGATAGAAAATCTGTTTCCGGTTAGCTACCGCACAAATATAGTCGAGAATGTCATCTATGTCACGCTCCGTAAGTGGTATTTCCCCGATTAGTCGCTTAGCTGCCGCCTCGTACTCCAGAACCAAAGGAACCGAAACGTTCATTTCGAACTTATCGCTGTTGATGAGTCGAAGCAGCTTGTGAGAAGCACCTCGACTCGACCGTAGAGCTGCCACCAATACATTTGTGTCTATGACGATTTGGTACTGTTCCATGTCTGGCATTATATATGATACCACGAATTTGTCAACCTCAAACCCTACGTAGCATTGCCCTTGAATTGGCTCATATACAGATTGTGGTAGAACCCACGTTGGGCTAGCAACTCGTCGTGGGTGCCGCGCTCGATGATGCGGCCATCGTTGATAACGAGCACCAGATCGGAATTGCGGATGGTGCTCAAGCGGTGGGCGATGACGAAGCTGGTGCGCCCTTTCATCAGCCGCAGGAGCGCCTCCTGGATGCGAGCCTCGGTGCGGGTGTCCACGCTGCTGGTGGCCTCGTCGAGGATCAGGATGCCCGGATCGGCCAGGACGGCGCGGGCGATGGCCAGCAACTGCCGCTGCCCCTGGCTGAGGTTGCTACCGCGCTCCGAAAGCTCGGTGTCGTAGCCCTGGGGCAGGCGACGGATGAATTGGTCGGCGTTGGCCAGCCTGGCCGCAGCGAAGACTTCTTCGTCCGTAGCGTCCAGGCGCCCGTAGCGGATGTTCTCCATCACCGATTGTGAAAAAAGGAAGGTGTCTTGCAGCACAATGCCCAGTTGGCGGCGCAGGGAATCCTTCTGCACCTGGTGGATGTCCTGGCCATCAATGGTGATGGCTCCGCCCTGGAGGTCGTAGAAACGGCTGAGGACGTTGATCATGGTTGTCTTGCCCGCACCCGTCGGCCCGACCAGGGCAATGGTCTGGCCGGGTTTGGCGGCCAGGCTCACATCCTTGAGCACCGGCATGCCCGGCACGTAGCTGAAGTCCACGTGCTCGAACACCACCTCGCCTGCCACGTCATTCAGGACTACGGCATCGGGTGAGTCGGTGAGCTCCGGCTGCTCGTCCATCATCTCGAACACCCGCTCCGCCCCGGCCAATGCCGACTGGATTTGATTGTAGAGGTCGCCCAACTGGCGCAGCGGGGCGGCGAACTTGCGCGAATAGTTGTAAAAAGCGGCCAGGGTGCCAATGGTGGCCCAGCCCCGCAGGGTCATCCAGCCACCCAGCCCAGCCAGCACGGCGATGTTGGCGTTGCTCAAAATGCCCATCAGCGGCGGGATCAACATCGAATAAGTGTGCGCGTGGACGCCGACCCGACGCACTACCTCGTTGGCGGCGTCGAAATCGGCCAGCGTGCTGGCCTCCTGCCCAAAGGCCGCGATGACCCGCTGCCCGCTGAACATTTCCTCCAGCTTGCCGTTCAACTGGCCGATCCGCAGTTGGTACTCACGGAATCCTCCGCGGGTGCGTTGGCCCACGAAGCCTACCAGCCACATCATGAACGGGAAGACGATCATCGAGCCCAGCGCCAGCCAGAAGTTGATGGCGAACATCATCACCAGGATGCCAGCCAGGGTGAGCAATCCGCTGAACAATTCCGTCACGTTCTGCGCAAGCACGCGGCTGATGGCATCCAGATCGTTGGTCAGGCGGCTCATCAACTCCCCGTGTGGGTGGCGGTCGAAGAAGCTGAGGGAGAGGGTCTGCAAGTGCTCGAAGAGGTCACGGCGCAGAACGCGCATCGCTCTTTGGGAGACCCTGGCCATCACCACGCTCTGGCCGGCCCTGGTCAGCCACGCGCCGAGGTCGGCGGCCAGCATCAGCAAGGCGATGTGCAGTAACCCGGCCAGATCGCCAGCGGTGATGAACTGGTCAATAGCCAGGCCCATCAGGAAAGGGGCCAGCAGATCCAGCAGGGTGCTCACCACCACCAGGACGAACACGACCACCAGCACCCACTTGTAGGGCCGCAAGGTGGCCAGCAGCCGCCGCAAAGTGCCGCGCACGTCACGGGCTTTTTCGATTCTCGCCCCATGATCTCTTCCCGCGGGGCCGGGCAAGCCGGTTGAGGGTTGGGCCGGTTGTGGCTGTTGTCTGGCCATTGGACGATTACCCTCGCGAAACGTCAAACGTGAAACGTCAAACGTGAAACGTGAATTCACGCATCACGCTTCACGCATCACGCTTCACGCATCACGCATCACGTGTGTTTCCCCCAACTGCGATTCGTAAATCTCCCGATAGATGGGACTGGAGGCCATCAGTTCGGCGTGGGTGCCTTGGGCAGCAATCTGCCCCCGATCCAGCACCACGATCTTGTCGGCGTTGAGCACGGTGCTGATGCGCTGGGCGATGACGAAACTGGTGCGCTGAGCCATCAGTTCGTCCAGCGCGGCCTGGATCTTGGCCTCTGTCTCCACATCCACGGCGCTGGTGCTGTCGTCCAGGATGAGGACTTTCGGCTGCACCAGCAGGGCGCGGGCGATGGCGATGCGCTGTTTCTGGCCGCCCGACAGGTTCACCCCCCGCTGCCCGACCAGGGTGTCGTAGCCATCGGGGAAGCCCATGATAAAGTCGTGGGCCTGGGTGGCTTTGGCGGCAGCGATCACCTCTTCGTCGCTGGCGTCAGGGCGGCCATAGCGGATGTTGTCGCGGATGGTGCCGCTGAACAGCACTGTCTCTTGCAGCGCGATGCCCATCTGCGCGCGCAACACATCCAGCGGGATGTCGCGCACGTCCACGCCGTCCAGCGTCACCCGGCCCTGCTCCACGTCGTAGAAGCGAGGAATCAGGTGGATCAGGCTGGATTTGCCCGAACCGGTCGCACCCAAAATGGCCACTGTCTGGCCCGGCTCGGCCACCAGGTTGACGTCCTTGAGCACCAGCTCATCAGACGTAGTAGCGATGGTTCGACTTCGCTCACCACAGGCTTCAGTCGCAGACGTAGTAGCGGCTTCAGTCGCTCTGGCAGACGTAGTAGCGACTTCAGTCGCTCTTGCGCCTTCGGAACGACTAAAGTCGTTACTACGGTTGTAGCTGAAGCAGACCCCTTCGAAGGCCACACGCCCAGTTACGTTGGGCAGGGGGCGTGCGTTGGGGCGGTTTTGCACCTCAGCCGTGCTATCCAGCACCTCCCAGATGCGCGCGGCGGAGGCATCGGCGGCAGAGAGGGGGACGGTCATTGCTCCCAGCATCATCATGGGGAAGAGTGAGTACGCCATATAGTTGATCGAGGCCACGATCTGGCCCACGGTGAGATCCCCAGTGATGGCCAACTGCCCGCCCAACCAGACTACACCCACCACAGCCAGGTTCACCAGAAGCAGCATGGTGGGGAGCAAGGCGGCGGCGAGTTGCATCACTTTGATGTTCTCAGCCATCAGATCGCGGTTGGCCTGGTCGAAGCGGGCGTTTTCGTGCTCGCCGCGCACGAACGCTTTGACTACCCGCACGCCCGCCAGATTCTCCTGCATGACCTGGTTCAAGGTATCCAGTTTTTGCTGCACCGACAAGAAGAGCGAGCGCGCCCTGGTGAGAAAGAACCCGATGATGATCCCGATCAGCGGGAGCAGGGCCAGCATCAGCAACGCCAACTGCCTGCTGGTGGTAATCAACATGACCACGCTGCCCATCATCCACAGCGGGGCACGGGTGAGGATACGCAGAGACATCTGCATAATCATCTGCACTTGATTGACGTCGCTGGTGGCGCGCACCAGCAGTTGGCCGGTCTGGATGCGGTCCAGGTTGCCGAACGAGAACGTCTGCACCTTGCGGACGAGTGCGCTGCGCAAGTCCGTGCTCACGCCCATGCCCACTCGCACCGACAGCAAGGTGTTGCCCACCGAGAACAAGGCACTGACGACCGCCGCCCCCAGCATCAGCAGGGAGGTGGTCAGGATCATTCCCATATCCTGCCTGGCAATCCCCTCGTCAATGACCCGTTGGGTCAACCGTGGGATCAGCAGGTCGGCAAACACCATGCCCAGCAACAACACCAGGGCCAGGACGGCCTGCGCTTGGTAAGGTTTAACGAAATGGATCGTCCGTCGCAGTGATTTCATTCTCCATCCTCAAAGCGACATGGAGTCCTCAACTTGTTGAGGTGGGACCCGAACAAGTTCGGGACTCCGGCACAGGAGACTGTTTACCGCTACTGACAGCCCGATCACTCATACCGTAGCGCCTCGATGGGCCGCAGGCTGGCCGCTCGCCAGGCGGGATAGATGCCAAAGACCAGCCCGACGGCGGCGGCAAAGCCGGAGGCCATCAACACGGTGCCAACATCCACCACCGGAATCAGATCGGTGGACAGATTGCCCACCAGGTTGGAAATGACGATCCCGAAACCGATCCCCAGCGAGCCACCTATCAGGCTCAGCACCAGCGACTCGATCAGGAACTGGGCCAGGATGTCGCGTTTGAGCGCGCCCACGGCCTTGCGGATGCCGATCTCCCGCGTCCGCTCTGTCACGCTCACCAGCATGATGTTCATGATGCCGATGCCACCCACCACCAGCGAGATGCCGGCGATGGCGCCCAGAAAGATGGTGAGGGTGCCCATGATGACGTCGAACGCCTCCAGAACATCGGTCTGGCTGAGGATGGTGAAGTCGTCGTCGGCCTGGTAGGCGATGCCGTGGCTTTCGCGCAGCGTGTCTTTGATCTGCTGGGTTGCTTTGTTCAGCAGTTGCTCACTCTGCGCCTGCACGACGATGGCGTGCACCGCTGGCTCGCCGCTACGGGTGCGCACGCGAAAGAGGCGGCTCTGCGCGGTGGTGAAGGGAACATACACCAGATCGTCCTCCGTCAAGAAATCCACCCCGCCCTTGCTCTTCAGCACGCCAATCACCTCGTACTGCACACCCCTGATTTTGATGGTCTTGCCGATGGGGAATTCACCGTCGGGGAACAGGTCGGCGGCGACGTTGGCCCCCAGGATGGCCACCCTGGCCCTGGTGTCCAGATCGTTTTGCGTCAGCCCATCGCCCAATTCCAAAGTCTGGTTGCGCATATTCTGGTAGTTGGGAGTAATGCCGGCCACGGTGACGCGGGTGTCCCGGCCACCATAGACCACCGGCTGAGAGCCCTGGATCACGACGGCCACATCCTTCACTGCTGGGGCGTAGAAAGGGTCGGCCAGCATTTCCGCGTCCCTCACGCTCAGGGTCTGGTAGCCGCCGCTTTTACCCGTATCGGCCATGACCGAGATCAAGTTGGAGCCGATGGCCTGAATCTCGCTTTGGATAGAGGCGCTGACGCCATGGCCGATGGAGAGCAGGGCGATCACGGCGGCCACGCCGATGATCACGCCCAGCATGGTCAGCGCGGCGCGCATTTTGTTGGTCATCAAACTGTCGAAGGCGGTTAGAAGGCTTTCGGTCAGGTTCATGTGTCCTCCCGGTCGTATTGCGTAGTGCGTATTCCGTTCCGCAATACGACTACGCAATACGCACCACGTTTCACGTTTCACGCATCGCTTTCGATCAACCCGTCTCTGAGCATCACCTTCCGCCGGGCGCGTTGGGCCACTTCCGGGTCGTGGGTGACGACGACGATGGTGATGCCGCGGGCGTTCAGGTCGTCAAAGATGTCCATGATCTCTTCTCCCGAAACGGTGTCCAGGTTGCCCGTGGGCTCGTCGGCCAGGATGATGCTGGGGGAGACGGCCAGGGCGCGGGCGATGGCCACTCGCTGCCGTTCCCCGCCGGAGAGCTCGTCCGGACGGTGATCCATCCGCTCCCCCAGCCCCACGGCGCGCAGGGCCTCCTCTGCTCGTTGATGCCGTTCCCGCCGGCCATAGCCGGCATACATCAGCGGCAACGCCACCTGCTTGAGGGCCGGCGTGCGGGGCAACAGGTTGTAGGTCTGAAACACGAAGCCGATACGCTTGTTGCGGATGCGCGCCAGTTGGTCATCGTCCATCTGGCTCACGTCTATGCTGTCCAGTTTGTACGTGCCGCTGGTCGGTTGATCCAGGCAGCCGATCATGTTCATCAGCGTGCTCTTGCCGGAGCCGGACGGCCCCATGATGGCTACAAACTCGCCACCCTGAACCGTCAGGCTCACCCCGCGCAGGGCGTGCACGGTCTGCGTTCCCATGTGGTACTCTCGGGTGATATTGGTCAGTTCGATCATGGGCGCAATCTCCTGATCTCTGGCGGTGGCCCCTGGCTGAAGTCCAGCTTTTCGCTGACCTCACCGATGAACAGTTGGTCACCTTCGTCCAGGCCGCTGGTGATCTCGGTGTGGTTCTTGTCGCGCAAGCCGATGGTGACCTCGGTCTTGACCGCGGTATTGCCTTGAACCAGGTTGACGTAGTATTTGCCAGTCTGACGGTCGGCGATGATGGCGCGATTGGGAACGAGGAGCACGTTCTCTCGACTGGCGGTGACCAATTCGGCGTTGGTCGTCATGCCGGCGCGAACGGGTAGCCCGCCGGCGTCCAGGCTCAGATGCACCTGATAAGTGACGATTTCACTGGCACTCTTGGTTGCCTTAGGCGCGATAGAAACTATCTCCCCGATCAGCTCTTCGTCCGGCCAGGTTTCCAGGGTGATCGTAGCCTGTTGCCCGACCGCCAGGCCGCCTATGACGATCTCGTCCACGTCCAGCACCACCTCCAGGCTACTGGAATCCATCAGGTCCACCGCCAGCCCGCTGGCCCATTCTCCGACCTCGACGTATACTGCGGTGACTATGCCATCAAAGGGAGCCTTCAGCGTGGCCTTGGCCAGGTTATCCTGGGCCTCTTCCAAAGAAATTTGCGCCTGCTTCACCTGGGCTTCGGCCATGGCCAGCTTTTCTTTCGATGGACCTTTGAGGAGCATGGCCAGATTGGCCTCCGCCTGAGCCACAGCGGCTTCGCCCTGTAGCACACCCGCTTCGGCCTGGGCCACCTGGGCTTCCACCTGAGCTACAGCCGCCTCGGCCTGGGCCATCTGGTTGTCCAGGTCGTCCACCTGGGCCTGGGCGTTGGCCACCTGGGTCTCGGCCGAGGCCACTGTCGCTCTGGCGGCAGCGATGGCCTCCTCGGTGGCGCCCTCCTGGGCCTGCAAATAGCTGATCTCGGCCAGGCGTACAGCGATCTCGGCGTTGGCCACCGCAGCCTTCATCTGCTCTCTGACATATCCTGGAGATGCGGGATTGCCATACACCGCGTCCCGTTCCAACTGGGCCTTCCACAAATTGTTCTTAGCCTGTTCCCAATTCAGCCGGGCCTGCTCCACCGTCTCGGCGTCGGCGCCTTTCAGCAGGGCGGCCAACTTGGCCTGGGCGCTGTTCAATGTGGCCTGGGCACTCCTGAGGTTCGCCTTGACCGTAACGTCGGCGTCCGCCAGTGCCTCACGGGCGAGCCGGGCCTTGGTCAAAGCGCTGCCAGCGCTGATCAGCCCGGCCTGAGTTTGAGTCAGATTGGCCTTGGCGCTCTCCAACTGCGCTTTGGCCACCGTGATTTCTTCCTCGGAAGCACCTCGCCGCAGCTCGGTCAGGCTGGCTTCCTGGATGGCCAGGCTCTGTTCCGCCGAGCGCACTGCTCGCTCCAGGCTGCTGGCCTCCAGTTGGATCAGAACATCGCCGGCCCGCACCTCGTCGCCGACCTGGACGTACACCTCTTTCACCCGGCCGGCAATCCCCAGCGCCAGGTGAGCTTCCCGCTGAGGAAGCAATTGGCCGCTGGCTGTCGTCTTGGCGGAGAGGTCGCCGATGAAGGCCGTAACAAACTGACTCGCTTCCGAATCAGCCGCCAGGGCGAGGCGTTGCTGTAACTGCGCCAGGGGGCGTTCCTTGACCAGCCAGACCGCGGCGGCTACAACCACCACCGTCACCACCGCTAAGATAATCCAGCGAACACGCGTACTTCTCTTCCTGGGTCCCACTTGTACTCCTCCTTTCGTTGTACCCTTATTTTACCAGAAAACGGGCATCTGCGAAAGTGCCGTCGGTCAGGTTCGGGGTCATGACGAAAGTCATAGATTCCTTGAAGACCTCGGAGGTCTTGAGCGACACCCCTGGGAGCAGGGTTAGCTACATTCCCAGACAACCTTTGTGTCAAGTCGCAGTGGGGAGACCTCCGAGGTCTAGGGGCTTCTCTTTGACAAATCCCCCTGGCGATGCTAAAATTGCCCTCACGGAGGCGGACAATGGATTACGACGTCATCGTGGTCGGGGCAGGGATCGGCGGTGCGGCAGCCGCCTACTACCTGGGGGAAGCGGGCGCCAGGGTGTTGGTATTGGAGAAAGAGCGGTTGCCCAGATACAAGCCCTGTGGCGGCGGCGTGCCCGGCTCGGTCTTCCGCCTCTTCCCTTTCCCCCTGGACGAGGCGATTGAGGCCAAAGTAGCCAGGATCCGCTACTCCTACCGAGGCCAGGAGGAGGTTATTGTACCGCTACCTGATGAAGCCATATTCATGGTCATGCGCGATAAGTTCGATGCCTTGGTCCTGGAGCAAGCCAGGTGCGAGGTGCGAGAGGCCACGGCGGTGACAGAGGTTGTGGAGGGCGAGGACAGCGTGGTCGTGTCCACCAAAGACGGCCAGGAGTTCAGAGGGCGCTACCTGGTGGGTGCTGACGGCGCGAATTCGATCGTAGCCAGGGAGCTGGGCTTGCGGCGAGGCAAGGTTATGGGAGCGGCCATCGAAGCCGAGGTTCCGCTGTCTCCGATAGCAGACTGGGCGCAAACGGCCCTGTTTGAGTTTGGGGCTCTCAGGTACGGCTACCTCTGGGTCTTCCCCAAGAGAGAGCACCTGTCCGTCGGTATCGGCGCTTTCAGGAAGAGCAAAGTCAAGCTACGAGACATCCTGAGGTGGGAGATGGCCAAGTTCGGCATCAGCCTGGACGGGATAGAATTACACGGCCACCCCCTGCCGGTTTACATCCGCTCCGAGAAGCTGAACACAACGCGCTCCCTCCTGGTGGGCGATGCCGCCGGCCTTGTGGATCCCCTATCGGGTGAAGGCATTCGCTACGCCGTCAAGAGCGCGCGCCTGGCAGCAGAGGCCATCGTCCAGGGGGAGTTGGACAGGTACACGGAGTGGATACAGAGGGAGATCGGCGCCAACCTGAGCCGCGCCCGTTGGCTGGTGGCTCTCTTCTATGGGCTGCAGTACCTTTGCTTCCGCCTTGGCGCCTACAATCCCAAGGTCACGCAATTACTGGCCGCGGTGCTCAACGACCGAGCAACCTATTTTGACCTCAGCCGCCGCATCCTGCCCTACCTCGTCAAGTCGCTCGGACGACGCTAAGGCCAGGTGCAACGCATCGTTGTTCTCCCCCACTGCACCCGTTCTTGCGAACTATCAGCTTTGAGTGTATACTTAATCCAATTAACCAATAGATCACAACTGCTCGCGGCGGATGGCCAAATCCGCCGCCAGACCGCTGGATCTGACGCCTGTCCTGAGCCTGTCGAAGGGATCCAACGGGAGCAAAAGGAGACCCCAAATGAAAAAAGGAGCTTTCACTTTTGTGTTGCACAGCCATCTACCCTACTGTCGCATGGCGGGGCGCTGGCCGCACGGCGAGGAGTGGCTGCACGAGGCCGCTTCGGAGACCTACCTGCCCCTGCTCAACGCCCTGTACGACCTGAAGGAGGATGGCTACCCCATCAAGCTGACCGTCGGCCTGACCCCCGTCCTGGCCGAGCAGTTGGCCGATCCCCTGGTGTTGGACCACTTCGAGATGTATCTGGAGCAGAACATCGAGGCAGCCGAGAGCGACGTCGAACGCTTCCGGAAGGCCGACGAGCCCCACCTGGAGTACCTGGCCACTTTCTTCCGCGACTGGTACGGAAACGTCCGGGACACTTTTAGAGATCGCTTCGGCAGGGACATCGTGGGTGCTTTCAAGAAGCTCCAGGACGGGGGCTACCTGGAGATCATCACCTCCGCCGCCACCCACGGCTACCTTCCCCTGCTCTCCCGCGATTCGTCCATCTACGGCCAACTGAGGACCGGGGTGGAGAGCTATCGCCGCCTCTTCGGGCGGGCGCCGCGGGCTGTCTGGCTGCCGGAGTGCGCCTACCGCCCGGCCTTCTACGCCGAGGCCGGCGGGGAGCACTACTACAAGCCCGGTCTGGAGGAGTTCCTGGCCGGGCTGGACATCGGGTGCTTCTTCAGCGAGACCCACACCATCGAGGGTGGCCTGCCGGTGGGCAAGGCCGCTGGCGATGCCATCGGCTATGGGGACGTGCCCAAGCGCATCGTGGTGCCCCTGCCCGATTACGTAGAGCCCACCGAGAAAACCACCTACCAACCTTACTACGTGGCCGGCAGAGGAGAGATGGCGTACTCGCCGGTAGCCGTCATCGGGCGCAACAACCGCACCGGGATGCAGGTCTGGTCGGCCGAGTGGGGGTATCCCGGCGACTACGACTACCTGGAGTTCCACAAGAAAGACGGCGTCTCCGGCCTCCGCTACTGGCGGGTTACCGGGGCGCGGGTTGATCTGGGACAGAAGGATTATTACCATCCCGACTGGGCTCAGTACAAATTAGGCGAGCACTCCCGCCACTTCGCCTGGCTGGTTGGTGACCTGTTGTCTCAATATCGTGAGGAGAGCGGCAGATTCGGCCTCATCGCCTCCAACTACGACACCGAACTCTTCGGCCACTGGTGGTTCGAGGGCATCCAATGGATGCGGGAGGTGCTGAGGATCCTGAGCCAGAGCGAGACAGTAGAGCTGACCACGGCCAGCGATTTTATCGCGGAGCACCCGCCTGAGGACGTGCTGGCCTTGCCGGAGGGCTCCTGGGGTATGGGGGGAGGGCACTGGACCTGGGACAACCACGACACTCACTGGATGTGGAAGCCCATCCACCAGGCGGAGCGCCGCATGGAACAGCTCGTGGCCCGGCATCCAGACGCCCACGGCGACCTGGCCGCCGTCCTGAGTCAGGCCGCGCGGGAGCTTTTGCTGATGCAGTCCAGCGATTGGCCCTTTCTGGTGACCACCGGCCAGGCCCGCGAGTACGCCATCGTGCGCTTCGACGACCACCTGGAGCGCTTCAATCAGTTGGCCGAACTCGCCGCGGCCGGGCAGGCAGCCCCAGCTTTGGTTGAAGAACTCTACGAACGCGACAAGCTCTTCCCCAACATTGATTATCGGTGGTTTGGGGACAGGGAGAATAAAAGAGAGCCTTGAGCAGATTCGGCAGACCTACGCGACATAGTGCCAAATGGCACGTCAATGAGGAGAGGGTCGTCCTGGCCACTTATCTTGTTACCGGTTGTGCCGGCTTTATCGGCTGGAAGGTGACGGAGTTCCTGCTGGCCGACGGTCACACTGTGGTTGGTGTGGACAACCTGAACGACGCCTACGATGTCCGCCTGAAACACTGGCGACTCAATCAGATCAAGGATCACCCAAATCTCACCTTCTATCGCCTCAACATCACAGATCGTACGGCGCTATCAGGCCTGTTTTCGCAATTCGCAATTCGAGATCCGAGATTCGACGCCGTCATCAACCTGGCCGCTCGCGCAGGCGTCCGCCAATCTGTCGAGAACCCTTGGATCTACTTTGAAACGAACGTCACCGGCACGCTGAACCTGCTGGAGTTGTGTCGGGAGTTCGGGGTGAAGAAATTCGTGCAGGCGTCCACGTCCAGCCTCTATGGAGCGCGCAACCCCCGGCCCTTCCGGGAGGATGCCAACACCGATGGTCCCCTCTCGCCCTACGCCGCCTCGAAGAAAGCGGCCGAAGCGCTGTGTTATACGTACCATTACCTCTACGACCTGGACGTGACCGTGCTGCGCTACTTCACCGTGTACGGCCCCGCTGGCCGGCCCGACATGAGCCTCTTTCGTTTCGTGCAGTGGATCAGCGAGGGGCGGCCAGTGATCGTGTACGGCGATGGGCAGCAGTCCCGTGACTTCACCTACGTGAACGACATCGCCCGGGGGACGCTGGCGGCCTTGAAGCCAATGGGCTACGAAGTGATCAACCTGGGCTCCAATGAGCCGATCGTGCTGAATGATGCCATCCGGCTGGTGGAAGAGCTGGTTGGCAAGAAGGCGAACATCGAGTACAAGCCCCGTCATCCCACCGATGTGCTGGCTACCTGGGCCGACATTTCCAAGGCCGAGCGGCTGCTTGATTGGAGGCCACAGCACCCTTTCCGGGAAAGCGTGTCCCGGTTGGTGGGCTGGTATCAGGAGAACCAGGAGTGGGCGAGAGATGTCGTCACCATCTGAACAACCAGGAGGCGGCGGGGCGCATCTGGTGAATCAAGTATCAAGAGCTTCGCAGCAATGGGATTCCGGCCGTTAACCTGGCGGCTGCCACTGCCAGGCCGACGTATAGCCAGAACAAGGCCACGGCATGGGGGAAGCTAAAGAGGTAATGGTCGAGAATCCCCCCCACCAGCCCCCCCACCACCGCTGTCTGTAGGCCCAACAGGATGGCCTCCAGGCGGGGATCAGGGTCCATGCTTTTCCAACTGCGCCAGGTATATCTAAAGAAGATGGCCATGATGGCCAAAAACACACTCAGCCCCACCAAACCCATCTCCTCGGCGATGAGCAGGTAAAGGCTGGATACCCCCAGGTAGATGTCTATGTCGGGAGTGCCAACGAAGCCTACCCCAAGCCAGGGGTAGCGGCTGATCAAGATGAAAGCGTCCTTGTACTCTCCGAGGCGCATCTTGGAGGCCAGGTCCTGAACCTGCACCCCCTGAACGAAGTGGACGACGTATTCTCGGGTCTGCGGTAGAAGCAAGATGAGCAGGCCGGCGACGATCAACGCGGGGAGCAGGCGGCGGTACTTGACCACGCCCAGCAGCGCCAGCGCACAGCCCAGGCCGAGCATTGAGCCTCGCGAGAAGGTCAGGATCAGGCAGAGGCCCATAACAGCCAGGATGAGTACGGCCAGCGCGCGGTTGAAGAGAGGACGCCGGGTGTAAAGCTGCGGAACCGTCAGAGATGCTACCAGGATCAACAGGCCGCCCAGGATGTTGGGGTCAACGGAGGTGCCGATGGCCCGCATGGGTAGCGAAGGATCATCGCGAATAAAGCGCAGCACCCCCCAGCCGGCCGGGTAGTCGAAGATGCGCAATGTGGAGAGCAGGCGAACGGTGAGGGCGCGGGGCAGGAAGTAGAGCCCCACCCCGATCAGGGCCGCCCCGAAGCCGGCCAGGATGATGATCAGTACCAATCGCTCCAGTTCCTCTCGGCTTCGCACACAATTGACCGTCACGAAGAACAGGGCGATGCCCATCACGATCTCGGCGAAGCGGCGCACGGCGTTGGGCGTGGGGCTGGCGTGGGCCAGGCCGGCCACGAAGGAAACGAAGGCCAGGAAGAGAAAGATCACGATGGGCAGAGCCAGAGGGGAGGTTACGAAATCCTGCTGTTGGCCGGCCCTGCCCCCCCGGCCCCCCAATTCTGGGGGGGGACCACTGGGAGATTTCAGTTCCCCCCGGCGTTGGGGGGGTAGGGGGGCAACCAGGCGGGCCAGCCAGACGGCGAAGAGCACTGCCAGCACCAGGTTCAGAAAAGTGGGGGTGAAGCCGATCCTGATGGGCAGGGCGGCGAAGGGCAGGAGGCAGACGATGCCGACGAGAGCCACGAAGCCGAATTGAGTGCTCCGCAGCATCAGCATCCCCACAACGAGGGCCATCACCAGGGCTGCGGTGAGCAGCGGGCTGAGATAGGCGATCAGCCATCCCCCGATGGTTCCCACCGCCAGGCAGAGAGCCACCACTGCCAGGGCCACCACCCAGCGTTTATCGGACATGAAAATGGCTTGTAGACGATTGTAGGCAGGGTTTTGCATAGACACCTCCAAATAGTGAAACGTCAAACGTAAAACGTCAAGCGTCAAACGCGATGCATGAGTTCACGTTTCACGTTTTACGTTTCACGTTTTACGTTTCACAGTTATGCTGAGCGGCAGCAGAATACGGTCATCCTTCACTTCCCCATCAGCGTTCAAGATGGGCAATCGCTGCCCTGTCGCCAGTTCGTACATTCCCACCTCCAGCCAATAGAGACCCGCTGGGGTGTTCTCATTGATGACCAAGACGTATTCGTCTTCGATGACCTCACCGACGTCCCAGCACGAGGTGGGGTAATCGCCCTCCAGGGGCTGGCTGTCCATCTGCCCCCAGATTTTGCCTTCCTCGTCAATCAGATGGGTGAAGACGGTGTAGTCGGTGCCCATCTCCCCCTCAGCCTGCCAGTAGAGGGTCAGACGGACCTTTTCGCCTGGACTGAACTCAGTCCTATCCACTTCATATCCGATCAAGGCAAGCTTGCTGTCCAGGTTAAAACTTTGAACTTTGAACTTTGAACTTTGAAGTTCTTCAGGTGCCATTTTCAACTGGCCAATGACGACGCTTTGAGGTTGAAGTTGGGAGCCGGTGGAAGGTTCGTAGAGGCCCACGTCCACGCGGATCAGGCTGGGGGCCAGGGCCTCCTGGCTGATGGGCAGCCGATAGGTATCGGCGATGATCTCTCCCGGCTTCCACAGGCTGGTGGGATATGTGCCCCAGCCGTGGTAAGTGTCCTCGTTGCCCACCAGCTCCCGCCTCCGCCCCAGCAGGTGGATGAACAGATAGTAGTCCTCCTCCATCTCGACCAGCCCTTGCCAATAGAACGTGATGCCTAAGGTCTCGCCAGGTCTCACCCTCTCCTTATCCAGTTTGAAACCGAGGAGTCGGATTCTCTCTCCAAAATCGTGCACCACCCCCGTCGGGACCTCATCGGGGGAGAGAACAGGCGGCCTGGCATAGGCTGGGCCGATGTAGAGAAATGGGCAGAGGGTGGCAAAGACGAACATCCCCAGACTAATCACGCTCACCAGGATTCTGGCGTATCTTTCAGGCACCAGTTGGCTCAGGCCCAGCATCAGCAGGATGGATATAGCTGAGATGGCGGGGAAAAGCAGCCGCCCCTGAGTGCCCGGCGTCGTCAATGTCCAGCGGATCAGGCCCAGGAAGACGATGGCCAGCCAGAGAATCAATACCCCCACCGCCCCCGATTTTCGATTGCCGATTGCCGATTTTCGATTCAGAAAACCGGCAATCGAAAATCGCAAATCGGAAATCACGTGCTGTCTCACCAAGCAAATCCCCAGGCCCACCAGGGCGAGCAAGCTTACAGTGTCCAGGATGGCGTAGGCTGCGGGCGAGACCAGAATGCTGAACCAGCCAAACAGGGCCCAGAACGACATGCGGAGTCCCCGGAACTCGCCCCACAAACCCGAAATACTCGGTGACAGGCTACGTCGGCCCACCACGGCCAACATCATGTTCAAGCCGGTCGGGTCCCCGTAAAGCTGCCAATTTCTGACGTACCACCAGCCGCCTACCACCAGGGCCACGACGAAGGCAATCACCCCCCCGACCAACGGCCTCGCTGACCGGCGACGGTAGGCTTCCACGATCAAGATGATGACGGTCAAGATCAACAGACCCAGGCCGGTTAGCTTGGACAGGCAGGCCAGACCCAGGACGAAACCTAACAATGACCAATGACCAATGACCAATGACCAATTGGGATTCGTGATTCGTGATGCGTGATGCGTGAAACGTGATGCGTGATGCGTGATGCGTGATATGAGAAGCAAAGCCAGGGAGGAGAGGAAGGTTATTAGGTTATCATTGTTAACGGCGCCGCTGATGAACAGAAACTGGGGAATGAAGGCGTTGATGGCTGCCGCGCCGACGGCCAGATGTTCGTGGTTGGGGAAAATCTCCAGAGCGAGACGATAGGTCACGAGCACCGTGCCTGCCCCCAAAAGCACCGATAGCAGGCGGACCAGGTGCACGGCTAACGCTGTGCCCCGAAAGGGGAAGCTCTCTCTCTGGGTGTGCACGATCACGTTTTTGTTGCCTGGGTCCAGAGGGGTGCCAACGTTGCGCTGAGGGTTGTACCAGAGTAGATCCTCCGCCTCGCTGGTATCTATCCAGAAAGTGGCCAGTGCGCCGATCAGATAATACAGGGGCGGCTGGCTGCCCTCCTGCCTCCACAAGCCTGGATTCTCAGGATCCTGTACTGGCAGACCTTTTCCATCAGCCAGGTGCTTGATCAAAAAGTAATGGTAGATTTCATCCGGCGCCTCGAAGATGGGCGTGACGATACTGTAGGTAACGCCCAAGACAATAAACGCAGCCAGGATGAGGGCGATGGCTGGAGGCTGGAAGTTGGAGGTTGGAGGTTGGAGATTAGAGCTTCCCCGTTTGCGATTTGCGATTTGCGATTTGCGATTTGCGATTTGTGATCTGAGATTTGTGATTTGTGATTTGTGATTTGTGTTCATTCCACCCGCACTTTGCTCAACAGGACACGGTTGCCAATCAGCCGGCCATCCTGGTCGAGGAGGTTCAGGCGCTCCCCGGTCTCAGGCAGGTAGAGCCCCACCTCGACCTCGTAGACGTCGGGAGGGGCGTCGGGGGCGATGACCAGCTCGTATTCGTCCACCACGATTTGACCCCTGGCCCAGGTGGAGGTAGGTGTCTGCGGCTGGCGGTCCGCTCCCGCCCAGATCTGATCCCCTTCTCTCAGCAGATGAACGAACACGGTGTAGTCGTCCCTCATCTTGGCCAGGCCCTGCCAGTATAGAGTAAGGCGGATTGCTTCGCCCGGCTCGGCCTTTCTGCGATCCATCTCATAACCCACCAGAGCGACTTTGCCCCCAAAGTTGAAATGCACCGGATTGGGCAGGCCGGTTTCGGACCTGGGCAAGACCTCGATTTTACCGAAGCGTACGTTGTCGCCCGCTGGTTCTCCGTCGGTCCCGTACACGAGCAACCGTTCACCCGTCGCAAAATCGTAAAGCCCGACCTCCAGTTGAGCCGAGCCGGGGGCGTAGGTCGTCTCCGGCAACATCAGGGTGTAGGTGTCAGCGATGGCATCGCCAGCCTGCCACAGGGTGGTGGGAAAGCTGCCCAGCCCGGGGAAGGTGTTCCTCTGGGCCAAAACGAGGTCGTTCTCGTCCAGCAGATGCACGAAGACGGCGTAGTCTCGGTTTATCTTGGCTGACGATTGCCAATAGAGCGTCACGGTCAGGGAATCGCCGGGCTTTAAGGTGTTGGATATGGGGTATTGGATATTGGATATTGGTTGCTCATATCCTAGCAGCTTCATCACTCCGCCGAAGTTCACGTCCAGGCGATGGGGGATGGCCTCGATGGCCGCTTCTGAGAGCAAGGGGGGCCTGGCGTAGGCTGGCACGATGTAGGCCACGGGACAGATGCTGGCGAATACGAACATCGCCCCCGCCAGCAGGACTGTGGCCTTTCCCTGTAAGCGGCTGGGGACGAACTGCCGCAGCCCCAGCAAGAGCAGGATAGCGATGGACGAAATGGCCGGGAAGAGGTGCCGCCCGGAGGGGGCGAAGATCCATTGCAGCCAGCGCAGCAGGGCCACGAACACCAAAAGGCCCCATAGCAGGAGCAGGGCCAAGCCGAGCCGGGTGGGTTTTTCTAATTTCGGTTTCCTCAGCTCACCGATAGCCATGATTACCAGCCCCAGAGCGCCGAGGCGCACCGCAATTCGCAGAGCGGTGTACATCCAGGAGTGGGCGTGGACGTTGCCCCAGCCAAAGGCTGCCCAGAAGGAAAGCTCCATTTGAGAGAGCTCGTGGACTAACTGGGCCAGGGTAAGCTCTGGCCTGCCGGGCCCGACGATTTCCTGGTGAATCTGCACCCCCAGCGGGTCGCCGTGCAGACGCCAATTCAAAGTATACCACCATCCCGCTATCAGGGCAACAATACCGAAGACGATGATGCATCCTTTGAGGAAAGCGTGGCATTTAGAGTGGCTAGACCTCCGAGGTCTAGAAGATGGCTCTTCAAGGGGAAGATCATTGCTTTTGACGGAAATCTGCTCAGCGAAGGTGCTCTCTAAGACCTCGGAGGTCTGGAGGCAAGCAGCCACGGCGATGGCCACCACCGCCAGGGGCAGCAGGGCCAGGGCACTCGCCTTCGCCAGGAGGGCTAATCCCAGCACGAGACCCAACGATACCCAATCGCGATTTTCGATTTTCGATTTTCGATTGACGATTTTGACTATCATCAAAAGGGCCAGGGTACAGAGTGCAGACACTGCACTATCATTGCTAACTGCACTCGCGATAAAGACGAACTGGGGGTTGAACGCAACCAGTGCGGCAGCACCAGCCGCAAAAGAACGCCATTTCGGGAACAGTTCCAGACCGATCAGGTAGGTGGCCAGAACGGTGATTCCTCCCCAGATCACCGATACCAGGCGAGCCAGGCGAATGGCCAACACTGCTCCACGATAGGGGAAGCGTTCCCTATCGGTATGCAGCACTCGGTTTTTGTTGTCGTTGACTGTGCCGGGAGCGCTGTAACCCCAGAAGGGATTGAGCCATACCAGGTCCTGCCAGTGGTCATCCTCGATCCAGAAAGTGGCCAGGGCCGCCGTGACATAATACAGCGGGGGCTGGGTGGCCTCCTGTCTCATCAGAGGCTGCGTCCGGGCCAGGTCTTGCACCGGCAGGCCCTGCCCGTCGCCCAGCCACTTGACGTAGGGATAGTGCCACATCTCGTCGGGTTTCTCGAAGAGGGGTGTGGCCACGTCGTAGACGATGCCCAGGGCGAGGAAGGCTGCCAGGATGAGGGCGATGGGCCAGTGTTGTCGGATGGTCCCAGGTCCTTGGTCCATAGTCCTCCGAAGTTCAAAGCTCAAAGTTCAAAGTCATCGGTTTGGATTTTGAGCTTTGGATTTTGAACTTTACTCGTACTTTGCTCAGCAGGAGGCGATCACCTACCAGGCGTCCATCCGGGCTCAGGATGCTCAATCGCTTGCCAGCCTGGGGCAGGTAGAGCCCTACTTCGATCTCATAGATGCCTGGCGGAGCGTCGAGCTCGGTGGTTAGCTCGTATCTGTCCTCGATGATCCACCCTGGCTGCCAGGTGGAGGTGGGAGCAGCGCCATCCAGCGGTTGGCTGTCCGCCCTGGCCCAGATCTGGTCTTGGCCCCGCAGCAGGTGGGCAAAGACGACGTAGTCTTCTTTCGTCTCGGCCAGGGCCCGCCAGTAGAGGGTCAGGTGGATGGTCTCACCGGGCGAGGCCGTTCGTCGGTCCAGGTCGTATCCGATGAGGGCGATCCTGTTCGCGAAGTTGAAGTGGACAGGGTTGGGTACTCCTGTTTCGGCCCGGGGCAGGATCTCGAATTCGAGAAAGCGGGCGTTATCGCCCAGGGGCTCCCCCGTGGGGCCGCAGGCCGGCAGGCGTTCGCCGGTGGCGAAATCGTAGAGGCCCACGGCCAGTTGAGCCTGGTTGGGGGTGAAGGCCGTCTCTGGCAGCACGAGGACGTAGCGGTTGGCGATGGCCTCTCCCACGGCCCACAGGCTGGTGGGATAGAGGCCCTGTCCTGGGTACATGTCCCGCTGGGTGACGATGAGCTCGTTTTCGTCGAGCAGGTGGACGAAGACGCTGTAGTCCTGGTTCATCTGGGACAGGGATTGCCAGTAGAGGGTGACCTCCAGGAAGTCGCCGGGTTTGAGGTTAATGGGTATTGGATATTGGGTATTGGGTATTGATAGATCGTAGCCCAGGAGTTTCATTGCTCCGCCGAAGGAGACGTCGAGGCGGTTGGGGATGGCCGCGATCTCTGCTGCTGAGAGGGGTTGGGGTTTGGCGTAGGCTGGGGCGATGAAGCGGAAGGGGGTGATGGCGGCGATGGCGAACATCAGGCCGGCTATCAGGCAGGCCAGCGTTTTGGTGTAGCGGCGGGGCACGAGCTGGCTCAGGCCCAGGCAGAGCAGGATCGAAATGGACGAGACAGCCGGGAACAGGAACCGGCCAATGGCGGTCAAGATCCTGATGGCCCAGGTCATCAGACTCCCAAAGAGGATAACCAGCCAGGCGAGCAGGACCAGCACCTTAATCCAGGCCCTGTCGTCTACTCGTCGCCTTCGCCACGCTCTGACCGGGAAGATCAACGTGCCCAGAGCTCCCAACAGGGCCAGGGTATCCAGGATGCGATAGACTGGCGCTCCCAGAGGGACGTTGCCCAGGCCGAAGAGGCCCCAGAAGGAGTGGCCATAATCCCCCCACTCGGCCATGAATTGGGGCAAGGTTGGTTTCGGGTGGCGGGGGGCGAGGGTGTCCAGGAACATCTGCAGAGCGGTGGGATCGCCATAGAGCTGCCAATTCCTGACAAATCGCCAGCCGGATACCACGGCTACTGTACCCAATACGAGAGCCGTGCTTGATATAAACAGCTTGACAGACCGCTGCCGATAACTGCTGATGGCCACGACCAGAACTGCCAAGGGCAGCAGACCCAAAGCGTTCACCTTGGTCAGGGTTGCCAGGCCAAGGACAAGTCCCAATATCCAATATCTAATATCCAATAGCCGATTGCGATTCGATATTGGATATTGGATATTAGATATTTTGACCATCATCAACAGCGCCAGGCTACACAGCGGCGTCACTAAATTGTCGTTATTGACAACGCCGCTGATGAACAGGAACTGGGGAATGAAGGCGTTGATGGCGGCTGCGCCGAAAGCCAGGTCCTGGCGCTGGGGGAAGATCTCCAGGGCGATCAAATAGGTGAAAAGCACTGTGCCTGTGCCCATCAGCACCGATAGAAGGCGCAGGGCGTATACGCCCAAAGAAGTCCCCCGATAGGGGAAGCCCTCTTTCCCCGTGTGGATCAGCAGATTCACGTTGCCGTCGGCTTTGGCCACGCCGATGTCGGCGTGGGGATTGAACCACAGCAGCCTGGGCAGGTCTCCCGCGTCGTCCCAAAAAGTAACCAGTGCTCCCACCAGATGATAGAGAGGCTGTTGATATCTCTGTTGATGCGCAAGCTGGCTCACAGCAGGATCCAATTCAAACAACCCAATAGCTTCAGCCACTCGTTTGATGCGCGCATAGTGTTGCAGTTCGTCGGGCGCTTCGAAGAGGGGCGTGGTAACAGCGTAGGTGATGCCCAGGGCAAAGAAGGCCGCCAGGATGACGACGATGCCCAGATGTTGTTTGATCGTGCGAGGTCTCTCGTCCATAATCCGAAGTCCAAAGCTCAAAGCTCAAAATTCAAAGTCATCGGTTTGGATTTTGGACTTTGAACTTTGGATTTTGGCCTTTATTTGACTCTTACTTTGCTCAACAGTACGCGGTCGTCCAGCAGTCGCCCGCCCTCACCCACGATTCTCAGGCGGGCTCCTGTCTCCGCCAGGTAGAAGCCGATCTCGACGTCGTACACGTCGGCGGGAGTGTCGGGGTAGATGGTGAGTTCGTATTCGTCGGCTATCGTCTGGCCTGGCTGCCAGGTTGAAGTGGGAGCGTCGCCGTCCAGGGGCCAGCTATCATGTTGCGCCCAGATGCGGTTCTCTTCTCCCAGAACGTGGGTGAAGACGGTGTAATCTTCTTTCATCTCGGCCAGGGCCCGCCAGTAGAGGGTCAGGTGGATGGTCTCACCGGGCGAGGCCGTTCGTCGGTCCAGGTCGTATCCGATGAGGGCGATCCTGTTCGCGAAGTTGAAGTGGACAGGGTTGGGTACTCCTGTTTCGGCCCGGGGCAGGATCTCGAATTCGAGAAAGCGGGCGTTATCGCCCAGGGGCTCCCCCGTGGGGCCGCAGGCCGGCAGGCGTTCGCCGGTGGCGAAATCGTAGAGGCCCACGGCCAGTTGAGCCTGGTTGGGGGTGAAGGCCGTCTCTGGCAGCACGAGGACGTAGCGGTTGGCGATGGCCTCTCCC
>VGOG01000032.1 GCA_016875995.1 Chloroflexota bacterium
AAGTCCGTCTCCTCACCTGTCCAGGGGTGGGGTATCACCGGCTTGATCAGGACGATGGCCGCAGCGATGACCACCAACACGGCGACAGCAACGGTCAGGACGTTGAGGCCACGCCTCTTGTCGGCGAAGAGCAGGATCAGGCCCGGCACAAAGCCCATGAAGCCGTTGGCGATGTCCCATACCGGATAGACCCCCCACCCGGTCAGGAAGTCGCCCAGGATGTTGCCCACCGCGCCAGTGAAGAAGCCCACCACCGGCCCGAAGACGAAGCCGAAGAAGATGGGCAGGCACACCGTCGGGCGCAGGCTAACCAGGCTGACCGAAGGCAAGGCGGCGGCGTTGGCCCACCAGGTGAGCACGCCGTAGAGCGCTGCGCCGATGGCCATGTACACCACCTGGCGGGTGCCCACTTCCCAGACCTTGCTCTCGGCGGTAGCAAAGTAGATGGCGTAGATGATCACCGCGGCGATGAGGGTGAAGATAATCCACAAGACGCCAGACAGCCGTGCCCCTTCGGGACCGGTTAGCAGACTGGCGATCACCATCAGCGCCACGAACACGACCAGGACGATGAGCCACGTTAACGCTTTGTTTTTCATTTTTCTCCCTCCTTTGCTTTATTTTGACCCCGCGTCCCTCCCCCGGCGCGGGGCAATACCCAATATCTATGCGGCGTGGGCCAACAGCTCCGCCCGCATAAACCGCCCCGTCTGGGGCAGGCGCTCCAGGTTGGCCGCCAGCAGCGAGGTGGGCACGATGTGGCAACGTTCCAAGAGGTCGTACCGGGCCAGCACCTCCTGGGGCGGCCCGTCGGCGACGATGCACCCCTCGTAGACCAGGATCACGCGGTTGGCGTAGCAAACTGCCAGGTCTATATCGTGGGTGATGAACAGAATGGCCTCGAAGTTCGGCAACTGCAGGATGGAATCCATGAAAGCCATGTAGTTTTTGTAGTCCTGGCCCGCTGTAGGCTCATCCATCACCAGGATTTTGGAGCGCATGGACATGATGGCGGCGATGCTGACCCGCTTCTGCTGGCCAAAGCTGAGGGCCAGGGGCGAGTACTCTTCCAGCCCGCTGAGGTTGAGGATGCTCACCGCTTCGGCCACCCCCTGGTCAATGGTAGCCTGGTCGTAGCCCAGGTTCTTCGGCCCAAAGGCCAGCTCCTCCCGCACGGTGGGGGCGAAGAGCATGTGGCTGGGGCTCTGAAAGACGTAGCCCAGCGTCCTGGCGATCTCGGCCACGCTCAACTCGTGCGTGTCCACTCCTTCGACCAGCACTCGCCCCTCTTTGGGCTTCAGCAGGCCGATGGCGTGTTTGACCAGGGTGGTCTTGCCCGCCCCATTGGGACCCAGGATGGCGATGATGTCGCCGCGGTTGATGGTCACGTTGACGTCGTGGAGCACCAGCGGCCCATCTTCGTAGGCGAAGCTCACCTCCTGGAACTCCACCAATTTGTGCAGGGGAGCAAGGGAGCAGGGGAGCAGGGGAGCAGAGGAGATTTCACCCGTGCACCCCAGCACCTCAGCACCCAAGCACAAACGGCGGGCTTTCTCTATGATCATCGGCGCCGGCAGCTTGACCTCACGATAGTCCACCACCCGTTCCAGGCCGGCCGTGGGCCCCAGATAATGCACCTGGCCATCCATCAGAAACAGGGCCTTTTCCGGCCTGATCTTCAGGATGTCTTCCACCCGGTGCTCGACGATGAGGATGGCCCGTCCCTCGTCGGCCAGTTGACGAATCAGGCGCAGGGCCTCTTGCGCGCTGGCGGGGTCGAGGCTGGCCAGGGGCTCATCCAGCAGCAGGATGGAGGGCTGCATGGCCAGGATGCCGGCCAGGGCCACCTTCTGCTTCTCGCCGCCGGAGAGGTAGAAGGTCTCCCGCCGCCGCAGGTGGTTGATGCCCAGGTAGTCCAGGGTCTCATCTACACGGGCGGTGATTTCCGCAGGTGGCAGCCCCAGGTTCTCCAGCCCGAAGGCCACCTCGTTGACCACCCGGCTGCCCAGGATTTGGCGCTCCGGGTCCTGCAGCACCGTGCCCACGATTTGGGATATGGCGGCCAGGGGCTTGTCGTCCGTCTCTTCCCCGTGGAGAACGACCCGCCCTTCCAATTCGCCCTTGTAGCTGCGGGGGATGAGGCCGTTGATGCAGCGGATCAGGGTCGTTTTGCCGCAGCCGCTGGTTCCGGCCACCAGCATGATCTGCCCTGCCTCCAGCTCAAAGGTGATATCTCGCAGGGCGTAATCAGGCCGGTCGCGATATTTGAAGAAAAGATTCTCCACGACCAGAGCAGGATCGCTCGAGCCTTGAGAGCCTGGTTTCAAAGATTTCACCCTATTACTCTCACTCCGTGATCCAGTTGGCCAATTGAAGCTCAGGAACCCTCGAAAACTCACGGATATTGTTCGTTACCAGTGTAACGCCCAGACTAAGCGCGTGAGCTGCTATTAGCATGTCCAACGCCCCAATCGGAGTCCCTTGAGCTTCCAGCGCAGCCCGTATTTTTCCATACATAGCGGCTGCTTGTTCATCGAAACCCACAATGACCAGTGGTACCAGGAATTGCTCCAGAGCCCGTTGGTTTTGTTCAGGGTATTGGCTCTTCTGAACACCGTACTGTAACTCCGCTACAGTGATGGAGGAAACGCCTATGTCCCCGACGAAATGAGAGCGGAATTGCTGTAACACCTGTGGAGGCTTCTTCTTGATCACGTAGATGCAGATATTGGTGTCAAGAAGATATTTCATGCGAAGAGACTCTCTCTGGCTTGCTGTTCAGGCTGATTGCGGGTTTCCATAAAGTCATTAGAGAACTGGTCTAGGCTATCAAAGAGGGTTTGCCAGGACTCGCGGTAGGGGATAAGCAGAATGGCATTTCCAACCTTCTTGATGAAGACCTCTGCTCCCTCGAGTCTGAAGTCTTTTGGAAGCCTTACGGCTTGGCTTCGCCCATTTCGAAATAGTTTTGCAGTTTCCACGGTACCTCCTTTGTGCATAACATGTACCGATAGTATATATCAATTTTGACAAATTGCAAGGAGTTAGCTGTTTCGCGACCTACTTACAATCGGCCTTGTTCCAGACCCAGTTCAGCGTCATCAGCGTCCCTCAGCGGCTTCAGCAGTTCCAACCCTGCGGCGATGCAGGTTGCTTTCTACACCGTCGGGAAAGCGGAGGTATGCTTCGGTAGCCGCTGCCAGTTCGGCGTAGACACCTCTGTAGGCCTGGGGCAGCAGCGCCGCCACCTGATACATGATCTCGTCAACCATAAGCTGGCGCACCTGGCGGGTTATCTTGACCTCGCCAGGCTCCAGGTAGAACGGCTGGCCCACGACGATGTGAAAGTCGGTGCGGCGCAGGCGTGACAGGTTGCGCCAGAAGAGCTCCCCACCGTAGTAAACCACGGGCAGCAGGGGCGCACCGCTGTGCAACGCCAGGAACACGACGCCGGGTTTGCCCCGCTGTAGTCGCCCGTGGCCGCTGCGGGTGCCCTCAGGGGCCACGGCCAGGATGTGCCCCGCTTCCAGAACTTTCAGCGCCTGGCGCAAAGCCACCATGTCCGCCTCCCCGCGCTGCAACGGGATAGCTCCTCCCAGGTCGAACAGTGCCCCCAGGGCAGGATTGTCCCAGATTTCAGCTTTGGCGAAGCCGGTCACTGAGCGCGGCTGCAGGTGGGTGTAGAGAAGTGGCACTTCCAGGAAGTTGACGTGGTTGGCGACGATGATCAGCGGTCCCCGGTCTGGCACTCGCGCCAATTGCGCATCGTCCACCCGGCAGAGAAAACGAAGCAGGCCCTTGATGGTCGAAGTCACCACTTGGTAGGTGAGCGTCATTCTACAGCCTCCGGCTCAGTATCCGTTCGATGTGAGGGATGGCCTGCTCGCCAGCCCCTCGGCCGGCGATGGGGTTAACGATGAGCTTGGATGTGGTCATTCGTCTCCGTTTTGAATCGCTGATTGCGCTGAACTCCGCTGAACCCGCTGAGGGCTTATCTTTCAGCGCTCTCGGCGGCTCTCAGCAATCTCAGCGATACTTTTCCTGCTTTGTCTCCACCAGCTTCAGCGCCAGGTCCTCAATATGCTCACGATTCTCCAGCTTCTCCCGCCAGTCCTGCGGGATGGCTTCAATGCCAAGAGTATTATAGCATCTTTCCAGAGATTTTGCCAACGATCAATAAACCGGCGATGAATCGCCAGGCTAAAAAGCCAAAGCCGGCTGATGAATTTTGAAAGTTTATTCCCGTAGCCGTGGATTATTTTCTCAAAATCCATCATCTTCGGGCAGCCAGGAAGCTGAAGCCCTCCACCACCCGCTGGATAAATGGCAGCAGCCACTGCGGGCGGAGTCCCAACCCGATGCAGAGGACGATCATCCCCACGATGATGAGGGAAGCGATGAAGGGCTCTCGTTTCCCTTTGAGCTCAGTGGACGGACCCAGGAGGGTGCTCAGGCCGCGCAGGTAGGCGAAGGCTACGCCCGCTCCCGATAGCAGCAGAACCAGGGCCAGGCCAGGCGCTGAAAAGAGGCGATAGATGGCCCAGCGGCCGGGGAAGCCAGCAGTGAGGGGCATCCCCGCCAGGGATAGCCCGCCCAGTACCAGGCCAGCCACTGAAAGAGGCCACCGCCTGGCCACTCCACCCCTCCTTTCATCCCCCCCAATGGGGGGGAAAGAGGGGGGGGCGAAGGAATCGCTGCCGGCGCGGTGACGTATCACCGCCAGCCCCATGGCTGCTAACATCAGGCCCACGGCGCGATGGGCAACCTGCAACAGGGCAGCGGTAAGAGCAGCGGGGGAGGCAACGCCCAGGGCCACCAGGGTGCACCCCATGTCGCTCAATACCGCGTAACCCAGCAGGCGACCGAAATCCCGCTGGGCGAAAGCCAGCAGTCCACCCACGACAGCCGTCAAGAGCCCACCCAGGCGCAGGAGACGAAAGACTTGTGGATCTCCAGATAGCCAGGAGTGGGATTGCAGCAGGCCCAGCATCAGCAACAGCACCACGGCGTTGGTCACGGTGAGAACGAAGGCGGCCACCACAGGTGGGGCATCTGCGGCCACGGCGGAGACCCAACCATGGAAGGGCACTACTGCCAGCAGGATGGCGAACCCTATGGCCAGCAGGACAGTGGCGTAACGGAGGAGGGCCAGATTGTCGGGGTTGACGACCTGGAGTTCGATCAACCAGGGTGCTATTAACAAAGGAGGGATGGCCAGGCTCACCATGACCAGGTACCGCAGGACTCCGCGTCCTGGGCCTGCCCTGAGCCCAATCGTCTGTCCTGAGCCCCGTCGCAGTGAAGGGGCCAGTCCATTGCCCTGGATGATGAAGACGGCGATGATGCTCGCTATCCACAAGAAAAGGACAGCGAAAAGGAAATGGCGGATCATGACCGCCGCGCCGAGCAGGCTCAGGATGATCAGGCCCAAGGGGAAAAAAAGGTCGTTTGGGGATAGGCGCCAGGCAAAGAGGAAGGCAATAGTGGCTACCAGGCAGATGAAGCCGAGAGTGAAGCCACCGGCAAGCTCCAGGGCGAATTCTCGTCCCAGCACCATCATCGGCTCGGCCAGGGCTACCTCCCAGCCGAACACAGAGACCGGTCGGTCGAGGGGCAAGCGCAGGCAGAGGCTGGCCATGACCAACGCCGTAGCCGAAGCGAGGGAAGCCGCCAGGAGCGCCCAGCGTCGCAAGAGGTAGACTACAGGGGCCAGAACCAGGGGCAAGACGATCAGGAACAAAGGGCCAGCGATCATCTCTCCTTCTCCTCTGCTGTCCATTCAGCACTTGAGGCTGCAGCGAGATAAGCAACGGCTAGGGCGACGAGGAAGTTGGCTATCCCCAGGAAACCGGCCACACTCAGGCTGCGCTCCAGCACGGAATAGAACAGCTCGAAGCCGGCGATGAGGGTGAGAAGGCCCATGCCTGCTTTCAGCGGCTCCTCGGTCAGCATCAGGGTCAACAGGCCCAGCGAGGCCAACCAGTAGCAGGCCAGGCCGATGTCTGGCGACATCTCGGGCAAGGGGTAGCGTTTCGACAGGCTGTAGGCAATCAACCCCACGAAGAGGGCAGCCAAAAGACGAAAGGCAAAATCGGCCTCCCCCCCCAAAGTTGGGGGGGAGGAAGGGGGGGGGAGAGGCGATCCATTGCCCCTGCTCACATCCACGAGGCGAGCCGTCAGGTACAGGACGACGCACACCAGTGCGCCGATGAGCACCTTGATCAAGGCCACCTGGGGTTGGATGAGCTGAGTTAGCAAGAGGCCCACCAGGACGTACTGGACCGAAAGCGCTGCCAGCGAAAAACGCCAATCCCGGATGACGACGATGAGGCTGGCGGTGAAGACCAAACCGACGATGGCCGGCGTGGTCATAAGAAACGATAGTTTGGCCAAGGCTGCTGGTAAAGTAGGCATAGCTTCTCCGCTTACCTCCAAAGGAACAGGAACGCCAGAAGGCCCAGGACAACGATCCAACCCAGGTATCCCCTGCTCTCGCTCACCTTCCCCGCCATCCGCAAAGCGCGTGCTGCCCCGCCAACAACCTGCCCGAGGAGGCTATAGAGCCATTCCAGGCGAAGGGTTGCCGTCACCTTCAACCAAAAGGCTGCAACTGGATCGAAGAGCCTCTGGCGATGGCGTTGGAGCAGGTACCCTCCCAGGAGAGGCAAAAAGAAAACCACCCATTGGACAATGCTCGTCGAGCGGAGCAAGCCCATCAAGGTAGGGAGAGGCACGCCTTTCATCAAGGGTCTTAACACGGGTGGGTGCAGCCCCAAAATGAGGATGGGCACAGCCAGCAACGCCGCAGCCACCATAGAAGACCTTTGGTAAGCGAGCTCCGCGGGGAAGACACGGATAGAGATGGCTGACCACATCCTGAGCAAGGCTGCGAAGAGGAGAGCCTCCGCTAGCAAGCTCAAAACCAGAAAAGCCAGGTTGCCGCCCGTCAGAAGGGAATGGTAAAGATGCCAACGACCAACAAAGCCCAGGGTCAGAGGCACTCCAGCCAAGGAAGCCATGGCCAGGCCTGATGCCGCTCTGGGCCACAGGCTCCCTAGCTCGGATCTATCCTGGCTCAAGAAGAGGAGGCCCAGGCAAAGGACAAGGTTCAGGCTCGGCAATACGACCATCGTGGTTGGTTTGGCAATGGCCAAAGAAGTGACGGCGTAGCCCACCTGGCTGAGCATTACAAAGGGCAAGGTCTGGCGAACATTGGTCTCGGCCCAGGCCAGCAGAGCGCCGATGAAAAACGCCGAGCTGCCAGCGATGGCCAGTGCTTGTCCGTAGGGCAATCCGCCGTTGGTCCAACTGGAGAGGCGGGCCAGTAGATACAGGCCAGCGCTGGCAGGAACGAGGTGGAGCAGGGACCTGGCAGGCAGGCTAGCTTCGACACCGATGGGTATCCAGAAGTGTAAGGGGTAGAGACCCGTGCGCATCAGGGCGGTCAGCAGAATCAGGCCCACCGCGGGGGTAGATATGGAGCCCGACCTGAGAGAAAGGCTGTCGCCATCCTGACCCAAGAGCAAAGCCGCCGCCAGCAGGCTCAGGCAAGCCAGACAAGTGAGGTTCAGGACGCGAGGGACCATCTTCATCGTCCGCCCCCCCTCAGTCCCCCCCAACCTTGGGGGGGAAGCCCCCTCGGCCCCCCCCAACCTTGGGGGGGAAGCCCCCTCAGTCCCCCCCAACCTTGGGAGGGAAGTCGCCCTAGACCCACCGTGGTCGCTGGCGGCCAGAGCCCAGAGAAAAGTCAAATCAAGCACGATCCAGCTCAGGCACAGGGTGATGAGGTTGGCTGAGAAGACGAAGCTGAGGCCCATGGCCAGGAAGGACAACAGGGCCACATAGGATGACCCTTCTGGATATTCGGAGCGGCCCAAACCCGGGGCGATGGTAGCCAGTCCCAGCAGGGACATCAGGGCAGCGAAGAGGAAGGCTAACCCGTCAACACGATAAGCCAAATCGCTCTCGAAGAAGGGACGCCAGCGGGAGATATTGGCGCTGGCTGGCAAGTCCCTGGCGAGAAAAAGCAAAACCAGGAAAGCACCGCCGATGATCAACAGAGCCGGCAGGCTTCGATTCCGAGGCCCTGCAGCCCTGTGCAAGAGCAGAAGTGCCAAGGCACCCGCTAAGAGCACAATCATGGGTACGATAGTTAAACCAGGCATGTGTTCTCCCCAGACTAACCGGTTTCGCTATTCTATCACAAAAGACAGCAGAAGCAAAATAGACAGAAAGCGTCCTTCGTGCTATAATTAAGTCAACATCCGCAATCAGGTTAAGCGTTACGATGGACCTTTTCGAGTATGGCCGCCGAGATCAAATCAGCAAACAAGCGCCGCTGGCAGCCCGCATGCGCCCGCGCAGCCTGGAAGAGTTCGTGGGCCAGGAGGAAATCGTAGGGCCAGGAAGGCTGCTGAGGCGATCCATTGAGGGCGACCAGTTGTCGTCCCTCATCCTGTGGGGACCACCGGGAACAGGCAAGACCACCCTGGCCATGATCGTCGCCAACACCACCGAATCCCACTTCGAGACCCTCAGCGCCGTCATGGCTGGTGTGGCCGACATTCGCAGGATCGTCGCCGAGGCCAAGGAAAGGCGGAACTTCTACGGTCAGCGTACCATTCTCCTGGTTGACGAGATCCACCGCTTCAACAAAGCCCAACAGGATGCCCTTTTGCCTCACGTCGAGGATGGCACCATCATCTTCATCGGCTCAACTACCGAGAACCCCTACTTCGAGGTCATCCCACCCCTGGTCTCCCGCTCGCGGGTCTTTCAGCTCAAACCCCTGAACGAGGAGGAGCTGGCTATCATCCTGCGTCGCGCCCTGGCCGATGAGGAGCGGGGCTATGGGAAGCTGAAGGTCGAGATCGAGGACGAGGCGATAGTCCACCTGGTGAGGATAGCCGGCGGAGACGCTCGCATCGCTCTGAACGCTCTGGAGTTGGCTATCGAGACGACAGAGCCCGCCGAGGGGGTGATCCACGTTGACCTGGCCGTAGCCGAGGAATCCATCCAGCGCCGGGCCCTGGTCTACGATCGGGAGGCTCACTACAACACCATCTCCGCCTTCATCAAGAGCCTGCGAGGAAGCGACCCCGACGCCGCGTTGTACTGGCTGGCCAAGATGATCTACGCCGGCGAGTCCCCCCGCTTCATCGCTCGACGGATGATCATCTTCGCCTCGGAGGACGTGGGCAATGCCGACCCCCAGGCCCTGGTCGTGGCCACCTCGGCCGCAGATGCCCTGGAGTGGGTGGGTCTGCCCGAGGCCCAGTACAACCTGGCCCAGGCCGCCATCTACCTGGCCACCGCCCCCAAGAGCAACTCGACGGGAGCCTACTTCAAAGCTCTAGGAGATGTGGAACGGGAGGGCAAGGTCGAGGTGCCCGACCACCTCAAGGATGCCAGCCGGGACGGCCAGGCCCTGGGCCACGGTGCGGGCTACAAATACCCCCACGACTACCCCGGCCACCACGTTCCCCAACAGTATCTGCCCGATGAGCTGGCGGGCCGCCGCTACTATGAGCCCAGCGATCAGGGGTATGAGAAGGCCATCAAAGAACGCTTAGCTGGGTGGCGGAGAAAAAGCGCAGTTTGAGTTTCCATAGCCAGGGTCATGCCCAGTGCCCGCCCGCCGTGGCCTGAGCACCGCGGATCTCGAGGGACATCCTCATCCCTGCTCGCGCAGCACGAAGCGCCCCCATCCCGCCTCGCCTACGAACTCCCCATCGCGTACGATGACCCGCCCCCGGCTGAGCACGTCGCGGGGCCATCCCTGGACAACCAGCCCTTCGTAGGGTGACCAGTCCACCCGCTCGTGGAGCGTCCTGCCGGCCTGGATGGTCAGCCGGCGGTCCGGGTCGAAGATCACCAGGTCGGCTTCCAGGCCGGGCGCGATTTGCCCCTTGCGGCGCAGGCCAAAGATGCGGGCAGGGTTGGTGCAGCAGATCTCCACCCAGCGCTCCAGGGTGAGCCACCCGGCACGCACGCCCAGGGTGTGGGCCAGGCTCAGACGCGCCTCGATGGAAGGGAGCCCGCCGGGGATGGCAGTGAAGTCGGCGTGACCGTCGGGGCGAGGACGCCCGTTGGTAGCAATTCCGTTTTTTTCATCGGTGGTGAAGGGGCAATGGTCGGTGGCCAGCACGTCCAGGTCACGCCGGGCCAGCGTGTCCCACAGGACCGCCTGGTCGGCCTGGCTGCGCAGCGGCGGCGAGCAAACGAAGCGTTCCCCGTGCGGTCCGTCGAGGTCGTCCACCGTCAGCGTCAGGTATTGCGGGCAGGTCTCGCCGTAGATTGGCTCTCCCTGTAGCCGGGCGGCTGCGATGCGGGCGGCTGCTTCGGCGCAGGAAACGTGCACGACGTAGAGGGAGCTTCCAGCCAGCGCGGCGAGGTCAATGGCACGGCTCACCGCCTCTGCCTCCTGGCGGGGCGGGCGGGTCAGCGCGTGGTAGATGGGAGTGGTATTGCCCTGAGCCACGGCCTGGGCACGCAGTATTTCGCAGATGGGACCGTTTTCGCAGTGAACGATTGGCAGGCCGCCAGCGCCCGCGATGGCCTTCATCACGCGATAGAGCTGGGCATCGTCCAGGCGGAGGCCCTCGTAAGCCAGGTAGAGTTTGAAACTGGGGACGCTGGCTTCTACGACTTCCGACAGCGCGTCCAGTTCCTTTGGGTGGGCGGCGTGCCAGGTGGGGACGGTCATGTGCAGGCCGTAGTCCACCGCCACGCGGCCGTCGGCCTCGGTGCGGCGTTTCGCCAGCGCGTCCAGCAGCGGCTCTCCTGGCTTTGGCTCGACGAAGTCAATCACCGTCGTCGTGCCGCCCAACGCCGCCGCGACGGTGCCGCTGGTGAAATCGTCGCTGCTGACGTAGTGCCCCGCCGGCATCTGCAGATGGACGTGGGGATCTATCGCGCCGGGGAGCACGTAGCAGCCCGTGGCGTCAAGCTCGACCACGCCGTGCAGTCTTCGACCGAGCTCAGGCCGAAGTTCCTCGCCCAGGGCGGTGATGCGCTCTCCGACGATGCCCACATCGGCGGGGAAAATGCCGCCAGCGGTGATGATTGTGCCATTACGGATCACGATGTCCATTTGTCCAACTCCAACAGCACGGGCTTCCACGCCCGCATTTTGGCCTCCAGCTTCCAGATTATACCTCACAATCCCAAAAATACAACCCGCTTGGAGCAAGCGCAGCGAAAGGCCGGGGAGCAGGCCGGGCGACCTCTCGTTTCTCTTCTCACCCGTACGTAGCGGCTTGCGCCGAATCGCCGCCCAGGCCAGGCCCAATTTGCATAAGTGGCCCAGACGTGGTAAAATAAATTCAAAAGAACGAGTACTCTAAGCTATGAAGGGAGAATTTCTATGACTAAGCCAACTGTCAAACAGATCACTGTCACGCTCACCAGGTTGCTGTATCTCATCGTGGCCTCTGCCCTTCTGGTAGCTCTGCTGACCACTCTTGAGCGCGGGTTCCCCCCTCGTCTTTTCAGCCAACTGGCTTCCTCGTCCCAGGCCGCTAACCTCTATGTGGCCCAACCAGGCACCTGGGAGACCTACACCACTGCCAATGGATTGGCGTCCAATTTCGTCCTGTCCATGGCCATGGACCACGAGGGAAACATGTGGTTTGGCACCAATGGGGGAGTCAGCAAGTTCGACGGTACCACCTGGACGACCTACACCCCCTTAAACTCAGGGCTGGTGCATAAAATTGTCAATGCCATCGCCATAGACCAGCAGGGTAACAAGTGGTTCGGCACTGCTAACGGGGTGAGCAAGTTCGATGGGACCAATTGGACGACCTACAACACCTCGAACTCCGGTCTGGCACTTAACTATATCTCTGCCATCGCCGTAGACCAGGCGGGGAATAAGTGGTTCGGCACCAGGCTGACCGATGGGTATGGGTATGGGGTGAGCAGGTTCGATGGAACTAGCTGGACAACCTACAACAAGTCAAACTCAGGGTTGAGATCTAACTCCATCAATGCCCTCGCCGTAGACAACTCCGGCCACGTGTGGGCCGGCACCTCTACTGGTGGGGTGAGCAAGTTCGACGGAGTTACCTGGACGACCTATGTTCGAGGCTCAGGCATAGCGAGTAATCACGTCCGATCCATCGCCGTAGACAATGCCAACGTGAAGTGGATTGGCGGATGCACCGACGGATACATTGAGTGGTGTGACATCTTCGACTGCAAGAATGCGGCGGTGAGCCGATTCGATGGTAGCACCTGGACAACCTACGTTGCCGGGTCGAGTGGACTTGTAGGCAGGGCGGTCAATGCTATTGCCATAGACTGGCGGGGGAACAAGTGGTTCGGTACCCTCGATGCTGGGGTAAGCGAGTTCGATGGAGCTAATTGGGCAACCTATAATACTTCAAATTCGGGGCTGTCGTACGATAACGTCACGGCCATCACCACCGACAACGAGTGGAACATTTGGTTCGGCACCTATGGTGGTGGGGTCAGCAAGTATGGCTTGCCCGTCCCGACACCCACGCCCACTGCAACAGCGACGCCTACCATCACGCCCACCTCTACGCCGACCGACACACCCACACCGACCGCAACACCGACATCAACACATACCCCGACACCAACACATACCCCAACACCAACCAGCACGCCCACGGACACCCCCACGCCGACGCCGACGCCATACAGGCTCTACCTGCCCCTCGTCCTGAAGGCCTACAGCAGCGGTTAGGGTCATTGCGAGTCACACTGTTTGCGCCGCCTGTCCTGAGCTTGTCGCGGAAAGGGGATTACAGGGCAGGGTCTAGCAAGAGCAGATGAGCTGTTACACCCTGCCGAAAATTAAAAAAGGGATTACAGAGTGGCCGCTCTGGTAATCCCAATACGCCTGACTCCTGATGGCCCAGGAGCGAGGCTCAGGGGATTATAGCACAAAGCCGCCTCTTGGGCAAATTGAGGCGGCTTTGTGTATTTTGAGGAAAGGAGGCTCAGAAATGCCAAAGAACAAAGCTCTGGCGGTAACGGCGGTATTGGTCTTGGGCCTGCTTGGGGCCTGGTCGGCAATGGTGGGCGCTTCGATGGGAGAGCTGGAGTTCGTGGGCTTCCCCAGCCAGGTCGCCGTCACTGGTCAGGAAGCTCAGCTCGAGGGATGGCTCAAGTTCAATCAAAAAGAACACCAATACGCCATCAACATCAACTTGTGGGTGACCGGGCACGAGGGGCCCATCGAGCCCAAGTTAGTAGCAGGCCCGCTGTACGACGGGGACACGGTTCCCATCACCGTCTATCTCAAAGGAGTCCCTGGGGTCGCAACCCTGTACGCCGACGACATCCGATGCCCACAAGGAAAATGGACCATCCGGCTCACAGAGGCCACCCCAACGAGCACACCCACCTCGACCAGCACCCCTACCAGCACTCCCTCACCGACGAACACACCCACCGCCACGCCGACTCCCACCCCGACGAACACACCCACCACCACACCGACTGACACGGCTACCCCTACCTCCACGGCAACCAGCACGCCCACCAACACAGCTACAGCGACGGCGACACCTACGCCTTCGGTGACACCCACCTTTACCCCAACGCCGGTGGTGAAGTGCTATTGCTGTTCCCCCGGAGAGGACCGCCTTTATCGGATTGATGCCTCGGCCTTTTATGGATACACGACCACAGATGCCGACGCATCCCCCCTTATCCGCGTGCCCTCTCCCCCAGCCCCCTTGGGGTGGAATCAGCCGGGCTTCGTGCCAGATCCTATCACGTGGCGGACCGGCTCAGAGGTTTGGTCGCATTACTGGTCCAACCCTAACTGGCTTCCCCTGCCCGGCAATTGCAGGCCCATCGGGCTGCTGGACGAAAACGGCAACGCGGAAGCCTTGAATGGGACAACTCACCTGTACCGGCGTACTTTCACCCTCTCTCCTCCTGGACCGTGCATGCGGGTGACACGGGCCACTTTGGAGATGTGGAGCGACAACAAGACCGAATGGTGGTGGCAGGGCATCTCTGTCTCTTATGACAAACAAGGCTCTCCAGACTCAATTGAGCTCTTTCCCGGGCATATCGGTCCCTATGGTGGGATCTACTACCTGGCCATGCAGAACAGCAACGACAAGATGTGTCCCGATGACACCAAAAACTGCAACCCGCATGGGACAGCCTGCCAGCTCTGTATCTCTTGGGTTCCTACAGAACCTTGCCACCACGTGTACCTGCCTGTTATCTTGAAGGCATGGTAATCGCCCTGCGTCGAGCTCAGGAACAAACGAAAGGCCACGAAAGGCGCGAACTGCTTTCGTGGCCTTTGTTTTGTCGTCCGCTAAATTCTAAATCCGCTGTTGCCTCTTCAGCGAGTCGTAGATCCGCAAAACCTGCCGCCCCGCCCCCTCCCAGGAGTATCTCGCTATCGCCCGCTGCCGCAAACCGGCCCCCAGGGCGGTAGCCCGCTGCTCGTCCACCAGGATAGAGCCCAGAGCCTCGGCCAGAGCTGCAGGGTTGCCCTTCTCAGCGTAGACCCCCCACTCGTCCAGATATTCGCGGCTGACGGGGGTGTCGAAAGCCACGGTGGGCAGGGCCAGGGCCATGTAGTTCAACAGCTTGCCGCTGCCCTCGGTAGCCGATATCTTGGTGGAAACAGCCACGTCGCCCAGAGCCAGGTAACGCGGCGCCAACTGGTAGGGGATCTTGCCGGTGAAGGTGACGTGACCGGCCAGGCCCAAACGATGGGCGTAGGCCCGATAGTCCTCTTCGCCCGGAAAGCCCATGATCAGAAAATGGACGCCGGGGCGGGCCTTGACCAACTGCGCCGCCGCCTGTATCAAGAGGGGAGTGCCCTGATACTCGGCCAGCAAACCCAGATAGACGACAACTTTGCGCTGCGGAGGGATGCCCAGGTGAGCCTTCAAGTTTCGGCGTTCTTCCTCGGTGAGCACCCCCGGCCGGAAGGTATCGGTGTTGACGCAGTCGGGCACGATGTGGATGTTATCGGAATGGCAGTGAAACTCGTTTCTCAGCAAATCAGCCGCGTGACGGGAGCTGGTGATGATGGCCTGAGGGAGGCGGTCAATGACTCCCTCCAGCCAGCGCAGGGGGCCAAAAAGGGCCCCATCGGGGTTCAGAAAGTGGTGATCCATCATCTCGCCGGTCATGCTGCCCTGAAAGTCGAACACCAAGGGCACGCCGCGCAGCTTGCCCAGCACGTAGCCGATGAGAGCCCCCTCGTGGAGGTGGGCGTGGATGATGTCGGGCTTGTTGCGCAGAGCCACTTCCAGCGACTTGATAGACAGGAGAACGTCGAAGGCCAGCTTGTGCCTGGAGCACCCCACCTCGTAATCGTGCCGCCAGGGGATGGGCCTGGTGCGCTCGATGGTTACGCCGTCCAAATCGCCGCCTTTGTAGTAGGTGACGATGGTGACCTTGTTGCCCAGCTTCTCCAGAATCCACGCCTCCTCGGCGATGCGAACGTGGCAGCCGTAGTCGAGGAAGAAGCTGGTGGGAGCGATCATCAGAACGTTGTAGGTTGTTTGGTCCTGGGTCATTTGGTCATTCGCCTATCATCGTCAGCTTTCGCAGCAGAACCCGATCATCCACCACCTCCCCCGTCTCATCGAGAACGGGCAGCCGCGCTCCTGTCGCCGCGTCGTACAGGCCGATCTTGAGGACGTATTCGCCCAACGGGGTATCAGGGTTCACGATGATGCTATACCTGTCGGTCACCACTTCGCCTTTTACCCACAGCGTCGTTGGATGCTCGCCTCCCCTGGGCGGATTGTCCTGCTGCCCCCAAATGCGATTGTCCCCGTCAATCAAGTGGGTGAACACCGTGTAGCTGGTGTCCATCGGCTCCAGAGCACGCCAGTAGAGGGTCAGAGGTATGACCTCCCCAGGGCTGAACGCGGTTCTCTCCAGGTCATAACCCAGGAACTCCACCACACCTCCAAAGTTGGCCTGGTGAGGATGCTGGATGGTCGGAACGTCGAACTCACGCTCGATCCCCATCACGTGGATCTTGCCCAGGTCCAGGGCATAGCCACTGGCGGCGAACGAACCAAACAGACGGCCCAGGAGACCCCCCGATGGAGCAATGGCAGGCTCGCGCAGCACAATTCCCACGTAGTAATCACCTCCAGGGGCATCAGGAGGGATGCGTAGGACGTGCTGCCCCTTTACTATCTCCCCCTCATCCCAAAAAGTGGTGGGGTACCCATCGCCGGCAGGACGAATCACCTCCTCGGCCCAAAGCCGCTTGTTCTCATCCACCAAACGCAGATAGAAGGAATAATCGCCCACCAGCTTCCGCGTGGCTCGCCAGTATGGTCGCACCCACACCCAGTCTCCCGGCCGGTAGCTTCCCTCGGCCAGGTCGTAGCCCAGCAGTTGCAGGCCCCCAAAATTCATGCCCTGACGATGTTCCATGGGCAGTGAGGCCAGCGCAGGCGGAGAGGCTGGCTTTTCTACTTGAAGGGTACCAACGTCTAACACCGTCACCCGGGGACCCGGATTCTCACCGACGATGGCCAGCGCCTGGTTGCCGTCGTGCACCACCATCTCCAAACGATACCAACCCGGCGGCGTGCCCACGTCAACCAAGAGCTCGTAATCGTCCCGAATGATCTGGCCGGGCGGCCATTGCGAGGTGGGGTAATGGCCGTTGAGGGGAGCGCGATCGGCCTGCCCCCACAGGCGATTCTCCCCATCGAAAAGACGCAGGGAAATCCCGTAGTCCTCCTCCAGCCCCCCCTTCATCCCCCCCAACTTTGGGGGGGATGAAGGGGGGGCCTTCCAATAGAGGTTCAGGCGCACAAACTGTCCCCCAGCGGCGGGCCTGCCCTTTAGCTCGTAGCCCAAAAACAGGAGCTTGTCCTCGAAATTGGCCTCCACCGGGTGTTGAATCTGAGGCAAGGTATCGAGCACAGGCGAACTGGTCAGGAAACAAAAGGTTTGTACCAGAGAAGCGTAGCTGTGAAAGCTTCGCTCATCCACCAGGAAGGCATTCTCCTTGAGCCAGGTCTTGGGCAAGAAATCCGGGTCGCCCCAGGGTGGGGTGTGGGAGAGGGCCAGCCAGATACGCTCGTATTCGTTCATCAATTCCTCAAGGGCAGAGATTGTGTCTTCCTGGGGGCTGACCAAACGCGGCAATCCGGTCCAGGGCAGGCCAGCGTCGGCGTAGTAATGGTAAATCTGGGAGGTGTGGGGCGGGTTCACTACGATGATGTCGCCCGGCTGGGCGTGGGCCTTGAGGTACTCCCCCCACGCCCGATGATCATCTTTGGCGTATTTTTCGTTGTAGAAGTACTGCTGGGTAGAGTGGGCCGAGCCAGCAATCATCAACGCCAAACAACTGGCGAAGATCAGCGGCCATTTGCTCTTGATGGTCACCAGCCCCACGGCCAAAATCAGATAAAAAGCGGGGCTGGCCATGATCAGATGACGGATGTTCATATAAGCAGGCCGGACGTAGGAGAGGAGATAGATGGAAAAGAGGGGCACCAGCAGATAGACCAAAGCCGACAGGGGTTTGTTGGATATTGGATATTGGAGGTTGGATGTTGGATGTTGGATGTTGGAGGTTGGAGGTTGGAGATTCGAACGGCGGAGGGCCGTCCGGATTATGGCAAAAGCTCCTATCAGGAAGACGACTCGAAAGCCCCAGTGGACGGCCAGGACCTCTTGGGCCTTGACCGATATCCCCAGGCTGAAGGAGTTGGACACGTCGCGCACAAGTTCGAGCAGGGCGATGAAACGAAACCCGGCCATCTCCCCCTTGGGTAAGATGGAAAATCCATAGTAAAGGATGGGCAGGGCAATCAACAAAACCCCAAGCACTGGAATCACCACGCGCCACCGCCTGGCCTTTTGAAGAAACGAGAGAAAGACGACCAGCTCCGCCAGCAAGACCAAAGAGCCCAGATAGTGGGTGGTCAACATGGCTGCGGAGGATAGAACGTAGATGATGGTCAGTTGGATATTGGATATTGGATATTTCACGTTTGACGTTTCACGTTTCACGTTTGACGCTTCACGTTTCACGTTTGACGTTTCACGTTTGACGTTTGACGCTAATATCCTCAACAGGGTGTAGAACGACAACAAGCCCAAAAACGTGAGCATGGTGTACATTCTCGCCTCGTGGGAGTACCAGAGGTACAGCGGGGAGATGGCGCCGAAGAGGGCAGCCAATATCCCTACCTGCCGATCGAAGAGGTGCTTCCCCAGGGCGTAGAGCAAGGGTACGGTCAACACACTGAAGGCCAGGGAGGGGAAACGCAGGACAAACTCGCTTTGGCCCGCCAGTTTGACCACGAAGTGCAACAAGAGGAAGTAGAGGGGAGGGTGGTTGTCGAAAGTGATTACCTGCCTGGAGGTATCGGTGAGGATGATCTGGTTGGACAGGACGAGGGGCAGATCGTAGCTGGCCCGCTGCAAGCTCAGGCTCTCGTCCCACCACAGGCTTTGGGCCCCTAACCCGTAGACCCCCCGAGCGAAGGCCAGGGCTATAAAAAAAAGCAGCAAAGCATTGTGAAGCCACTCTCGGCCGGGAGGCAAAGCTGTGTTTTGAGCCTGTCGCAGGGATGAGGCAGGGGATACCTCCGAGCCCCCGCTTCGCTCAGTCGTTCTATCAGCGCTCGATTCCAGAATATCAGTCATCGCCTTAGGAGATTGGAGATTGGAAGTTTGAATCAGTCCGCCTCTTTCCACAATTGCAAGCGAAACCTGAGTAGATCCCGAAAGGCTCGTAAAATAACGCGGATGTTCGCCCCAGTTTGCTCTCCCGCCAGGCGAGGGAAGTGGCTTACCGGCACCTCGACGATGCCAAACCCCATTCTCTTTGCCCCCACCAGCAGTTCCGTGTCAATCATAGCCCCTTTTGAGGTTATACGCACCTGAGAGAGGATGTCGCGCTTAAAGAGCTTAAAAGCGCAGTCAATGTCGCGAGAGACGTAGCCAAATAGCAGATTGACCAACGTTGTCCAGCCCCAGGCAAAGAGGCGACGGATGAAAGGATCCTGCCGATGGGCCCGATAGCCGATCACCAGGTCAGCGGTTTCGATGTAAGGCAATAGTTTCTTTACTTCAGCGACGTCGTACTGGTTATCGGAACTGGTGAAGAAGATCAGTTCACGGGTAGCGGCTTGAAACCCAGAATTCAACGCCCCGCCGTAGCCCTGATTGACCTCGTGCCGCACCAGCCTGACCTGGGGATAGCTTCCGACGAGTTCCTCGACGACCTCCGAGGTACGATCGCGACTACCATCGTCCACCACGATGACTTCGTAGTCAGGCGTGATGGGTTCCATCACCTCCAGCACACTTCTGACCGCCTGGCCGACGTTTTCCTCCTCGTTGTAGGCAGGCAAGATCACTGAGATGCTCGGCTGAGCGATGCGTGATGCGTGATGCGTCTCTTCAACTTTCGCCATTCTACCTTCCTTCGATCAGTTTTAGCTTGTCGGCACGGGGCAGGCGGCGGATGGCCGCCTCTCGCTTCTGAGCCGCGCCCCTGGTAGGTTGCTTTTCCTGGTACACCAACCGCACTGGCCGACGGCCACGAGTGTACCTGGCCCCCTGTCCGCTGTTGTGAGCCTGCAGTCGCCGCTCTAAGTCCGTCGTCCAGCCAGTGTAGAGCGTGCTATCGGCGCACTGCAGGATGTAAACCACGGCCACCGCTAGTCCTGCTTCTTCCTCCGGCCCAGCCTCCCCAGGCCGAAGAGCTGGCCCATGTGGCTGGTCATGCTGGGCATCTCAGGCGACTGCCCCTCCCAGTTGCCTTCTTCCCTGGCCCTCAGCCATCTCTGGCGAGCTACCAGCGCTTCCTCGAAGACCCGCTCCAATTCCTCGGCGTCCCCGGCCAGAATGAGCTCCTTGAGCTCACCCAACTTCCCCGAACAGGCGTCAATGCAGCGCGCGATGTTTTCCCCGTTGACGAGACAGACATCGCGATAGGTGGCCGGGTCGGCCGAGACGAAGCGGGTAGCGTTCTCGAAGGCACCCCCGGCCAGCCTGCACATCTCCCGCCAGGTTGCACTCTCGGTAAGGACACCCAGCAAAGCGGTGGAGAGAACAAAGGGCAGGTGATCAACGCCAGCCACGAGCCCATCGTGCTCCAGGGGATCGAGGAAGTAAGGTTGAGCACCCAAGAGGTAGACGAAATCGGAGGCCAGCCGCACTGCATCGGGAGCTGCACCTGGTGCGGGGGTGAGGCAATAGATCGCTCCACAGAAGAGATCAGCTCTGGCCTCGTCAATCCCGCCGGATGTCCCCGCATCGCCAACGATAGGATCCCCACCCACGAAATTCACTTCCTTCGGCAATATCTCCTCCGCCCATTCGACAACCGGCGCTTTGATGCTGGCCGTGTCGGTGATCAGGCAGCCCGGCTTGAGGTAAGCGCCAACGGCGGCCAAAGTATCTTTGATGCCCCCCACCGGTATGGCAAGAACGATCAGGTCAGCGCCCTCGCAGGCGGAGACCAGGTTCCAGTCAGTCTTGTCCACCGCGCCGATCTTCCTGGCCTGGCTGGCTGCAGCGCGTTCCCGGTCGTGGCCAACTATCTCGAATTCGGCTTTGGCCTGGTGCAGGGCCAGCCCGATAGATCCACCAATGAAGCCCAAACCCACAATTGTAATCCTCGGTTTGCTCATCTAAATCTCCTTCATCTCATCAGATCGTCAGGTGATCCTTGGTCAACAGTCGGATGCTCAGATGGTCAATTCCTCCCCCCATTGACTTACTATTCGTTACTCCATTCCCTCATCGCCTCATTGCCTCCTAGCTAACCCCGTCGGCCTCCTGCAAGGCCGCCAGCAATCTATCCTGGTGGGTTCCAGGTGGGTTGCTGGCAGGTGGTTCTTGGTGACACCGAATCAGCTCTACGGCGATAGGCGAACAGCCTGCTGCCCGGGCCAACTCTGCTCCCAGGTCAGGATGGTGCTGGTGGACGAAGAAGGGATAGCGCCAACTGCGCCGTTCGTCCGCAGCCAACCGATCCAACAGTTGAGGCCTGAGCACCCTGATCAGCACGATGAGCACTCGATGCCACAATCGCAGCCTCCCCCCACGCTTACCCACATCGTGCAGGAGGGCCGCTACCAGCAGGTCGTGGTCGTGGTGCTGCTTTCTCCACAGGTTGTGGAAGACCTCCAGGCCATGGCGCTGGTCGCAGCGCGGCATCTGTTGAAAGAGCTCTGCCTGGGGTGGAGTCAGGTAGTCGCCTAGCAGGCCGAGCTCCCGTTTTGTCACCCGAGCCACCAGGGCCCGGAAGAGCTGGCTGACCCGATACACCTAAAAGCCTACCATCAAGCGATAGAGCAGGCGAAAAGGCAGCCCAATGATCAAACCCAGAATGCTGACGGGCAAGACTTGATCAACCATGATCAGTAAGAGAAAGATCATGTAGCCTTGAGCTCCTATCTTGTCCAAAGCTTCTGAAACCCGGTAAGCCCACGGGGCTCGGATAATGCTGAGGATCCCCTGCAAGATGCTGGCGCCGTCCAATGGGGGAACCGGTAGCAAGTTAAAGAGAGCTATGCCGATATTGACACTTATTACGATGAGAAGCAAGGTTATAAGCGGCCACGACAACGGGAGGCCCAGCCTGATGGGAACGGCTACTATCGCGGCCAGCACCAGATTGGACAGCGGTCCCGCGGCGGCCACCATGCCCATGCCCACCCGTGGCCCTTGGCGCAGATACCGCGGATCAACCGGCACGGGCTTGCCCCAGCCGATGCCAAATCCGTAAATAACGCTGAACAGCATCATCATCGTGCCCATGGGATCCAGGTGAACCAACGGGTTCAGGGACAGGCGTCCCTGGTATCGGGCCGTGGGATCGCCCAACTCGTTGGCCATCCAGGCGTGAGCAAACTCGTGGACATCAATGGCGATGAGTAGCGAGAGCAGAAAAGCTACGATCTCTAGCGGACTGCGACCCAGGATCATCATTCCCCCTTCGCCTAACTACCGGGCATTTTGGAGAAACCAGGTTTTTCTGCTACTTGTACGAACTGCTGCTTTTGTAGCTCTCCGCAATGCGAAAAGTCACGTCCTCTCAGCTAAAAAAACCTGGTTTCTTAGGACGGGATTATTATAGCACAAAACAAGGAGGAGGCAAAGAAGGGCCGTCATTCGATGGCGAGGAGTTGCACTCCAAGCCTCCGTTCGGGAGTTCAACTCCCTCACATCTTTGCTGGCGGTATACGAGGCTCGATTCGTAATATCCGGCTGGATGTGCTATAATATCACCTGGGAGGGTGCAGGCCATGCCCATGGACATCCGCCTGGGTGACGTAGTGCGATTGCGCAAGCAACACCCCTGTGGGGGCTACGAGTGGGAGGTAGTGCGCCTGGGGGCCGACATCGGCATCAAGTGCCAGACCTGCGGCCGCCGCCTGCTGCTGCCCAGGCGAAAATTCGAGAAAAGTGTGAAGAAGTTGGTTAGGTGATGCCCAAACAAGTTCTCATCCTCATGTCCGACACCGGCGGCGGGCACCGCAGCGCGGCGGAGGCTATCGCCGAGGGGCTGGAGCACATTGGGCCAGGCGAATTCGACGTGCAGCTCCTCGATTTCATCGCCGACGGCACTCCTTTTCCCCTGAACCGGGCCGGCCGATTGTACCGACCCACCGTTAACTACAGCGGCCCGCTGTGGGGTTGGTTCTGGTGCATGAGCGACCACCAAAGACGAATGGGACTTCTCTTGAATCTTCTCGTCCCCTGGGTCAGGAGCAGGCTGGTGCAAGTGCTTCGCCAGGCAAAGCTGCAGGCAATTGTGTCCGTCCACCCCCTGATCAACCATCTGGCCGTGCAGGCTGTGAGAGGGCTAGACAAGCCCATGCCCGTGATCACCGTGGTCACCGATTTGGTGCGGGCTCACGTCTCCTGGTTCTGCCCCGATGTAGACCTCTGCATCGTCCCCGGCGATGCGGTCCGCGAGAAGGCCCTGGCCTGTAACTTATCACCTCAGAAGATCAAAGTGGTAGGGCTGCCGGTGGGTCTTGAGTTTGGACGGCATCTTGAGGTAAAAAGCGAACTGAAGGAGAAGTTGGGCCTTAAGCCCGACCTGCCAGCCCTGCTCCTGGTGGGGGGCGGCGAGGGGATGGGCAAGGTCTTCCGCATCGCCAGAGCCATCGCCCAGGCACGCCTGCCGGGGCAACTCCTGGTGGTAGCCGGTCGCAACGAGCCGATGAGACGGCGGCTCGAAAACGTGGACTGGGAGATTCCGACCAACATCTTTGGCTTCGTGGACAACATGCCCCAGTTGATGGCCGCATCCGAGGTGATTATCACCAAGGCTGGCCCGGCCACCATCAGCGAGGCCATGGCCTGCGGGCTGCCCATCATCATCAGCGGGGCCATCCCCTATCAAGAGGACCTCAACGTCGCCTACGTGGTGGAAAACGGCGTGGGATGCCTGGCCGAGCAGCCAAGGGGGATAGCTAACCTCTTGCGGGAGTGGTTGCAACCGGGAAACGAGGAACTGAGTCGAATGGCCCGCAATGCCCGCTGCCTGGCAAAACCGGCCGCAACTCTGGAAGTCGCTCGTTTGATCGCTGATCTCTGCTAGCTGGAAGTTGGAGGTTAGAGGTTGGAGGTTGGAGATTCAAATCGGATGATCGAGATAGAAGAAGCGCGCCAGTATTACACCGAGTCCGATGCCGCCCACGACTTCGACCACGTGTTGCGAGTGCTGGCCCTGGCGGAACGCATCGGCCAGGCCGAAGGGGCCGCGATGGAGATCGTGCGGGCAGCCACGCTCCTCCACGATGTGGCCCGAGCCGAGGAGGAGCACACTGGGGCTTGCCACGCCAAGGTAGGAGCCGAGCGGGCTCGCCAGATCCTGGTTGACCATCCCGCCGATAAGGTCGAGGCCGTAGCCCAGGCCATCGCCGCCCACCGCTTCCGGGACGAAGTCGCTCCCCAGACGCTGGAAGCCAAAGTTCTCTACGACGCCGACAAACTAGACGCCATAGGAGCCATCGGCATCGCCCGCGCCTATGCCCTGGCCGGCAAACGAGGGCAGCGCCTCTGGGCAGACCCCCCCACTGGCTCGCTCATTGAGCCACAGTCTACCGACTACACGCCGGTCCACGAGTTGATCTTCAAGCTCTCCCGGCTCAAAGGCGCACTCTTCACCACCACAGCTCGTCAGATAGCCGAGGAGCGCCACCGCTACATGGTCGAATACTTCGCCAGACTGGAGGAGGAAGTACATGGACAGCGCTGAGCCATAGAACCAGGTTTCAAAACTCATCGTATCACCGTGAACCCGATTGAAACCTCTCGAAAGTTTTAAGGTTCATTCAGAGAAATTTTAAGGTTTCCCCTCGTTTTTTTGTTTGCGTGCTCCAACGAAAGCCGCTATAATACTGACATGGTGCAACTCCTGGCGTGGGGACGCAGGAGCCTAATTGGTGAAGGCGAGGTCACTTCTCCGAGCCTCCGGGGGACCTCGCCTTCTCCCCTCACTCCAAAGGCCTCGACCCTGATCCCGGCTTGACAAATCGGCTAAGAGGTTGTATAATTGTTCTGGTGTCCGGACAGATGGCCATTTTAAGGATTCGAACGTGAGAGAAGGCCTGGAAAACTACGTTGATTTGCAGGAGGCAGGATCGCGTCTGTGTATACACCCGGATTCGGTCCGCAGGCTGATACGCCAGGGAAAGATTCCCGCGTTTAAGTTCGCCAACAAATGGCTGATCAGGAGAGACGAGCTAGAGCAATTTGCTCG
>VGOG01000033.1 GCA_016875995.1 Chloroflexota bacterium
GAGAAGTTCATGGACACGCCGGTCAAGCATTTCTCCAGCGGCATGTACGTGCGCCTGGCCTTTGCCGTGGCTGCCCACCGTTCGACTTGGCTCACGGCGATGCCTGGAGCCGGAGGGCCTGCCGGTGGGTTATGCTGGAAAGGCGTCCAAATCTGTAGGAAGGTGAACTTAAGGAGGAGGTAGCGTGTTATTGCAGTACATTCAGAGTGCACTGGAATACGCCTATTATGAAATCATCGAAGACGAAGAACCGTTCTACGGCGAGGTACCACCGCTAGCCGGGGTCTGGGCGACAGGTAAGACCCTGGAAGAATGCCGCCGCAACCTGGCCGAGGCAATTGAGGACTGGGTGCTGTTTAGCATTGCGAAAGGATTACCGGTCCCAGCTTTGGGGGAGGTAGCTATTCACCTGCCGGAGAAGGTGCCAGCCTAAATGCCGCGTCTCACGCCTGTTTCACGTCGCGAACTGATTCAGCGTTTGAAAAGGTTGGGGTTTGAAGGTCCCTACACAGGTGGCCAGCACGAGTTTATGCTCCGAGGAGACCGCCGGTTGATTCTGCCCAACCCGCATCGGGGAGACATTAGCGTAGACCTGTTGGTTCGGCTTCTGCGACAGTCCGGTATCACACGAGAAGAATGGCAATCCTCGATTTGAGGCATCCATGAGTGACATCGCCATCCAAGTCGAAAACCTATCCAAACAATACCGCATCGGCGGCCCGCCCTCCGGGCCCGAATGAGACAACGTGGCGTTACCCGTGAAGAGATAGAACAAACCTTAAACAAAGGCTGGGAGGCCAGGGATGCCAAGCCTGGAACCTCAGGCAAGGTGCTGGTATTTCCTTACGAAGCCGAATGGGAAGGACGATTCTATCGGGAGAAGGAGGTGACGGTGTATTACAAAGTGATTGCTGGATAGATCATTTTGCTGACGGTGAAGGCCCGATATGGGCAAGGATTTCCTTGGGGGTAGGTTGAAATGAAGATTGAATACGACTCGGTTCGAGACCTGTTGTATATCTGGTTTGGTATCCCGGGAGAGAAAGCCGCCAACACCGAGACGGTGGTGCCCGGCGTACATGCGGATTTCAACAGGCAGGGGCGACTAATCGGTATCGAGGTATTGGATGCCTCGGAAGTGTTGCAACAAAAAGTCCAGTTTGAGGTGACGCTTGTGCCTTCCCAGCCTGAGATGATACCTGCTTAAGGTCATCGTGTGCAGAGGGAATATGGAAGACGCAAGGAGGGAGTCTCGATCTCCGTTCAGCCAAAGCCATGAGTGACATCGCCATTCGTGTCGAAAACGTCAGTAAACGCTACCGCCTGGGGCTGATTGGCGGCCACACCCTGAGCGCCGACCTGGAGCGCTGGTGGGCCAGGGTGCGCGGCAAGCCCGACCCACTGCTCAAGGCTTGTCCTGAGTGTAAGCGAAGGATCGGCCAGGAGGGTTACGCCCACCGGCAGGGTGAGTACATACGTTCGCTTCGCTCAGTACAAGTCTGGGCGCTGCGGGACGTGAGCTTCCAGGTGCAGCAGGGCGAGGTGCTGGGCAGCCCTTCGGCTACGCTCAGGACAAGGCTCAGGGCAGCGTCTGGAAGGCCCGGTGAACAGCGGCAGCGATGAGCGGGTGACAGTGGCCGAACTGAGCTTGGGAGCAGAGGCGTGGGGGAGCAGGAGAGCAGAGGAGAGCAAGGGTGGCGAGTATTTCTCACCCTTGCTCCTAGCACCTCCGCAGCCCTGCACAGAAGTGTGGGAGGCGAGGGTGTCCCTCAAAGAGGGGATCGGGTATACGTATCCGTGGATCGAAGGACAGGTTCGAACGCTTCAACGTTCTAACGTGCCGGCGTTTAGCGCATAGGAGTGGACAAAACATGACCGTCCGCGAGCTCGTATCCAGGCTGACTGAAACCAGGAATGACGCGGCAAGCGTTGATGAAGTGCCGGTTACGATTATCAAGCCCTCGAAAGGCTGGGTATCCCTTAAGTTGGGCGACTTGTGGGAGTACCGCGAGCTGCTCTATTTCCTCATTGTTCTCGTTTCGGCGTTGGTGGCCGTGGGGCTGCTGATCAGCGGGGCGTTCTACTTCCGCCGCATGGAAAAGACGTTTGCCGATGTAGTGTGAATTGCGAGCTGCAATTGGGAATTTCGAATCGAACAGGAGGTGAAAGGTCATGGAGACACTGCAGTTGCAAGAGTATGATGAGTGGATAGCTGATCATCTGGATGAACTGGTCACCCAGTATGCTGGCCAAGTGGTGGCCATCCATCAGGGAAGGATCGCTATCATCGGTAGCTCAGAAGTGGACGTGTATCGTGAAGTCCGTGAGGCAGGTCTGGAACCGATGCCTCTCGTCTTCCGTGTTCCTCGTGAAGAGGACTTTCAATTACAGGTGGGGACGGAGCGGTTTACTGCGAAGATAGGGTTCTCGGAGAAGTTGGGCGTTGCTTTCAATTTGTTGGGAAAGGACGTTTCCTTCGAGGTTAAGCGCGGCGAGGTGGTGGGCATCCCTTCGACGGGCTCAGGGCAGGCATCGGCCGCAACGGGGCGGGGAAGACCACGCTGCTCAAGATCCTCTCTCGCATCACCGAGCCGACGGAGGGCTACGCCGAGATCCACGGCCGGGTTGGTTCATTGCTGGAGGTAGGCACGGGCTTCCACCCCGAACTGACCGGGCGTGGGAGTAGCAGAGAGGCAGCGCTGTGAAAATCATTTGGACAAGACATGCGGAAGAGCGCCAGGAGGAATGGCAGAAAAAGTTGGGCATCACTCGTCAGGAGGTGGAGAACTTGTTGAGGGATCCCGAACAGGTGGTGCCAGGTGACCTCGAGGCTCTTGTCGCTCAAGCAAGAAGAGGAAATGGCCTGTTGAGGATTCCCTTTGTCGAAACGGAAAGAGGACGCAAGATCCTGACGGTCTATTGGACCAGCAAGGTGGAGAAGTATTGGCAGGAGGAACAAGATGCAAATCCGATATGATTCTGAAGCCGACATCCTTCTATTTGTACTACGGGATTTGCCCCCGGTGGACGCGGTGGAGGAAGCAGGAGGTGTGATCATCAGCTACGGCGAGGATGGGGAGGCGGTCAGCGTGGAGTTTCTGCACGCTTCTGTGCGTCATCTGATTCAGACAGGCGAGATCAGCGTGACACTTCAGGCCGCGCGTGTACCCGAGAGAGTGTATGCGACGGCTGGAGCCTAGCGTGGGTACAGAAGCGAGGGGCGATTCAGTATCTCGGATGCTATACAGGCCATCTGTGTGTAGGTGATGAGGGATTGTTGATGGATAACATCGCCATCCGCGTGGAGAATCTGAGCAAGCAATACCGCATCGGCGGCCCGCAGGCGCGCTACAAGACGATCCGCGAATCGCTGACTGAGGCCGTGCAGGTCCCCTTCCGCCGTCTATCATCCGTCGTCCGTTCCTTCGCTACGCTCAGGACAAGGGTCAGTCGTCCGTTGTCTCCAACGAGACCATCTGGGCGCTGAAGGACGTATCGTTTGAGGTCAAGCGCGGCGAAGTGGTGGGCATCCCTTCGGCCAGGCTCAGGGCAAGCATCGGCCGCAACGGCGCGGGCAAGAGCACCCTGCTGAAAATCCTGTCGCGGGTCACCGCTCCCACCTCGGGCCAGGTCAAGATCAAGGACCACGTGGCCAGCCTGCTGGGGGCCTGCCCTGAGTGTAACCGAAGGGTGGGCACCGGCTTCCACCCCACCCCCCTCTATCCCCCCGCAAGCAGGGGGAAGGCCGGGCGGGAGAACATCTACCTGAACGGCGCCGTCCCTTCGACGATGCTCAGGGCAGGCCTGGGCATGAAGAAGGCGGAGACCTGTCCTGAGCCTGCCGAAGGATTGACCGCAAGTTTGACGAGACCTGTCCTGAGCCTGCCGAAGGATCGTGGCCTTTGCCGAGACGCCATCCTGAGCCTGTCGAAGGATCGAGAAGTTCATGGACACGCCCGTGAAGCGCTACTCCAGCGGCCTGTACGTGCGCCTGGCCTTTGCCGTGGCCGCCCACCGTTCGGCTGAGCACTCACGGCGAAGCCTGGAGCCGGAGATCCTGCTGGTGGGTGAGGTGCTGGTGGTGGATGGGGGATGAAAAATGAAAGGAGAGACATGGAAGAACTGGATCGCATAACAGTGAATCCTAACGTTTGCCTGGGTCAACCGACGATTCGAGGCATGCGTATCACTGTGAGTGTCATTCTCAAGATGTTGGCAGCCGGCAAATCCATTCAAGAGATACTTGAAGCCTACCCAGAGCTGGAAGTGAAGGATGTGCAACAGGCCATCAAATATGCATCCTGGGTCGTCTCGGATCAGCTCCACATGGTGCCAGCCATATAAAGGGTGACTGTGGCGGATATACGCTTTCTGGCCAATATGAACATTTCTCCGAAGACTGTGGCCATCTTACGGCTGCAAGGCTGGGAGACTATTCGGGTCTCGGATCTTTTGCCGGTGGATGCCACTGATGACGAGATCCTGGAATTGGCGCGCCGGGAAGACCGAGTGGTAGTTACTCAGGATTTGGACTTCTCGGCCTTGCTGGCATTGGGTGGTTATGACCGTCCAAGTCTGATCACCCTACGGCTATCAGTATCTGATCCAGAGACAGTTACCCGAAGACTGCTGCAAGTGTTGCCTTATATGGAACAGTCCCTTCGGGATGGTTGCGCGGTAACGATAGAGGACATTGCCGTGCGTGTCCGCCAGTTACCAATTAGATGATTGGGATAAGTCATGAGTGATATAGCCATTCGTGTCGAAAACCTGAGCAAGCAGTACCGCATCGGCGGTCCGCAGGCGCCCTACAAGACGATCCGCGAGTCGCTGACCGAGGCGGTGGGGGCACCCTTCCGCCGCCTATCCTCTGTCGTCCGTTCCTTCGCTACGCTCAGGACAAGGGTCAGTCGTCCGCCGTCTCCAACGAGACCTTCTGGGCGCTGAAGGCCGTGTCCTTCGAGGTGCAGCGCGGCGAGGTGGTGGGGATCCCTTCGGCCAGGCTCAGGGCAAGCATTGGCCGCAATGGGGCGGGCAAGACCACGTTGCTCAAGATCATCTCCCGCATCACGGAGCCGACGGAGGGCCTCGCCGAGATTCACGGGAGGGTGGGCTCTCTGCTGGAGGCCTGCCCTGAGTGTAACCGAAGGGTGGGCACTGGCTTCCACCCCACCCCCCTCTGTCCCCCCGCAGGCAGGGGGAAGGCCGGGCGGGAGAACATCTACCTGAACGGGGCCATCCCTTCGACGGGGCTCAGGGCAAGCCTGGGCATGAAGAAGGCGGAGACCTGTCCTGAGCCTGTCGAAGGATTGACCGCAAGTTCGACGAGACCTGTCCTGAGCCTGCCGAAGGATCGTGGCCTTTGCCGAGACGCCGTCCTGAGCCTGTCGAAGGATCGAGAAGTTCATGGACACGCCCGTGAAGCGCTACTCCAGCGGCATGTACGTGCGCCTGGCCTTTGCCGTGGCCGCCCACCTGGAGCCGGAGATCCTGCTGGTGGACGAGGTGCTGGCGGTGGGGGATGCGGCCTTCCAGAAGAAGTGCCTGAGGAAGATGGGGGATGCATGAGGAGGTTGCGCAACTTGATGCAGGTCTGTGTAGGCTTAGCGACTGTAGTGCGGGGTTAGAACGTCGAATGGGTAGTCACAGTGTCCAACATTGAGGTCGACCAGAGTGGCAAGATTGAACGTACTCAGATTAACACAGCTCTGGCGTTCTCGGATGGGATAGAGGCCTCGATTTTGATCCTGGCAGTGGAGAAGAGGATGTGTGTCAGGAAGCTGAGGCAGCGGGGAGAAAGCGGCAGAACTTTCTACCTCAAGCTATTCGCTGCCGCCCTGTTCTTACTCTTGAAAGATTATCTGGATCAACTCGAGATCATCACCATAGACTTGGAGTACCCTGGCAAAGAGGCGGAAATCCGTGCCATGCTGCTCGACCACATCCGGAAGACCCGTCCGGCGTTCTCGAAGGAGCAGATCGTGTTTCGCGGAATTGGCAAGAAGTCACGAGCTCACCGGAAGGCATTGGCCGTGTACCGGGGCGAGGAGCAACCCGGCAGGAAAGTGAGGGCCAGGGAACTCCTACGGCTGCTGAAATAAAAACAACCGGGGGATCCCGGCGGCTCGCCGCTCACTGCGGGTCATTGCCGTATCAGGACCATCCCCTGGCTCAGCCGTCCGGTGAAGGATAGGGGTCACCAGGGCACCCGGTCTTATTTGAATAATAGCACATTTCACCGTTTTTGTCAAATACGGTTCGGCTCCGCAAGGGATTGAAGAGGGGATCGTCAACATTATCCGGGACCGCTGTTCCCTGGACGTGATGCCCACCATCGAGTTCGTTTCCAACCAGGGCTTGGAGTTTGTAGTGGTGACGTGCCCACAGGGCGCTCGCAAGCCCTATCTGGTGAGCGGGGAGACGCGTCCCTACGTGCGGGTAGGGTCGAGCAACCGGGAAGCTCAGGATGAGGAGGTGCGGCGGCTGTATATTGAAGGGAGTGAGGGCGGCTTTGAGGCGCTCCCTTGCCGGAACGCGACCATCGCAGACCTATCAGAGGCGTTGATTGCGGCCTACGTTCGGCGGCGAGAGGAGACCAGCGGTCAGTCATTGGGACTGTCGTGGGAGGAAGCGCTGCAGGGTCTGGGTTGCTTGGTGGAACAAGGGGAGACGTGGGTTCCAGCCAACGCTGGGATCATGCTCTTCGCCGCGGAGCCCCAACGCTTCATCGGCCAGGCGGAGGTGGCGTGTGTACGCTTCAAGGGTACGGACGTGGTGAGCTACGTTGATCGCCGGGATCTGCGGGGGCCTCTGTACCAACTGGTGGATGATGCCGAGCAGTTTATCTACCGGCACATGAAGGTGGGACGACGCATTGAGGGCTTCGTGGGGGTGGAGTACCGGGAGTATCCGGACGAAGCAGTGCGGGAGGTTCTGGTCAACGCCGTGGTGCACCGCGACTACAGCCGGCGGGGGCAGCGTATCCGCGTGTTCATGTTCGATGATCGGATTGAAGTGTACAGCCCTGGGACACTGCCGCCGGGGATCTCACTGGAGAAGATGCGGCGGCTGGAACCGCAGTCGGTGCTGCGCAATCCCATCATCGTGGGGGTGTTCCGAATGTAGGGGAACATGGGCGGATCACTACAGGTGAATACCGAGGTCTGGTAAGCGCCTCCGATGTGACAGCCTATCGGGATTTGAAGGAACTCTACCCTGCGCGAACGGCTGGCGAACCTGGCCGCCTCGCCCTTCGACTACCTGCGCCGCACGCTGCGAGGGCCAACCGAAGAAGAGATCATCTGGGCCTTGAAGGACGTCTCCTTCGAGGTGCAGCAAGGCGAAGTGGTGGGCATCCCTTCGGCCAGGCTCAGGGCAAGCATCGGCCGCAACGGCGCGGGCAAGAGCACCCTGCTCAAAATCCTGTCGCGGGTCACCGCTCCCACTTCGGGCCAGGTGAAGATCAAGGGCCGCGTGGCCAGCCTGCTGGAGGCCTGCCCTGAGTGTAACCGAAGGGTGGGCACCGGCTTCCATCCCACCCCCCTCTGTCCCCCCGCAAGCAGGGGGAAGGCCGGGCGGGAGAACATTTATCTCAGCGGCGCAAATTGACTGGGTTCAACTGGCTATTATAGAGAATCAGGAGGAGCAAGACCATGCCAGATCAAGAGGTACTAGAGGTTCAACGAGGGATTTGGATTGACGAACGGAGGATTCGCGATGCCGGACTGGGCACTCATTTGCAGGTGGTGGTGCGGCCGGGAGAGATCCGCATCTTGCCTGGGCCGACTGAAGCTGAGCGACAAGAGTCACCAAAGGGATGGGAGGTTTTCCGTTCTCTGGGACGTGATGCCCAACCTGGGCAATTGTCAAACGCCGCCGTCGAACACGACCGCTACCTTTATGGAAAAGGTCAATGAGACAGATATTTGTTGACACGAGTGCATGGGATGCCATCGCTGATGGCGGTGACCCTAACCACGAAGTAGCGTTATTGTTCAGGGATGAGATCGCTGGACAATGTCGGTTGGTCGTGACCAACTACGTTCTTGATGAACTGTATACGCTTTTGCTGATGAACATTGGATATCAGCGTGCTGTAGATTTCAAACGCAAGCTCGATGTCTTGATCCAAGAGGGAGTCCTGGAAGTCGTTTGGGTCTCAAAGGATATCGCCACTGAAGCGTGGGCTGTGTTCGAACAATTCAATGTGGACAAAAAGTGGTCATTCACAGACTGTATCTCGTATGTGGTGATGAAACAACGTGGAATCACTGAGGTCTTTGCCTTTGATGACGACTTTGCACAGATGGGTTTCGTGTGCCAGCCCTAGACAATGGTATCGTGGTGACTATGGCTGACATCGCCATTCGCGTCGAAAACGTCAGCAAATGCTACCGCCTGGGGCTGATTGGCGGCCACACCCTGCACGACGACTTCGAGCGCTGGTGGGCTAAGGTGCGCGGCAAGCCCGACCCACTGCTCAAGGCTTGTCCTGAGTGTAAGCGAAGGATCGGCCAGGAGGATTACGCCAACCGGCAGGGTGAGTACATACGTTCGCTTCGCTCAGTACAAGTCTGGGCGCTGCGGAATGACGCGGCAAGCGTTGATGAAGTGCCGGTTACGATTATCAAGCCCTCGAAAGGCTGGGTATCCCTTAAGTTGGGCGACTTGTGGGAGTACCGCGAGCTGCTCTATTTCCTCACCGTTCTCGTTTCGGCGTTGGTGGCGGTGGGACTGCTGGTCAGTGGAGCATACTATTTCCGGCGGATGGAGAAGACGTTTGCAGATGTGGTATAATACCAATTGCGAACCAAACAGAGGAGGGTGACCATGGATACATTGTACAAACTAGAGGTTCTCAAAGATACTTATTCCGACGAAGCTGAGCTGGATCTGATTTTAGGGAAGTTGCTGGACGTTTCTCTCAGTCGGCATCGGTTACGCCTGGAGCGGTATGAGCGTGACCTGCGCGAGTTCGAGAGGCGTTACGGCATGGAATCAGCAACGTTCTATCGTCGTTTTGAGGCCGGTGAACTGGGCGATGCGATGGACTTCTTTGAATGGGCTGGCCTGTATGAACTTCGCCAGGACATCATAAAGAAAATCCGGCGACTGGAGCCAGTTTTGTGAAAAACGCGAGCGATTATCTGGTTCATGTCAAAGCGCTTATCACCCTGAATCGCCAGGTGGTGCATTGGGTGGTGGTGCGCGAAGAAGCACAGGGTGATGTGGGGCTATTTCGCTATCGGCTTACATTACGCGATGGGAGCTTGTTGGAGATGTTCGAGCGTTTCCAGATCGCAGAAGAAAGATTGCAGGTGACGAAGTATAGCTTTCACTGGCAGGGCGCCGATGGTCAGTTGCACAGGCGCTGGGACAATGCAGCACACCATCCAGAGGTACCGACACACCCCCATCACGTTCACGATAGCACGGAAGCGAATGTGCTGCCGCACGAACCGATTAGCGCCGAAGAGGTGCTGGCTATCATTGCAACAGAATCAACTGACCAGGACAAACAATCTAAGTATGAGTGACGTTGCCATCCGCGTGGAGAATCTGAGCAAACAATACCGCATCGGCGGCCCCCAGGCGCGCTACAAGACGATCCGCGAATCGCTGACCGAGGCGGTGCAGGCCCCCTTCCGCCGTCTGTCATCCGTCGTCCGCGGTCAGTCGTCCGTTGTCTCCAACGAGACCTTATGGGCGCTGAAGGACGTATCGTTTGAGGTCAAGCGCGGCGAAGTGGTCGGCATCCCTTCGACAGGCTCAGGGCAAGCATTGGCCGCAACGGCGCGGGCAAAACCACCCTGCTCAAAATCCTATCCAGGGTAACGGCCCCCACCTCGGGCCAGGTCAAGATCAAGGGCGCGTGGCCAGCCTGCTGGAGGCCTGCCCTGAGTGTAACCGAAGGGTGGGCACCGGCTTCCACCCCACCCCCCTCTGTCCCCCCGCAGGCAGGGGGAAGGCCGGGCGGGAGAACATCTACCTGAATGGCGCCATAGCTTGCCCTGAGCGCAGCGAAGGGTGCTGGCCGTGGGGGACGAGCGCTTTTGACAGAAATGCACGCAGCGAAAATAGAGGAGGTACGAACGATGAATGACAGATGGGTGCTGGTTGATCGGGAGGTGCTGCTGGCCGAGATGCAGCAGGTATTTGACGCCCGGACAGCAGGAGTGATGTTGCGCGTGCTGGACAGGGTGGCAGCGCAGGTACGCCAGGCCGGGGTGACACGCGAAGACTTTCGCGAACTGAAGCAGATTGTGGCGGATTTGGCCGAGGCGCAGCAGCAAACGGCGGAAGTGATGAAGAAACTGGCGGCGGCGCAGGTGCGATTGGCGACGGCCCAGACCCGCACTGAACGAGCTCTGGAGCGGTTGAGCCAGCAGGTCGGCGGCCTGAGCGAGACGGTGGGTGGGGACATTGAGGACATCGCTTACATTGTGCTGCACGACGTGCTGAAGCGAGAGTTTGGCTGGCAGGTGGGGGTGCTGGAGCGCAAGTGGCAGACCTGGGATGGAGAGCCGGAGGAGGTGAATGTCTTCGGGGAGGCAACCGACCCGGCGCGGCCAGGAGAGGTGATCTGGATCGTTGGGGAGGCCAAGCACAACCTGACACAGAAGGAAGTGGATCGGTTTGCGGAGCAACTGGAGCGGGCGCGGCGGCATCTGGTGGGTGAGATATTTCCGGTCTGCTTTTGCTACCGGGCGCGTCCAGAAGTGCAGCAACAGGTGCGTGATGCCGGCATCCGGTTGGTCTTTTCGTATGGGAAGTTAGTGTGAATAGCCGAAGAGAATTAGCCACGAATCCTTCGACGGGCTCAGGACAGGTTTCACGAATGAGCACGAGGAAAAGATAAATTAGTGAAATTCGTGTAATTCGTGGCAAAAGAGAATTCGAGAAATTCGTGTCAATTCGTGGCAAAAACATGAGCGACATCGTCATTCGTGTCGAAAACGTCAGCAAACGCTACCGCCTGGGGCTGATTGGCGGCCGCACCCTGCACGATGACTTTGAGCGCTGGTGGGCGAAGGTGCGCGGCAAGCCGGACCCACTGCTCAAGGCTTGTCCTGAGTGTAAGCGAAGGATCGGCCAGGAGGATTACGCCAACCGCCAGGGCGAGTACATCTGGGCGCTGCGGGACGTGAGCTTTGAGGCCTGCCCTGAGCCAGTCGAAGGGTGCAGCGCGGCAAGGTGGTGGGCATCCCTTCGACAGCCCTTCGATAGAGCTCAGGGCAAGTGACCAACGACATCGTTGGTCATCCAGTATTTCTTCGGTTGGAGGTTGTACTTACATGGAACTACTAGAATATTGGAAGATCGTCAGAAAGTGGCTGTGGCTGATCGTGCTGGGCACCCTTCTGGCTGGCGGCACCGCCTATGTAGTGAGCCGCAACATGACCCCCATCTACCGCGCCTCGACCACCCTGCTCATCAACGAGGCCCGTAGTCCCGCCGTCACTGACTATACCTCGCTCCTGACCAGTGAACGTCTGGCCAAGACCTACGCGCAGCTACTTACCAAACGCCTCGTCCGCCAGGAAGTGGCGAGGAGGCTGGGGCTGGAAGATGGTTTCTTACCCGCCAGCATTAGTGTTCAGCCCATACGGGATACCCAGCTCATCGAGTTGAGCGTGGAGAGCGACGATCCACAGTTGGCTATGGATGTAGCCAATACCCTCCCTCAGGTCTTCATCGAGCAGAACGCGGAGATGCAACTGAGCCGCTTCGCCAGCTCCAAGGAGAACCTGGCCAAGCAACTGGCTGTTATCGAAAGCGACATGGAGGCCACCCAGCAGGCCATCAATGACCTGCGGGGCTCCGACTCCGCCGCTGACCAGGCGGAGCTGGCCAGGCTTCAGACCATCTTGACTCAACACCAGAGCAACTATGCCAGCCTCCTCAGTAGCTACGAGGGGATTCGCCTGGCAGAGGTCCAGGCCACGGATAACATTGTCGTCGCTGAGCCGGCCGAGTTGCCGGAGTATCCCGTCAGGCCCCGTAAGCTACAGAATACCCTCCTGGCGGCGGTGGTGGGCTGTATGCTGGCTGTAGGTGTGGCCTTCCTGTTGGAGTACCTGGACTACACCGTCAAGACTCCTGAGGAGCTGGATGCCGTCTATGGCATGGCTACCCTGGGGGTGATCGGAGTCATCAGCGGCGGGGACAGCGGGGGCGCTCCCCGTGAACAAATCGTGGCCCTCACCCAACCCCGCTCTCCCATCGCCGAGGCCTTCCGCTCATTGCGCACCAACATCCAGTTTGCCAGCCCGGAAGAGCCCGTGCGCAGCCTGCTCATCACCAGCGCTAGCCCGATCGAGGGCAAGACGCTGACGGCGGCGAACCTGGCGGTGAGCCTGGCTGGAGGGGGTAGCCAGGTTATCCTGGTGGACACCGACCTGCGCGCAAGCCGCGCCTGCACCGCCTGTTCGAAGTTCCAAAAGAGCCTGGCTTCACCAATCTGGTCATTGACCAGAGGGGCGACCTTGATGGATACCTGCGGCACACGGAGGTGGAGAACCTGAGAGTGTTGCCCTGCGGCACGGTGCCGCCTAATCCGGCTGAGCTTCTGGGCTCCCCGCGGGCAGCTCAGGTAATGGAGCAGCTCAAGGAGCACGCCGATGTGGTGATCTACGACTCGCCACCGGCAGCCACTGTGACCGACGCGGTGGTGATGTCCTCGCAGGTGGACGCCGTGCTTCAGGTGGTGCAGGCCGGCCGCACCCGGCGTGACCTGGTAGTGCGGAGTCGGGCGATTTTGGAGAAAGTCGGCGCCCGTGTGTTGGGCCCGGTGCTCAATCGGGTGAGCCTGTCCGACCTGGGTTACTACAGCTACTATTACTACGGCTACTATCGAGACGGCCACGAGCGCGAATCCGAGGAGCGGTCCGGCTTGCGTCGCCTGCTGCCGCGACGATGGCAGCGTAGACGTCGCAAACGGCGCAGCGCTGAGAAGGTTGCGGAGGAGCAGGAGAGCAGGGGAGCAGGGGAGCAGGGGAGCAGGGGAGACAAGGTGAAGAAGGCAGCGGAGGACTCATTTGACTGTCATCGAGTGAGAGGGGGTTAGCTCGTGAATGGTGGGGCGTGGTCGCAAGGTTGACAGCGGAACCCGGCCAGGGTATCCTTCAGGGCGGTTTCGATTGAAGTTGACTCTGAGGCACGTCCAGGCTATACTTGAGGCAAAGCGGGAGGGAGGTTGCAAACTATGAGAGATACAAGTTCGACCGTTACCGTGTCACCCCGTGTTGGTGTGCTTCTGACCCAGATCACCGAAACGCCTGATCTGGAGACAGCCTTGTGGAAGGTTCTCTCCGACCATATTGCTCTCAAAACCAGAATTCTCAGGCAGCGCATCGAGACGTTTGAATCGAAATGGGGGATGACGTTCGAGGAGTTCTCGGCGCGTTGCGAAGCGGAGACGCTGGGCCAGGACTCTTATGCATACGAAGTGGAGAGCGATTTCTGGGAATGGGAGGAGGCAGAGACGCTGTTACGGCATTACGAGGCCCTGCAATCCCGATGGATGTAAAAGCGTTTGCCGACGAGCTCGTGCGTGCACTGGCCGACACGGGGCTCTTTGAGCGGGTTTCCTTGCAGACGGAAGGCCCCATCGCTAATGGCCGTGCTCACGTGCATGAGGGTCTCTTTCTGCGCTTCTATTTCAACGAGGTTACCGGCACCATCGCCTTCGCACTGATCGAGAAGCAGCAGCGGATATGGGGCATAGATTACGATAACCGGCGTGGCTGGCATCTGCATCCGGCGGATAACCCCACGGAGCATGTAGAGATCGAGCCATTGTCCGTGTCGGATATTGCTGTACATCTTCAGGACGTGTTGCTGGATATGGAGACCGTGGTATGAAGCGAGCCTTAGTCTGCGGTGCGGGCGGGTTCATCGGTGGGCACCTGGTGAAGAAGCTCAAGCGCGAAGGTTACTGGGTGCGCGGCGTGGACATCAGGCTGTGACAAGGAGACAAGGGGACAAGGAGACAAGGTGAATGGCCCAAACGATCAAGACACACCGCGACCTTGACGTATACCAGATGGGATTTGAGGCGGCGATGCGGATCTTCGAGCTGACAAAGAGCTTTCCCAAAGAGGAAACGTATTCGTTGACGGACCAGATTCGGCGCTCGTCGCGCTCCGTCTGTTCCAATATTGCTGAGGCGTGGCGCAAACGTCGCTACGAAGCCGCTTTTGTGAGCAAGTTGAACGACTCAGAGGCCGAGGCGGCAGAGACACAGGTGTGGCTGGAGTTTTCAGTCAAGTGCAATTATCTCGATGCAGCGGTTGGGCGTGAACTGTATACCATCTACGACAACATTCCTTCGACAAGCTCAGGACAGGCCTGGGGAAGCTGGTCAATATGATTCTACACCCTGAGCATTGGACGATAGGGAGACAAGGGGACACGGTGACAAGGAGACAAGGGGACTTCTCCTTGTCTCCCAGTCTCCCCCTCTCCTTGTCTCAGTTGGGCGGCATGGGCTTCATCTCCGTCGCCGAGTGCGAGGTGCTGCACAACAACGCCCTGATTAACATCCACATGGCCCACACGGCGGCCGAGATGGGTGTGGCCCGCTACGGAGCAGAGGAGCAGAGGAGCTAGGGAGCAGAGGTGATACAGAGTCACGAGGAGCTTGAGGTCTACAAGATGGCTTTCGAGGCGGCGATGAGGATATTTGAGCTCTCAAAGATGTTCCCGCGCGAAGAAGTCTTCTCCCTCACAGACCAGATACGACGGTCATCCAGAGCGGTATGCTCTAACATTGCTGAAGCTTGGCGCAAGCGGCGGTATGAGGCTGCATTTGTGAGCAAGCCATGCCCTGAGCCCGTCGAAGGGTCAATGACGCAGAAGCAGAAGCGGCTGAGACCCAAACGTGGCTCCAGTTCGCCGTAGAATGCGGTTATCTCTCTGCAGAGGTAGGTCAAGAGTTGCGTCGAACCTACGACCACATCATAGGCAAACTCGTTAACATGATAGTCAATCCCCGCCCTTGGTTGATGCCACGGAGCAACCGATGACCTCTCCTCCGCTCCTCCGCACCTCTGCCCCTCTGCTCTGCCTGGGGTGATGGGACGGCGATGCGGGTGTTCACCTACGTGGATGATCTGGTGGACGGGATCTACACGCTGATGCGATCGGATCTTGAAGGCCCGGTGAACCTGGGCAGTGATGAGCGGGTGACGGTGGCCGAACTGAGCATGGGAGCAGAGGCGCAGGGGAGCAAGGGAGCACAGGAGTGGAGGAGCAAGGGAGATTTCACCCTAGCACCCCTGCACCCATGCACCTCTGCACAGAGGGGGTGGGAGGCGAAGTGCTCCCTCAAAGAAGGCATTGCGCGGACGTATCCCTGGGTCGAAGAGCAAGTAAAGGCAGCACGAGAAGTCGTGTAACCGCAGAACACGTAAATCTGTGCCATCTGTGAAATCTGTGGTTCGAAATCTGTGGTCAAAGGAGCAGTGACTTGACGCCGGAAGAGTTCGAGCAGCTCATTGCCCAGCGGGAGGGGGAGACGTTGGACTTCAAGCAGGAGATGCCCTCTTCCTCTGATCTGGTCAGGCTGGTCACCGCCTTCTACAACACTCGCGGGGGCACCATCGTCTTCGGTGTGGAGGATGGCACACGGCGCCTGATGGGAGTCCCGAACCCCCAAGGGATTGAAGAGGGGGTCATCAATATCCTGCGGGCCCGCTGTTCTCTGGACGTAATGCCGACGGTTGAGTTTGTCGCCTACCAGGACACGGAGTTTGTGGTGGTGAGGTGCGTCCAAGGGGCTCGCAAGCCCTACCTGGTGAGCGGGGAGACGCGCCCTTATATCCGGGTGGGGTCTAGCAACCGGGAGGCTCAGGATGAGGAGGTGCGCCGGCTATATATCGAGGGCAGCGAGGGCGGGTTTGAGGCGTTGTCCTGTCGGGGCGCAACCCTGGCCGACCTGTCCGAACGGTTGATTGCGGATTACATCCGGCGGCGAGAAGAGACGAGTGGCCAGTCCCTGGGCTTGTCATCCGAGGAGACCCTTCGCAGTTTGGGCTGTCTGGCAAACGAGGACGGGCGGCTGGCTCCGACCAACGCTGGCGTGATGCTCTTCGCCGACGATCCCCAGCGCTCCATCGGTCAGGCCGAGGTGGCCTGTGTGCGCTTCAAGGGCACCGATGTGGTCAGCTACATCGACCGGCGAGACCTGCATGGTCCGCTCTACCAACTGGTAGACGACGCCGAGCAGTTTATCTACCGCCACATGAAGGTCGGCCGGCGTATCGAGGGTTTTGTGGGGGTGGAGTTGGGAAGCCGATACATCGAGCGGTTGGGCACGGGCATACGACGCATGGCTTTGGCGATGGAAGGACACGGCCTTCCCCGGCCCCGGTTTGAGGAAGTGGGGAGTGAGTTTCGGGTAACATTGATGGGGCCTGGTGAGCGTTTCATGGCGGAGCCGGAGGAACTGCCAGCCTGGGCCAAAGGGCTGAATGAGCGCCAGGTAGAGGCAGTGCTATATGCTGGGGAGCATGAGCGGATCACCGCAGGACAATATCAGGCTCTCGTAGGCGTTTCAGATGTGACGGCATACCGGGATCTCAAGGACCTGTGTGACAAGGGATTGCTCATCCGACACGGTAAGGGGCGAGGCACCTACTATATCCTGGCGGGATGAAGGGATTTTGAAGGGATTTGAAGGGATTAGCGAACCACAGATCTCAACCACAGATGGCACAGATTACACAGATTGGAAAGATGGGGGGCATGGTGGAGCAAGAATTCCTCTACAAAGACCTAACGTACGCGATTATTGGCGCGGCGATGGAGGTACATCGCATCCTTGGGCCGGGTTTCCTCGAATCGGTCTACGAAGAGGCCCTGGCCCGATGGTGACAAGGAGACAAGGGGATGGGGAGACAGGGAGACCCGGAGACAAGGGGATGGGGAGACAGGGAGACCCGGAGACAAGGGGATGGGGGGACAGGGAGACCCGGAGACAAGGAGATACGGAGACAAAGGGACAAGGAACAAGCCCTGGACCTCTCCTTGTCTCCCCCTCTCCCCCTCTCCCTGTCACCCTTTGGCCCTGACCGATGGCGACGAGGCCCAACTGCTGAACTACCCTTCGACAGGCTCAGGGCAGGCCTCAAAGGTACCGGCTACCGCGTTGGTTTGTTGTTGAATTTCGGCACGGCGTCGCTGGAGTACAAGCGGCGTGTGGTGTGAGTGGTGCAAATCTGTGCAATCTGTGAAATCTGTGGTCTCAGCAAGGCGCGCATCAAATCCCTGGGATGGGAGGCGAAGTACTCCCTCAAAGAGGGCATCTCACGGACGTATCCCTGGATCGAGGCGCAGGTAAGGAACCACAGAATACACAGATAGCACAGATTTGGGAGATAAATCTGTGCCATCTGTGAAAATCTGTGGTTACAGATGCGGGCGGCGCGGGAAGCGGGGCGATGGGCGACGGAGGAACGGTAGTTTGACGCCGGAAGAAGTTCGAACCCTCATCAGCCAGGGTGAAGGGCAACGGCTGGAGCTGAAGCGCTCGCTGGCCGAGTTGGGAATGGGCACCCGGGCGGCAGCCGCGATGGCCAACACGGACGGCGGCCATGTGCTGTTCGGCGTTCGGGACGACGGGACGATCCTTGGGGTGCAGATCGGCGCCCAGACCAGGGAGCAGGTCGTCCGGGCTGTCACTGACAACACTGATCCGACCCTCTATCCCTCGGTGGAGTACGTAGACGTGAATGGTAACACCGTCATTGTGGTCGCGGTGGCCAGGAGTGAGGATAGGCCGCACCTGGTGCGTGGCCGGGCGTACAAGCGGGTCGGGGCGGCCGACGTGCAGATGAGCCGGGCGGAGTACGAGCGGCTGCTATTGGCTCGTCGTCAACCTCCTTTTGACCAGCAATTGGTAGAAGGGACGACCTACGCCGATCTGGACGAGATCAAGGTGCGAGATTTCCTCCGCCGGCGGCAGGAGGCCTATCCCGATGCGACCCCACCTGGCGCCGCGCTGCCACAGGTGGTCGCCGAGATGCTGGAAGGGGCGCGGGAACGAGATGGCGAACTGGTGCCCACGTACACCGGCCTGCTCTTCTTCGGACGGGATCTGCAGCGCTTCCTACCCCGCGCTGAGGTGAAGCTGGCACGCTTCCAGGGAACGACGACGCTGGCCTTCATTGACCGATTGATCGTCCACGGCACGCTGCCGGAGATGCTGGACGAGGCGGAACGCTTCATCCGGCGGAATACGCGCACGGCGATGAAGGTGGTGGAGTTCGAGAGCGTGCAGGTGACTGAGTACCCCTACGACGCGGTCCGCGAGGGATTGGTGAACGCTATGGCACACCGGGATTACCACCACAGCAGCGGCATCCAGGTCAACATCTTCGATGACCGGCTGGAGGTGATGAGCCCGGGCGAGGCGCTGATCCCTCTCAGCGAGTTGGAGGGCTCCCACGTGACCCGCAACGAGGCCCTGTGTCGCCGGTTCCGGGACATCGGGGAGATGGAACAGTTCGGGACGGGGATCACGAAGATGAAGCGGCTGATGCGGGAACATGGTTTGGGCGAGCCGGTCTTCGAGGAGCGAGGGAGCTTTTTCAGGGTGACCTTCTGGGGGCCAGGCGATCGCATCCTGGATCTCATTCCCCGTGCCGGGGTAACGGACTTGCGGGAACTGGGGTTGAACGAGCGGCAGATCGAGGCGTTGCGACTGATGGTGAACGAGGGGATGGAGTTTACGAATCAGGCGTACCGAGAGCACTTTGGTGTCGCAAAGAAAACAGTCGTGCGAGATCTTGAAGAGCTAATTGAGCACGGGCTAATACATCGTGTGGGCCAGGGGCGAGCTACAAGATATGTCGCTGTCGGCCCTCCCGAGATGACACGATTCACAAGGAAATGACACGATTCATGACACGATTGGCAGTCGAAACCACAGATGGCACAGATTACACAGCTTGGAGGGATGGAATGCGTGGCTGAGCAAGAGTTCCTCTACAAGGATCTGACGTACGCCATTCCTTCGGCAGGCTCAGGACAAGTATTGGCGCTGCGATGGAGGTGCATCGGATTCTCGGTCCCGGCTTTCTCGAATCGGTCTACGAAGAAGCCCTGGCTCACGAGTTTGATCTGCGTGGCATTCCATACGAGCGGCAGGCTAAACTGGCCGTGCGCTACAAAGGGATTGTGGCCGGTGAGTTCCGGGCTGACTTTCTGGTGGATGAGAAAGTAGTAGTAGAGTTGAAGGCGGTCAAGGCCCTGACCGAAGGAGACGAGGCCCAGCTGCTGAACTATTTGAAGGGCACTGGCTACCGCGTTGGCCTACTTTTCAATTTTGGAGCACCATCTCTTGAATATAAGCGCCGCATTCTCTAAATCCGTAACCACAGATGACACCGATGCCACAGATTTTCAGGATCAATCCGTGAAATCTGTGAAATCTGTGGTTACGGGCTTCATCTCCGTCGCCGAATGCGAGGTGCTGCGCAACAACGCCCTGCTGGAGCTTTCGCCTGGGTGAAGGAGGGAAAAATGGCTATTAGTGCCATCCTTCGACGGCCCTTCGGCAATCCTTCGATAAGCTTGTCCTGAGCGTAGCCGAAGGGCTCAGGACAGGGCTCAGGGCAGACTCCGCGGTCACGGTGGAGGATGGGGGGAGAAAAGGATATCCAGGGAATCCCCGGCGGATTAAAGGAGGAGAGAGATGACTGTGCAGAGAGAGTTGAATCTGGAGGCTTTGGATGAGTGGTATGCTACCCATTTCGAGGCGCTGGTGAGCGAATATGCTGGAAAAGCCATCGCTGTAGTGGCCAGAGAGATTGTGGCTGTAGCCGATACAGAGCGGGAAGCGGACCGCCTGGCGCGAGAAGAATATCCGGATGTCATTCCGCTTGTGCTGGCTATACCGACCGAAGAGGAACTGGTATGCCTGTTGTGACGTATCGTTACAAGCGGCTGAAGGGCCTGCGCGTTCCGATCATTACCCTGGCCATCTGGTATGAGGGGAGGTGGCATCTGGTCGAGGCCTACGTAGATAGTGGGGCAACGTACAGTGTGTTCACGGCGCAGGTCGCTGATCGTCTTGGCCTGGCTTATCGCTCTGGGCGACGGACTTATGTTCAAGTGGGGGATGGGAGTTTCATTCCCGTATATCTCCACGATCTGGAGATCCAGGTGGGCAAACATCGGCTGATGGCGCCGCTGGGATTCTCGGACAGGCTTGGGGTGCGTTTCAACTTGCTCGGGCGGACGGGCATCTTCAGCCATTTCAAGGTCTGTTTCGACGAAAGGGCTTTTGTTGTCACTTTCCTGCCCTATGGGGACGCCGGATAGGGAGATTCGCCATTCGCACGTTGATTCCATCGAGAGGGGTAGAACGTATGAAGCGAGCGGTAGTCTGCGGTGCCGGCGGGTTCCCTTCGACTCGCTCAGGACAAGCATCGGCGGGCACCCGAGTTGAGCTAGGGAGCGGGGGAGCAGGGGAGCAAGGGAGCGGTAGAGCAAGACTCAATTTTGATCGAGAGGTGAGGTATGGAGCGAAGTGCCGATTGGATGGATCAAGCACGGGGTGACCTGGAGCACGCCAGGAGTGATTTGGAACGGGAGTTTTACGATTGGGCATGCTTCTCTGCCCAGCAGGCGGCAGAAAAAGCTGTTAAAGCGGTCTTTCAGAAAATGGGCGCAGAGGCGTGGGGACACTCTGTGGCGGACCTGTTGGAGGAGCTGTCATCGCGTTATCCTGTTCCCGAGGCGCTGAGAGATGCGGCACTGGAACTGGATAAAGCCTATATCCCGGCTCGTTATCCCAATGCCCATCCTTCTGGATCGCCACGACGCCGGTATACACGGTCAGAAGCCGAGAGGATGGTGGCTCATGCAGAACAAATCGTTCAGTTCGGTGAAGGTCTTTTATCCACCCTTTAATCGTGAGGAGTTGCTGGCTCTGCTACGTCAACGCATCCCAGCACTGCAAGGACAGCTCCCACTGAAACGGGTGGTGCTGTTTGGCTCTTACGCCAAAGGCAGGCAGACGGTGGCCAGTGATATTGACCTGCTCGTCGTTTATGCCGGCCGTCCCCGCACGGATGCCTATGCACTGGTCAAGCGGGCGCTGAATATCCGCCGCCTTGAGACCCACGTGTATGCGGAAGAGGAGTACGAGCAAGCCAGGATGACGGTCGAACGGATGATCCGCGATGGCATCTCGATAGCACCAGAAGAGCGCTGATTACCTTTGCGTCCCATCAGGAGAGTTTGCTATGAAGCGAGCATTGGTGTGCGGTGCCGGCGGTTTCATCGGCGGGCATCTGGTCAAGAAACTCAAACGAGAAGGTTATTGGGTGCGCGGTGTGGACATCAAGCCCCACGAGTTCGCGCCGCCCCCCGTTCCCCCCAACATTGGGGGGCCAGGGGGGCAGGCCGACGAGTTCCTGCTGCTGGACCTTCGCGACCCGCAGAACTGCCGGGCGGCGCTGACCCTGCCTGCCCCCCGTTCCCCCCAACTTTGGGGGGTCAGGGGGGCGGGGGTGGGAGAGAGCACCTTCGACGAGGTCTACCAGTTGGCCGCCGACATGGGCGGCATGGGCTTTATCTCCGTGGCCGAGTGCGAGGTGCTGCGCAACAACGCCCTGATTAACATCCACATGGCCCACACCGCGGCCGAGATGGGCGTGGCCCGCTACTTCTTCTCCTCCTCGGTGTGCATCTACCGCGACATGCAGCCGGACGAGCCGCCGCTGACCGAGGACGACGCCATCCCGGCGGAGCCCGACAACGAGTACGGTTGGGAGAAGCTCTACGCCGAACGGGTGGCCATGGCCTACGGCCGGCGCTACCCCATGAAGGTGCGCATTGCCCGCTTTGAGAACTGCTACGGCTCGGAGGGCACCTGGAATGGCGGCCGCGAGAAGGCGCCGGCGGCCATCTGCCGCAAGGTGGCGGAGGCGGAGGACGGGGGGACCATTGAGGTGTGGGGCGATGGGACAGCGATCCGGGTGTTCACCTACGTGGACGATCTGGTGGACGGGATCTACACGCTGATGCAATCGGATTTAGAGGGCCCGGTGAACCTGGGCAGCGATGAGCGGGTGACGGTGGCCGATCTGGTGCGGACGGTGATCGAGGTGTCGGGCAAGCGGATCAAGGTGAAGTACGTGCCAGGGCCAGTGGGCGTGCACGCCCGCAACTTCAGCAAGGCGCGCATCAAGTCCTTAGGGTGGGAGGCGAAGGTTTCGCTCAAGGAGGGGGTTGCGCAAACGTATCTCTGGATTGAGGCGCAGGTTAAGGCGGCAAGGAAAACGGAATGACTGATAATCCATCTTCGGCAAGCGTAGTGCCTGTAACCATCATCCGTCCCTCGCGGGGTTGGATTTCACTAAACCTGCACGACTTGTGGGAGTATCGTGAGCTCCTCTATTTCCTCACCTGGCGCGACATCAAGGTGCGCTACAAGCAGACGGTGCTGGGCGCAGCCTGGGCCATCATCCAGCCATTCTTCACTATGGTGGTGTTCAGTTTGTTCTTTGGCAAGCTGGCCAAGGTGCCGTCGGATAATATCCCGTATCCCATCTTCAGCTACGCCGCCCTGGTGCCCTGGACCTTCTTCGCCAACGGGCTGAGCCAGTCGTCCACCAGCCTGGTGGCGAGTGCCAATCTGATCAAGAAGGTTTATTTCCCGCGCCTGGTGGTGCCCATCTCCAGCGTGATCTCTGGAGCGGTGGACTTTGTGCTGGCCTTCGTCGTGCTGCTGGGGATGATGCTCTACTTCGGCACCGTGCCCACGTGGAACGTGGTCTGGCTGCCACTCTTATTGCTGCTGGCGCTGGTGACCTCTCTGGGGGTTGGTTTGTGGCTCACGGCGATGAATGTGCAGTTCCGCGACGTGCGCTACGCGGTGCCTTTCCTGGTGCAAGCCTGGATGTTTGCCACGCCCATCGCTTATCCCAGCAGTCTGCTCGATGAGCCGTGGCGCACCTTGTACGGCATCAATCCCATGGCCGGCGTGGTCGAGGGCTTCCGTTGGGCGCTGCTGGGGACAGAGACGGCGCCAGGCCCTATCGTTCTGGTTTCGGCGCTGGTGTCAGTTGGCTTGCTGATCAGCGGCGCTTACTACTTCCGTCGCATGGAGAAGACGTTTGCCGATGTGGTTTGAATTGCGGATTTTGCGAAATGCGAAATGCGAAATTCGTTTCGAGCAGGAGGTGAAAGGTCATGAAGACACTGCAGTTGCAAGAGTATGATAAGTGGATAGCCGATCATCTGGATGAACTGGTCAGCCAGTATGCTGGCCAGGTGGTGGCAATCCATCAGGGGAAGGTCGCTATCATCGGCAGTTCAGAAGTAGACGTATATCGTGAGATCCGCGAGGAGGGTCTGAAGCCGATGCCCCTCGTCCTCCGTGTTCCTCGTGTGAAAACACCGACCGTGGATGTTGGAACACTGATTACCCATACTCCTGACGTGCGGGGGGGACGCCCGCGTATTGTCGGAACAGGGGTCACGGTGCAGCGCATCGTTGGCTGGTACAAATTAGGGCTTAGCCCGGAGGAGATCGCAGAGGAGTTTGGTCATCTGACATTGGCGCAAGTCCACGCTGCTCTGGCCTACTATCATGCTAACCGGGAAGAGATTGAATCTGCTATCGCCGCCGATGATGCTGAAGCCGACAGGCTTGCGCAGCGGCATTATCAAACTGCTGGAGGGCGGGGATGACAATTCGTCTCTACTTTGACGAAGATTCGATGCAGCGTAGCCTGGTACGGGCTTTGCGCGCCAGAGGTGTGGATGTGATAACTGCGTTAGATGCAGGGATGATTGAGCGGGAAGATGCGGAACATCTGGATTACGCTACCGAACAAGGCCGCGTCTTGTGCACTTTCAACGTGGGGGATTTTTATGGTCTGCACAGCGAGTATGTGGCCCAGGGCAAGCCGCATGCCGGGGTCATCCTTATGCGCCAGCAGTACTATTCTGTTGGAGAGCAGATGCGCCGTATCCTTAAGTTGATAGCGAGTAAGTCTGTTGATGAAATGAAGAACTGGGTTGAGTTCTTGAGCGCATGGGGCTGAGTATCGAGATGACTGACATCGCCATTAGAGTCGAAAACCTGAGCAAGCAATACCGCATCGGCGGCCCCCAGGCGCGCTACAAGACGATCCGCGAATCGCTGACCGAGGCGGTGCAGGCCCCCTTCCGCCGTCTATCATCCGTCGTCCGCGGTCAGTCGTCCGTTGTCTCCAACGAGACCTTATGGGCGCTGAAGGACGTATCGTTTGAGGTCAAGCGCGGCGAAGTGGTCGGCATCCCTTCGACAGGCTCAGGGCAAGCATTGGCCGCAACGGCGCGGGCAAAACCACCCTGCTCAAAATCCTATCCAGGGTAACGGCCCCCACCTCGGGCCAGGTCAAGATCAAGGGCGCGTGGCCAGCCTGCTGGAGGCCTGCCCTGAGTGTAACCGAAGGGTGGGCACCGGCTTCCACCCCACCCCCCTCTGTCCCCCCGCAGGCAGGGGGAAGGCCGGGCGGGAGAACAT
>VGOG01000034.1 GCA_016875995.1 Chloroflexota bacterium
TTGATGTTTGTGGGATTTGGAAGTATCATCTCACCCACATGGACACACAGTTATCAAAGGTCAAGCGACCTTTGCCGCTCATCCCCCGCGTCTCACGGCACGGTTTCGAGCGAACGGGTCGCACACATTGCATGGAGCCGACCCCCACCCTTGCGCTTTAACGAAGTCGCTCTACCAGCGGCGGTAACAGTAAGTCAGGCTGGTCTCGCTCGCGGCGGCGGGTGGGGGCGGCTCAGCTAGACCGTTAGGCGGCTAAGAAATTGCATAACGTCGCGGATGAGCAGCCCGCCGCATTAGAAAAGGCTCAGCTTAATGAAAAGACGCGTTTGTATAGCTATATTAGTGATGGGATTTAGCGGATTGGTTGCTGAGATACTCCTTTTAAGGGAACTCCTGATTGTTTTCTCAGGCAACGAACTTAGCATCGGCATTATTCTCGCCAACTGGCTTATCCTTGAGGCTTTTGGATGTTTCTTTCCCGGCAGAATGGTTGAGAAATCCAAAAACAAGCTTGAAACATTTGCAGTGATTACCATTCTCTTTTCTTTATCTTTACTCATAGCAGTTTTCCTGACACGCAGCCTGAAAAGCATACTCGGCATCTCTATTGGTGAAAGTATCGGACTTTTACCAATGTTTTATTCTTCTTTTCTGATACTTTTACCGGTAAGCATACTTCACGGCGCATTATTCACTTTCAGTTGCCGGATTTATTCCATGTTCTCCACGCAGGATGCCTCCTCTGCCGGCCGGGTTTATGTTTATGAGACCGTGGGCACAATTATCGGCGGAATTGTCTGCACCTATCTTCTCATTCCCTTTCTTAATGCATTTCAGGCCGCCTCAGGGCTCGCCATGTTGAACTTTATCGTGTGCCTTGTTCTACTTGCCCCCTACTGGAAAACCGGGCTATTTCAAAAAACAATTCTGGTTATCTTGAGTGTGCTTGTCTTTTTTTTTGGATATCTGGTGTTCGCCAGCCAGTCCGACAAGCTTCATCAATATTCAATCCAGGCGCAATGGAAGAACCTCAATATCGTTCATTACCAAAACTCCCCATACGGCAATATCTGTGTTATCGAAAACCAGGGACAGTATATTTACTTTCTGGATGGACTTCCAACTATCATAACGCCTGTTCCAGATATCCCATCTGTTGAAGAATTCGTTCATCTTCCGCTTCTTGCTCATCCTGAACCCGCAAAAATCCTGATCTTGAGTGGTGGGGCGGGCGGCATAATAAACGAGGCATTAAAACATCCATCCATAGCAACCATTGAATATGCGGAACTTGACCCGCTGCTGCTCGCCCTCTTAAGGGAATTCCCCACGCCGCTGACGGAATCCGAATTGAATGATGAAAGAGTGCAGATAAAACACGTTGACGGCCGGCTGTGGCTTAGAACAACACCGAACAAATACGACCTGATCTTCATCGGGATTATGGAGCCGTCGAGTTTACAGGCCAACAGGTTCTTTACCAAAGAGTTCTTTTCCCTGGCAGAAAAACGATTGAATGAAGGGGGCATCCTTGTCCTTGGGGCACCCGGTTCTTTAACTTTCTTGAACGAAGAATTGAGAAACCTGAACAGTTGTATTTTTCACACGCTGAACAGGGTCTTTGCTCACATTCGGGTGATTCCTGGGGATGGCAGGAATGTTTTCCTGGCCTCAGATTCCCAGGAGATTTCAACCGTTGATGAGGTGCAGATTGTAAGAAGATTGGACGAGCGGAACATTACAGCGAATGTGATGGTTCCCTGGCATATCGAGAAGAAGCTGCATCACGGCTGGCAGGACTGGTTCGCTAATTTTATCGAAAGCAGCACCCAGAAAATCAACTATGATTTCAAACCCCTGGGACTGTTTTACAGCATCGCCCATTGGAATGCCCTGTTTGCGCCTGCATTTGGCCAGTTTTTCAAACAATTCGAGCGGATAGACTTAGGGATCATCTTCCTCTTGTTTATTCTTTTTCTTCTTCTCTATTTCTTTCTTCGCTCAAGGAACAAAAGATTCTTCCGCGCAGGCATCCCCTTATCCATTGTCACCACCGGTTTTGCCGGAATGATATTTGGCCTTATCGTGATATTCACATTTCAATCAATCTATGGGTATGTGTTTTCGTGGATCGGGCTGCTCGTGGCATCCTTTATGGCAGGGGCGGCTTGCGGAGCCATGCTCATAACAAGGGGGCTGGCGCGAATACGGAATGGTCTGAAACTCTTCATCAGAATTGAACTGGCAATAGTCTGTTTTTCCATTGGATTACCTGTTTTATTTTTCGCTGTCAATGCACTTGTGGGTGGTCAGAGGGCCATCGTTTTTCCGAGGATGCTGCATCTGATTATTTCATTTATCTGCGGGTTTTTAATCGGCTCTCAGTTCCCTCTGGCGAACAAGTTGTATCTGAAAAATAGCGCAAGTTTGAGCGGGACCGCCGGGTTGCTGTACGCTTCTGACCTGCTGGGCGGATGGTTGGGCGGAGTTGTGGGCGCGGTTGTGCTGCTGCCAGTTCTTGGTCTTAGCGGGACCTGTGTAACCGCAGGGTTGCTTAAGCTGGCAAGTTTCATCGTCATAAGCACACAACCACAATCGGCATCTGTGAGGAGGTAAACAAAATGGACGGTTTTCTTCTTAAAAAATTCACGCGAAGAGATTTCCTGGCAAACACCGCCAAGCTCTGTTTCCTGGCCGGGCTGTCTTCAACCCTCCCTGGCTGCGGTAAGCCGGAATCCCCGACCCATGAGCCAGAGACTGTACTGGAAGAAATTGGTGAAATTGCCTCTGATTTTGAACCAGCGTATCTGAGACTTCACAGAACGGGTGAACTGGGCAAGCGGGCGGAGGAACTCTGGGCCATTATGGAAAGCTGCCAGCTCTGTCCGAGAAGATGCAGGGCTAATCGTCTTGAAGGCATGAGCGGATTCTGTCGCGCTCCTGGCACCGGGCTGATTATTTCGTCGTTTCATGCACACTTTGGCGAAGAAAGACCGCTGGTTGGAAGAGGTGGCTCGGGGACTATCTTTTTAGCCCATTGCGGTTTGCGGTGTGTCTTTTGTCAAAACTGGGCCATCAGCCATCTCGGCAGAGGCTCCGAAGAAAATATCAGTGAATTTGCCGGCATGATGCTGCGGCTGCAAAGAAACGGGTGTCACAATATCAACTTTGTTACCCCAACGCATTATTCCCCCCACATCCTCAAAGCGCTTGATGTGGCTGCCGGCAAAGGACTGCGGCTCCCCATTGTCTACAACACCTGTGGCTGGGAGCGTATGGAAATACTCACGCTTCTGGATGGAGTGGTTGATATTTACCTCCCCGATTTCAAATACTGGGATAGCGACATGTCAGCCAAGTATTCTGCTGGGGCAGAGAGTTATCCTGAGATTACAGGAGCAGCCATCCTTGAGATGAATCGTCAGGTTGGCGTGGCAAAACCCACAGACGAGGGCATTATGCAACGAGGTCTGATGATTCGACATCTGGTTATGCCGAATAATGTAGGCGGTTCGGAAAAAATCATGGAATGGATAGCAGCAAATCTGCCCAAAGATACGTATGTCAATATTATGGCCCAGTACACCCCGGCTCATAAAGCGTATGATTATCCGGAAATATCCAGGAGAATAACCGGCGAAGAATATCAAAAGGTTGTCCAAAGGGCACAAGATATGGGGCTTACAAATCTTGATGTTAGGGGATACTGGTGGCTGCAAAGATAAATGCCTTTTGCACGGCCTGCAGCCGACGGCCACCGCGCAGCCGCGGCTAATGCCGAACGTTAGGCAGCAGTAACACCGTAGCAAGTCAGAGCGAACGAGGATATGATACAACACAGGCATCCTGGTGCAGAACACCACAAAGAGCCACTTACGCGATTTGCGCAGGTGGCTCTTCTCTTGCCAAAAGGCCGAAATCTGCTATACTATTCGAGCCGGAACGAAGGTCATCACAGGAGGGAGTAGATGGATATCCAAAACCTGCGCTGGTGGGGCTGGGGTACGCTGAACCAATCCTTCGATCTGAAAGGCCGCACCGCCTTCTGGCCCGGGCTGGAACGGATGCTGGAGCTGCCCAGGGATCGGGAGCTGCGCCCACCGGTCACCCTGGAGGAGATCAACCTGCGGCCCAGCCGGCTCGACGCCCGACTGCTGACCCCGCTGCGCAGGCTGCTGGGCGAGGAGGCGATCTTTACCGACCGACGCCCCCGCGTGGAGCACGCCTACGGCAAGAGCTACCGCGACCTGATCCGCCTGCGCGCGGGCTACGTTCCCCACCCGCCCGACGCCGTGGCCTACCCCGCCGACGAGGGCCAGGTGGCCGCGTTGCTCGCCTGGGCCGCCGATAACGACGTCGCCGTCATCCCCTTCGGCGGCGGCAGCTCGGTGCTGGGCGGCGTGGAACCCCAGCCGAGCGACCACCGCTGCGTCACCCTCGACCTGGCGCGGCTGGACCGGGTGCTCTCGGTGGACCCGGTGTCACGCACGGCCCGCATCCAGGCCGGGGCGACGGGCCCCGAAGTAGAAGCCCAACTGAACGCCCAGGGCTTCACCCTGGGCCACTTCCCTCAGTCCTTCGAGTTCTCCACCCTGGGGGGATGGGTCGTCACCCGCGCCGCCGGCCAGAACTCCATCGGCTACGGCAAGATCGAAGACCTGACCCAGGCCGTGCGAGTCGTCACCCCCATCGGCGTCGTGGAGACCAGGGATACCCCGGCCACCGCCGCCGGCCCCAGCATTCTCGGGCTGATGATGGGCTCAGAGGGCAGCTACGGCGTGCTGACCGAGGCCACCATGCGCCTCCACCCCCTGCCAAAGATGCAGGACTACCGCGGGCTGCTGTTCCGCACCTTCGACGACGGGCTGGCCGCCTTCCGCGATCTGATGCAGAGCACTCTGCACCCGGCCATCGTCCGCCTCTCCGACCCGCCCGAGACCGCTGCCTACGCCCTGATGTCCCACCAGCACCACGGCCTGCGCCGGCTGCTCGACAAAGTGTTGGCAGGCTACCTGGGACTGCGCGGCTACGGGCTCGACGACAGTTGTTTGATGATCCTGGGCTTCGACGGCGACCCCGACGACGTGGAACATCGCTGGAATCGGGCGCTGGAGGTTTGTCGTGACCATCGGGGGCTGCACCTGGGCCGCAGCATCGGCCGCTCGTGGCAGCGCGACCGCTTCGCCCAACCCTACCTGCGCGACGACCTGCTGGACAATGGCGTGCTGGTGGATACCCTGGAGACGGCCACCACCTGGTCGAACCTGTTGTCGGTCTACGAAGCGATGACTGCCACGCTGAAAAACGCCATCGCTGCCAGCGGCGGCGGCCCCGGCACCGTGCTGACCCACGTCTCCCACGCCTACCCGTACGGTGCGTCGCTCTACTCCACCTTCCTGGGACGCCAGACCTCGCGCGATCCGCTGGACAACCAGGAGCAGTGGCGCACCATCAAGCGGGAGACGACGGACGCCATCCTGGCCGCTGGCGGGACGCTAACCCATCACCACGGCATAGGCCGCGACCATGCTCCGTGGCTTGAGGAAGAGATCGGGCCGGTGGGTATGAAGGTATTGCGGACACTCAAACAGACCCTTGATCCCACCGGCATTATGAACCCTGGCATCCTGCTACTCTCGTAAAGGAAAGGTTCGTAGTAGCGACTTCAGTCGCTTGCTTCTCGCTATAGACGACTGAAGTCGTCACTACGGATTCATTACCCGACATCGAAAATCAGAAACCAGGTTTTTCGCTTGCTAAGACATTCTTGACGCTCCAAAATACTCAAAAGGCAATAATTTGCTTGGTTCAGATGACCAAAAAAACCTGGTTTCTTTCCCCGTGTCGGGTAGTGAAACTACGGATAAATTACCAGCCCATCACATCAAAGGAGACGAGAATGGATGAAGCTTCTCCCGTGCGCCCCTTCTCTGCTGCTACCCGCCAGGAGAATTTAGACCGCATGGCCCAGGAGACCTTCGACCTGCTGGTCATCGGCGGGGGGATAACCGGCGTGGCCGTGGCCCGCGACGCCGCCCTGCGCGGCTTCCGCACCGCGCTGGTGGAGCAAGAGGACTTCGGCAGCGGCACCAGCAGCCGCTCCTCACGCCTGATCCACGGCGGCATCCGCTACCTGGAGTACATGCAGCTTGGGCTGGTCTTTCAAAGCTGCACCGAACGGCGGATCATACGCCAGATCGCGCCACGGCTGGTGCGTCCGCTGCCCTTCCTCTACCCGCTCTACCGAGGGCAGAAGCCGGCCCCGTGGAAGATGCGCCTGGGCCTCACCATCTACGACGCCCTGGGACTGGTCCGAAAGGTGCAACGCCACCGCTGGCTCGATCCAGACGAGGTGAAGAGACGCGAGCCACTGGTGGCCGGCCGCGGACTGCTGGGCGCGGCCCGCTTCTACGATGCGCGGGTGGATGACGCGCGGCTCACCCTGACCACGGCCAAAGCCGCCCACCTGCACGGCGCTTTGCTGGCTAACTACGCCCGGTGCGTTGGCCTGCTCAAGGCCGGGGGGCGCGTGGTCGGCGCTCAGGTGATGGATGAGCGAACCGGGCGCGAGATCGAGCTGCGCGCCCGCGTGGTGATCAACGCCAGCGGGGTGTGGGTGGACGAGGTACGCGAACTGGACGAGCACTTCAAGGGCCGCGTGACCCGCCCCACCAAGGGCATCCACCTGGTCATCCCTCGCGCCAGGCTCACCAGCCAGCACGCCGTGGCCTTCGACGTACCCCGCGATGGACGCCACATCTTTCTCATTCCCTGGGGCGACTTCGCCCTCATCGGCACCACTGATACCGATTACCACGGCCCGCTCGATGCCCCCGCCGCCACGCGCGAGGACGTGGAGTACCTGCTGGAGGGAGTGCAGCACACCTTCCCGGGTGCCCAGATGACGCCGGACGACGTCATCAGCACCTTCGCCGGGCTGCGCCCGCTGCTCTTCGCTGAGGGCGGGAGCTACGCCCTCTCCCGCGAGCACCAGATCGTGGAGAGCCCCTCAGGGCTGATCACCATCGCCGGCGGCAAGCTGACCACCCACCGGCTGATGGGCAAGCAACTGACCGATCGCGCCGAAAAGCGGCTGGCCGAGGAATTCGGCGTGCATCCCCAGCGCGATTGCCGCACTAAAGAGCCGCTGCTGGGGGCGCAACTCGGCCAGGCGCCGCTGTCGGGTCAGGACGAGCAGGTGTCGCGTCACCTGATGGAGACCTATGCCGCCGATGCCGCCTGGATAGTGGGCTGCGCCGAAGGCAACCCTGCCCTGGGCGAGCGCATCGTGCCCGCCCTGCCCTACCTGATGGCCGAGGTCGCCTACGCCGTGCAGCACGAGATGGCCCTCACCCTGTCCGACGTCCTGATTCGTCGCATCCACGTGATCTACGAGGTGCGCGATGGCGGCCTGGATCGGGCGTCGGCGGTGGCCGACCTGATGGCCGAGCGGCTGGGCTGGGACGAAGCGGAGAGAGGCCGCCAGGTGGCCGAGTACGAGCGGCAGGTGGGTCTCACTCAGGCCTGGCGAGGTGTGAACCAATGAGCCCTTCGCGTCTTCCTGCCTATCTGGCCCTTGGTGTGGGCATTCTGAGCCTGAGCTTCTCCGCCATCTTCGTGCGCTGGGCCAACGCTCCGGGCATTGTCACCAGTTTCTATCGCATGGCCATCGCCACCGTTCTGCTGGCCTGGCCATTTTACCGACGGGCCAAAGCCAAGGGGAGTCTGTCTCGGCGGGGGCTGCGATTCGCGGTGGTCGGCGGGCTGTTCTTTGCGGCCGACCTGGCTCTGTGGGCCAGCGGGGTCGTCCTGAGTGGAGCCACCAACCCCACGCTGCTGGCCAACACCGCGCCGTTGTGGGTCGGCCTCGGCGCGCTGATCTTCTTCCAGGAAAGGCTCAAGGCGAAATTCTGGGCAGGGCTCCTGCTGGCCATGACGGGCGCCGCCGTCATCCTGGGCCTCGACAGTCTACGAGCCGTGTCGTTCGGAATGGGCACGCTGTTTGGCCTGCTGGCCGGTATCTTCTACGGTGGCTATTTCCTCGTCACGCAACGAGGGCGGGAAACCCTCGATTCACTCACCTACTTCTGGCCCGCCGCCGTCAGTTCGACCTGTGCCTTGATCATCCTCAGCCTGGCGCTCCGTCAACCCTTCACCGGCTACCCCGTCTTCACCTACCTCAACTTCATCGCGCTGGGCCTGGTGCCCCAGGTGTTCGGCTATCTGGCCATCAACCACGCCCTCGGCCGTCTGCCGGCTTCCATCGTTGCCCCGACGATGCTGGGCCAGCCCGTCGTGACGGCCATCCTGGCCGGGCCCCTGCTCGGCGAGGTCCTCTCTCCGTGGCAAGTCGTGGGCGGCCTCGCTGTGCTCGCTGGCGTGTACGTGGTAAATCGCAGCCAACAGAGAATCTGAGACCATGTCTGTACAAAAAGCAACCGCCATCGCTCGTGCCAACATCGCTTTCATCAAGTTCTGGGGCCAGCGGGACGCGGAGCTGAATTTACCAGCTAACTCCTCCCTCTCCATGAACCTGGCGGGGCTCACCACGATTACCACCGTCGAGTTCTCCCCCGATTACGACGACGACCTGGTTTCCCTCGACGGGCGCGAGGCGCGGGGTGAGGCGAGGCAGCGAATCGTGGCCCACCTGGACCGGGTGCGGGCCATGGCCGGGCTACAGGTCAAGGCCAGGGTGATCTCCGAGAACAGCTTTCCTGTTGGCGCCGGCCTGGCCTCATCGGCCTCGGGCTTCGCCGCCCTGTCGTTGGCGGCCAGCAGGGCCGCAGGGCTGGCGTTAAGTGAGCGGGAGCTCTCCATCCTGGCCCGCTTTGGTTCCGGCTCGGCCTGCCGCTCCATCCCTGGAGGATTCACCGAATGGACGGCCGGGACTTCCAGCGAGGACTCTTTCGCCAGGCAGATAGCCCCTCCGGAACACTGGGAGCTGCGAGACGTAATCGCCATCATCAGCCGAGCCCATAAGCCTGTCGGCTCTATCAAGGGACATGCCCTTGCCCCCAGCAGCCACCTCTACCAGGCCCGCGTGGCCAGCGTAGCGGACCGCCTGGCCCAGGCAAAAGCCGCTTTGCTGGAGAAGGACCTGGCCACCCTGGGTCCCCTCATCGAAGAGGATGCCATCTCCATGCACGCCGTGATGATGACCTCGCGCCCGCCCATCTACTACTGGCTGCCAGGCTCCATCCAGTTGATTCACCAGGTACAGAGTTGGCGGGCCGAGGGGTTGGAGGTCTACTTCACCTTCGATGCTGGCCCCAACGTCCACCTCATCTGCCAGGCCGCAGACCAGGCCGAGGTGGAAAGGCGGCTCAGAGACATCGCGGGTATGCTGGAGGTCATCGTAAGTGGTCCGGGGCCAGAGGCGCGGGTGGTAGAATCATTCTAAGCTCGTATTCATTTTCAGCTCAACCTCTGTCTCTCTTGTCAAATCACCATTAACTTGTATTTGACAAATCTATCCAAAACATCTATACTATACGGCGGCCAGTGGGGTGGGTTGGAAGGAGCGGGTCAAGATGCGCTCAGCCAGGCGATTGACGATGTCCTTGTGAGGTCGAAGGTCGTTCTTGTCCTTGTGCTGGTCAGCCCTGTCCCGCTGGTCGCGCCGGAGGTTCCATACCGCTTTTCACTCGTGAAAACGCGCTATGGGACTTTCCGGGAAAACTCGCTAGAAAAAGGAGGTGATGGTTATCGAATAGCTAAAAGTTCGTAGTAACGTTTCATTAACTGTAAAACTACTAGCAGAAAGGAAAATTGATATGTGGCGAAACAGGTTGTTAGGTTTGTTGGCCGTGATTCTGATCTTAAGCGTAATTGGCTGCCAGCCCGGCACCGCCCCAAAACAGCAGGAGCAGCAGGCGTGGAAAATCGGGATCATGTCCAGCACTGTGACCCAGAACGAGGAAGAATTCCGCAAGTCGGAAGAGATGGTACGACGCTATGGCGCCGACCGCATTTTGCACACCACGTATCCTGACCGCTTCATGCAGGAGCAGGAGACCACCATCACTAATATGTTGGAGATGGCCTCCGATCCCGACGTAAAGGCCATCGTGATGGTGCAGGCCGTCCCCGGCGCTGTTGCCGCAGTGGATAAAGTCCGCGAAATCCGTCCCGACATGCTCATTATCTTAGGTTCGCCCCAGGAAGACCCCGACATCATCGCCCAGAAAGGCGACATTGTCTTGAACACCGACGACCTGGGCCGAGGCTATCAGATTGCCGAGCATGCCCAGGCGATGGGCACTGAAGTGCTGGTCCATTACTCCTTCCCACGCCATATGTCCATCGAAATGCTGGCGCAGCGCCGCGCGCTGATGAAGGAACGGGCCGAACAGTTGGGCATCCGCTTTGTGGATGAGGACGCGCCCGATCCTACCGGCGACGCCGGTGTGCCCGGCACCCAGCAGTTTATCATGGAAGACGTGCCGCGCAAGATCGCCCAGTACGGTCCCAACACCGCGGTCTTTGGCACCAACTGCGCTATGCAAGAGCCGTTGATCCGCCAGAGTGTGGTCCATGGCGGCATCTTCCTTGTGCAGTGCTGCCCCTCTCCCTACCACGCCCTCCCGGCGGCCCTGGGCATCGAGGTGGCCGCGGACAAGAAGGGCGATGTTCCCTGGATCATCGAGGCCATTGACCAAAAGGTCGTCGAGCTCGGCGCCGCCGGACGTGTGGCCACCTGGCCTGTGCCGGTGAACATGATGTACATCGAAGCCGGCGTGGAGTACTCCATTGCCTGGATCGAGGGCAAGACCAGTGGGCGGATGGACAAGGCCAAACTGGTAGAGATCATGGAAAAGATTGCCGGCGGTTCGGTGACTCTGACCGAGTACCCCGGCACGAACAACTATTTCCTCTATCTCTCCGACCACATCATCTTTGATGGCCAAAAGTAGGGAACCCAGGTATATGGATGCGGTGCTGTTCGCCGCATCCATATCTCTTGACCGGGTTAGCCGAACCAAACAGGCCTGACCGCATGTGTCTTTGCTCATTGTGCAAAAACATACGCGGTTAGGCCTGATTGTACTTTGTATTTCGATCTTGTGTGAGGAGGTCAAATGGTGGACCACTATCTGCTGCAGATGCGGGGGATGAGCAAGAGCTATTACGGCACGCAAGTGCTCAAGGACATTGAGCTCGCCCTCAAGCCTGGGGAGATCCACGCCATTGTAGGTGAAAATGGTGCGGGGAAATCCACCCTGATGAATATCCTCTTCGGTATGTCGGTGATCCATAGCACCGGCGGTTTCGAGGGGGAGATCGTCTTCGAGGGGCAGCGCGTCGATATTACGTCACCCCAGCAAGCCATGGGGCTGGGCATCGGTATGGTCCACCAGGAATTTATGCTCCTGCCCAATTACACCATTACCGAGAATATCAAGCTTAACCGTGAGGTGCTCAAAGACAATCTCTTTAGCCGGCTATTCGGCGAACGTCTAAAATCTCTGGATATGCAAGTCATGAACGCCGACGCACGGCGGGCGCTCGACAGCCTTGACGTTGGTATCGAGGAATACGTCAAGGTGGCGGGACTGCCGGTGGGCCACATGCAATTCGTCGAAATTGCCCGTGAAATTGACAAGACCCAGATCAAGTTGTTGGTCTTCGATGAGCCGACGGCTATGTTGGCGGAAAGCGAAGCCGTGCATCTTCTACGGGCCATGGAGCGTATCACGCAGCGGGGCATCGCTATCCTTTTCATCACCCATCGTCTGGACGAGGTGATGGAGGTGGCGGAAAACATCACTGTGCTGCGCGATGGACGGCTGGTAGCGCTGAAGCGCGCGGCGGAAACCAACATTTACGAGTTGGCAGAACTGATGGTGGGGCGAAAGGTAGAAAAACTTGCGCGGCGCACCGACAAGGCCTGGGACGATACAATGGCGCTGAGTCTGCGCAATCTGGTGGTGGACATGCCCGGCGAGGTGGTCAAGGGATTGGACCTGGACGTGCGCAAGGGCGAGATCCTGGGCATCGGCGGGCTGGCCGGGCAGGGCAAGATCGGCATCGCCAACGGGGTGATGGGTCTCTACCCATGCCGGGGGACGGTATTGGTTAATGGCGCGCCGCTGCCGCTGAATAATACCCCCGCCTCCATTCAGCACGGGCTGGCCTTTCTGTCAGAGGACCGGCGCGGTGTGGGCCTGCTCCTGGATTCTTCGACTGAGTTGAATATCGTTATCCCTGCTGTGCATAATCAGGACAAATTCCTCCGCAAATTCGGTCCTTTTTCTCAGTTGGATGACGCTGCGATTCGGGATTACGCGCTGAAGATGATTCGCGATCTCGACATCCGTTGTACCGGCCCCGGGCAGATCGTGCGCCGCCTGAGCGGGGGCAACCAACAAAAGGTCTGCATCGCCCGCGCCCTGGCGCTGAACCCGGACGTCCTGTTCGTTTCTGAGCCGACGCGCGGCATCGACGTGGGGGCCAAGCGGTTGGTCTTGGAGATGCTGGTGCGCCTGAACGAGCAGGGCATGACCATTGTGATGACCTCCAGTGAATTGGCGGAATTGCGCAGTGTGTGCGACCGGATCGCTATCGTGAGTGCGGGCAAAATTGCCGGTATTTTGCAACCCGATGATTCCGATGTAAATTTTGGCCTGTTGATGGCGGGACAAAAGGACAGGCAAGGAGCGACATCCTATGTATAAAAAGATTACCGATTTCATACAGTATTTTGGTGTGGCCCGACTCATCATCCTGGGCTTTTTCCTGTTTCTGTGTGTAATGGCGGTGGCGTTGAACCTGGATTTCGCCGAATTATTTTCCTCCAGCCTGGTGCGCATCGGCATGAACGGCGTGCTGGTGTTGGCAATGCTGCCGGCGATCAGCAGCGGCATCGGGCCGAATTTCGGCGTCTCGCTGGGTATCCTGGCCGGGCTGATTGGCGCGCTCATGGCCATCGAGTTGCGACTCGACGGCTACGTGGCCTTTTTCGGCGCTATCGGCTTTGCGCTGCCCTTTGCCGCCCTGGTAGGCCTGGGCTACGGCTGGCTGCTCAACCGGGTAAAAGGTTCGGAGATGATGCTGGCGACCTTTGTGGGCTTTTCGGCGGTATCGGTGATGAAGATCGCTTGGCTGATACTGCCTTTCAATAACCCGGAAATGGCCTGGCCCATCGGGCGGGGCGTGCGAGTGACCATCGCGCTGGATAACCGCCAGTTGGCGCAGTTGTTGAACAAGACCCTGGCTTTCGAGATTGGCAATGTAGTAATTCCCACGGGATTGTTGGCCTTTTTCCTGCTCTGCTGCGCGCTGATGTGGGTCTTTATGCGCACCAAGACCGGCGTGGCCATGCGCGCCGCCGGCGACAATCCTCGTTTTGCCACGGCGGCCGGTATCAACGTGGACAGGCACCGCATCATCGGCACGGTCGTCTCCACTATTCTAGGCGCTATCGGCATTCTGGTCTTCGCTCAGAGCTACGGCTTTTTGCAACTCTACGAGGGGCCAATGTTTATGCCCTTTGTGGCCGTCGCCGCCATCCTCATCGGCGGGGCCTCAATCAAAAAGGCGTCCATCGCCCATGTGATCATTGGCACATTCCTATTCCAGGCCACGTTGGTGGTTGCTATGCCGGTGGCCAATGCCTTTACCGCCGACATGGCCAGCATGGCCGAGATCTCACGGATCATCATCCAGAACGGCATTATCCTCTATGCGCTGACGCAGACGAGAGGAGAGTAGTGTGAAAAATCAAGTTACCTTAACACCAACAGCGCGCTTTAATTTCAAAAAGGCCGGACAGCAGTTTCTGGCCAACAACGCGGTCACGATCATGTTCGTGGTCTTGAGCCTGACGGCGTTTCGCATCTCTGGCATGAATGCCACCCTCTATTTGACGGACATCATCTCCCGCATCTCCCGCAATACCTTTCTGGTGCTCTCGCTGATCATTCCGGTTCTGGCAGGGATGGGGCTGAATTTCTCCATCGTGCTCGGCGCTATGGCGGCGCAGGCAGTGATCATCTTTGTCTTCCACTGGGGCGTTGCCGGTTTTCCCGGCATCTTGCTCTGCATCGTCCTGGCGACGCCGTTGGCCGCGGGCCTGGGCTATCTCACCGGCAAGCTGTTCAACAAGACCAAGGGGCAGGAGATGATCACCGGGCTGATTCTGGGCTTTTTCGCCGCCGGATGGTACCATTTTATCTTCCTGCAGTTGGTGGGCAGCAAAATAATCCCGATGGACAATCCCATCCTGATACTGAGCTATGGCGTGGGCATCCGGACGACGGTGGACCTGTCCCTGGCAGGATTGAAGTACGGGCTAGACGGCGTTTTCCGGCTGCCATTGACGGTGGTGGTCATCATCGCCTGCGGGCTGTGGCTGGTATACCAGATCGTCCACTTTCTCAAATCGCCCCGCACGCGGACCGACATCACGCGCGTGGCCGTGTGCGGCGCGCTGAGCCTGGCGCTGGTCGTGTGGGCGGTAGTGACGATGAGCGGGACTTCGCTCATCAAGAACGTCCAGGTGCCGGTGGCGACGTGGCTCGCGATCATCGGGCTGTGCCTTTTCATCTCGCTCCTCTCCAAGACCAAGCTAGGACAAGACTTGCGCAGTGTGGGCCAGGACCGGCACGTCGCGGCGGTAGCAGGAATCCCGGTGGACAAGGTGCGCGTCACGGCGATTGTGCTCTCTACCGTGTTGGCCTCCTGGGGCCACGTCATATTCCTGCAGAACATGGGCGCCTTTAGCACCTACGGCAGCTATGAGCAAGTGGGGATGTACTCTATTGCGGCGATCCTTATCGGCGGCGCGACCGTGACCAAGGCCACGGTTGGACAGGCGCTGCTGGGCGTCTTTTTGTTTCACACCCTGTTCATCGTCTCACCGGCGGCAGGCCGGCAGCTATTTGGCGATGCGCAGGTTGGCGAGTACTTTCGCGTCTTTGTGGCCTATGGCGTTATCGGCGCGACCCTGGCCCTACACGCCTGGAAGCACCTGGTGCAGTCCCGGCAGCGGCTCGAGGAGCTTGAATCCTGAGCCCGGTTTCCTGGCGATGGGCCTGGTGCCCCAGGTGTTCGGCTATCTGGCCCTCAACCACGCCCTCGGCTATCTGCCGGCTTCCATCGTTGCCCCGATCATGCTGGGCCAGCCTGTCGTGACGGCCATCCTGGCTGGACCTCTGCTTGGCGAGGCCCTCTCTCTGTGGCAGGTCTTATCACTCCAAATCAAAGAGCCGCCTGGCTTCCACCAGGCGGCTCCTCTACTTATGCCCTCACCGCACTTTCCGCGTGTAATCGGGTAACAGGATGGGGGACAGGATGGGGCTCTCTATCCCCGCCTCCGCCAATTGTTTGTTCCACTCGTCCACGTGGGCCAGGGTCAGCTTGCCCAGCTTCACCTCCTTGGCCCGCAGGGCCGCAGCCCGGCCGGCACGGCGGCCAAAGACGGTGATCTCCAGCAGCGAGTTGCCCATCAGGCGGTTGCGACCGTGCACCCCGCCGGAGATCTCCCCCGCGCCGTACAGATTGGGGATTCCAGGCACGGACCCGTCAGGCCTCAGGGCCACACCGCCATTTTGATAATGCAACGTCGGATAGACCAGCATGGGCTCTGTGGTGATGTCAATGTCGAAGCGCTTGAACTGACGCACCATGGCCGGCAACGTGGCCTCGATGGTGCCGGGGCCGTGGATGATGTTGATCATGGGCGAGTCCAACCAGACGCCCAGCATCCCCGAGGGTGTCCTCACCCCCTTACCCCGTTCCACACACTCGCGGATGAAGGCCGAGGCCTCGACGTCGCGGGTCTCACGGGGATAGACGAACTGCACCCCGTCAACGTTGCAGACCTGGGCCCCCAGGCCCCTGACTTTCTCGGTCACTAATTGCCCCAAGATCTGCTCCGGGTAGGCTGCGCCGGTGGGGTGATACTGCATCGTATCCTGGTAAAGGAGCTTCGCTCCCACGCGATAGGCCAGGATCAGCCCGTCGCCGGTGGCCCCGTAGTGGTTAGTGGTGGCAAAGTCCTGATAGTGCAATCGCCCACTGCCGCCGGTGGCGATGATGGTGCATTTGGCCCGCACCACCAGGCGCTCGCCCGTCTCCAGGTTCTGCAGGATGGCTCCCGCTACCTGACCCTTGTCGTCCATGAGGAGCTCGATGGCCGGCGCGAACTCCAGCACAGTGATGTCTTCGGGATAGCTGCGCACCTCGTCGCCCAAAACGCGCATGATCCCCGCACCGGAATAGTCCCTGGCTGAGTGCATCCGCTTGCGAGAGGTACCGCCGCCGTGGATGCTTACCATGGTGCCATCGGGCTCCTTATCGAACATGACCCCCAAATCCTCCAGCCACTGGATGACCAGGGGGGCATCCATCACCATCGCTTCCACCAGGTCGGGATCGTTGGCAAAATGGCCGCCGCCGATGACATCCAGATAGTGGATGACCGGTGAATCGTTGGGTTTGTCGGCAGCCTGGATGCCTCCCTGGGCCATCATGGTGTTGGCATCGCCCAGGCGCAGCTTGGTGGCCAGGATGACGCGAGCGCCATTCTCCCGGGCCAGAATGGCCGCTGAGGCCCCAGCCCCGCCACCGCCGATGATGAGCACGTCGGTGTCGTAGTCTACCATGGTCAAATCCAAAGCATCGGACGTCAGATGGCTGCGGCCTTCCAGGACATCCACCAGCTCGGTGGGAGCCTTCTCACCCTGGTTCGGCCCCACCCGGATCTGGCGAAAGGCTTCGAGCCGATAATCGGGGTGAAACCGCTTCAGTACCTCTTGCTTCTCTTCAGGCGTCATCAGAGGGAAGGTCTCCTGCAAACGCCTGGACCGAGTGGCTTCCACCTTCTTGATGGACTCGCGCATTTCAGGGGTATAGCTCATAACGTATCTCCTCTGGGCAAGGGCCCAGGGTCGCAAGGGAGCAGGGGGGCCCTGCGACCTTGCTTGCTCTTTTGCGACTTCGCTCCTTTGCGACCTTGCGACCTTGCGACCTTGATTTAATCCGGCTCGATCTCCCGCTCGTTGTATTGCCGGCGCAGTTCCTCTCCGCTCAGGGACTTCATCTCCCGCAGCGCTTCATCGAACTTGCCAGCCTCGATCTCCTCCACCCGCTCGCTCAGATGCCTGGACTTGGGAGCCAGGTATTTGCCGTAGAGACGGCGGCAGAGGATGGCGATGTTGTACTGCACCTCCTCGGCCGGGCAGCGAGCCGCGCAGAGGCCACACATGATGCAGTCGAAGGACTTATCGGCGACGGCGGCGATGTTGCCACGCATGGCCTCGGCCATGTAATCCTTGACATCCAGGTCCTGAGGGCAAGCCTTGGTACACGTGCCGCAACTCAGGCAGCGCAACACCTCAGGATAGATCTTGACCAAAGTCCCAAAAGTCGGCTCCAGCTCATGCAACTTGTACGGAGCTCGCTCGGCGGGAAAGAAGGGGATCTGGGCGATGTACATTTCGGGCTCCGTCACCGTCTGACAGGCCAGGGCAACCTTGAGCCTGTAGTCGCCCGCCGTACGATAGACAGTGGCGCAGGCCCCGCAGAAGCCGCCCCGGCAGCCCGCTCCCCGCACCAGCCTGTAGCCAGCATACTCCATAGCCTTCATGACGGTCAGGCCAGGGGGCACCTCGTATCTCTTGCCCATGATGTAGATGGGAATCAGTTCTTCAGGCATGACAAGACCTCCAGCAAATCGGCAAATCGGCAAATCAGCAAATCGGCGAAGCGGCGAAGCCAAGGCGTGATTGAAGTTCCCCCTTCTCCCAGGATTGGAAGAAGGGGGTAGGAGGATGAGGGCAAATCACCCTAGCTCTCCCGCACGTCCACTACTTCCATGCCCAGGGCTTCCATGGCCGACACTAATTCGCCCTCACCCACCTCTGCGACCTTAATGGTGATCAGGCGATTGGTGGGATCCTCTCCCACGAAGGTCCCCAGGCTGACGATGTTGCCGCCCATTTCGGCTATCTCGCGGGTGATGTTGGCCAGCATACCCTTCTGCTCCGGGACAAGCATGGTTAGCCTGATGCCTTTCTCCCTGGCTCCGAGAAGCTCCAGGAAGATACAGAAGAGGTCCGTCTCGGTGATGATGCCCACCAACCTGTCATCGCGCATCACGGGCAGGCTGCCGATCTTGTTATCGGCCATGATGAGGGCTGCCTCCTCCAGCGGGGTGTACTCGGTCACGGTTATCACCTCCCTGGCCATCACCTCCTGCACCTTGATCTTGGAGATCAGGTAGTGCAGCTCATAGATGCTCAACGATGTGGCTGGCGAGGGGGAGACGTAGAGCAGGTCTTTCTCAGTGACAATGCCCACCAGCTTGCCCCTCTTGTCAAGCACAGGCAAGCGACGCACCTTTGACTCCCGCATGAGCTTCAAGGCATCCTCGATGGGAGTATCGGGATGAGTGGTAATAGGGCGCTTGGTCATCCTTTCACCTACTAGCATTTTTGCACCTCCTTGGTTTTTGATACGTGAAACGTGATGCGTGAAACGTGATGCGTGAAATGTAACCATCACGCTTCACGTTTCACGCTTTACGTTAACGCTTCTACCATGGCCAGCACCTGCCCCGTGGTGAAGTTCCGCACCGCCGAGGCCTTGTTGGGACAGGCCACCACGCAAGCGCCACACCCCTGACAGAGGGCCACGTTGACGATGGCCAGGTCCTTCCAGGGATGCATCTCACGGGCCTCGTAGGGACAGGCAGCTATGCACAAGCCGCAAGCGGCGCACAGTTCCTCGTCCACATAGGCGACGATGGGCTCCTGCACCATCTCCCGCTGGGAGAAAAGAGACAGCACCTTGGCCGCCGCGCCGCTGGCCTGAGCGATGGTCTCAGGAATGTCCTTGGGAAACTGGGCCGCACCGGCAAGGTAAATGCCCGCCGTCAGGCTCTCCACGGGACGCAGCTTGGGGTGAGCTTCGCTGAAAAAGCCATGCTCGTCGGTGGCCACCCGCAAACGCTGGCCCAAGTCCTTAGACCCCTCGCTAGGCACGGTGGCCGTCGCCAGCACCACCAGGTCGGCTGTCACCTCCAACGGCTTGCCCGTCAAGGTGTCAGCCCCCCAAACCACCACTCTTCCATCCTCCGGGAAGACCTTCGACACTTTGCCCCGCAAATAGAGCACATCGTGCTGCTCCATAGCTTGCTGCACGAACTCCTCGTAGCCCTTGCCGGCGGAGCGGATGTCAATGTAAAAAACGTAAGCCTGGCCCTCAGGCACCTGGCGCTTGTACAGGATGGACTGTTTGGCCACGTACATGCAGCAGACTTTGGAACAGTAGGGCTTATGCAGCTCCGGGTCGCGGGAGCCAGCGCACTGTACCCAGACAACTTCCCTGGGGACCTTCCCGTCCGATGGGCGGCGAATCTGTCCCCCCGTCGGGCCATCTGGCGCTAACATCCGCTCAAACTCCAGGCCGTCAATGACATCGGGATACTTGCCGCCGCCGTAGTAGCCCAGCCTCTCCTTGGGGTAAAGGTCATAGCCAGTGGCGACCACGATGGCGCCTACGTCGTAAACTCGTAGATTCGGGATTCGTAAATTCGTAGATTCGGACGAGTCTACGACTCCCGAATTTACGAATCTACGAACCGCGACGGTGAAATTGCCCACGTAGCCGCCGAGCTCCTCCACCTCGGCCCCGCTGATGACCTGGATGTTGGGATGGTTGGATACAGCCTCGATTTTGGCAGCCAACAGGTCGGGCGCAGTGTCGAAGTTAAGATAGGTGCCGGCGAGATCGCGCACGCGCCCACCCAGGTGCGGCTTCCTTTCGACCAAAATCACGGGATAACCGGCCTCGGCGATGTCCAGCGCAGCCTGCAGGCCGGCGATGCCGCCGCCGATGACCAGGGCTCGCTTGACCAGCGGCAGGGTCAAAGGCACCAGGGACTCGTTGTAGCGCACTTTCTCCACGATGGTCTTGATGGTCTCGACGGCTTTTTCGGTCGCTTCCTCGGGCTGGGATTGGTGCACCCAGGAGCATTGCTCCCGAATGTTGGCGATCTCGCACAAGTATGGATTCAGGCCAGACGAGGCCGCCGTCTTGCGAAACGTAACCTCGTGCATGGTTGGTGAGCAGGCAGCGACGATGATCCCATCCAGGCCGTGCTCGGCGATGGCCTGCTTGATGACGTCCTGCCCCGGATCGGAGCACACGTATTTATAATCCACGGCGTAGACCACGCCTGGATAGTTGCGTATCTCTTCAGCTACTCGTTCCACGTCCACCGTGCCGGCGATGTTCAGCCCGCAGTGGCAGATGAAAACGCCAATCCTCCTCACAAGGGCGCAAGGGAGCAGGGGAGCAGGGGAGCAAGGGAGATCTGCGACTTTGCTCCTTTGCGACCCTTCGGGCTGAGCCTCAGGGCGAAGCCTTGTGACTTTGCTCCTTTGCAAGTTCAATCCCACACCTCTCCCCCACTCGCTTCCCAGTTCACCCTTCCTTCGGCCACGACGCCCATCTTTCTGAGCGCTCGATACAGCCGTTCCTCCCAGATATCGCCGTGGAGAATCTCCGTCACCTCCTGCGCCCGCATCAACCGCTCCCAGGTGGTGATGATGAAGGTTATACGCCGCCACTTCTCGCTCACGATAGGATGGGGCAAGCGATTGAGTTCTCCTAGCTGGATTCGATAGTAATCCTCATGAGCCCGGGGGTGAGAAGCCTCGTGAGGAAAAAGCTCGACGCGCTTGACAGTTTCCCACTCCCTGGCCTCAGCCCAATAGTTGATGGCCCAGGCCTCCTCCCCGAAGACCCTGGTCTGGTAAAAAGCCAGCACAGGGGCATTGATCGCCCTGGTCGGGGCGCGCCTGACGGGGATGCGATACCAGTGCTCGTCCCTGGCGATGGCGAAATCCCGCAGGTTGTTGACAATGGCCACCAGGACGGTGGTATAGGGATCGAATGTCTCTCCCATCACCATCTTGCGAACAGCGACAACACTTTGGCTGCCGCGCCACTTCCCTGGGCCACGGTTTCAGGGATGTCCCTGGGCCCCGAGTCCGCCCCTGCCAGGAAGACGCCAGGCCGCACGGTCTCCAGAGGATGCATGTTCCCATCGGCCTCGGCGTAGAATCCGCACTCGTCGGCCTCAATGCCCAGCATCTGTCCCAGTTCCCTGGCTCCATCTTTGGGCACGGTGGCTGTGGCCAGGACAACCAGATCCGCCGCCACCTCCAGGGGCTTTCCGCTCAAGGTGTCGGTCCCCCAGACGATGACCCTGCCGTCCTCCTGGAAGATCCTGGACACCTTGCCCCGCAGGTAGAGTACCCGATCCTCTTCCATGGCCCGCCGCACGAACTCCTCGTAGCCCTTGCCTGCGGCGCGGATGTCAATGTAGAAGACGTAGGCCTGGCCGTCGTGGACGCGATGCTTGTAGAGCATGGCATGCTTGGCGGTGTACATGCAGCAAACCTTGGAACAATACGGCATGCCCAGCGCAGGGTCGCGGGAGCCCGCACACTGGACGAAGACCACCTCTTTGGGGACCTTGCCATCGGAGGGTCGCTTCACCTGGCCGGCAGTGGGCCCTGAGGCGGAGAGTAGCCGCTCGAAGGCCAGGCCATCAATGACATCCGGTATCCTGCCGTAGCCGTAGTGACCCAGAGCTTGCCCTGAGTGTAGCGAAGGGCCGTCCGTTGGATAGAGATCGTAGCCCGTAGCCACGATGATGGCTCCCACCCGTTCCTCGACAACGTGCTCTTGCTGCTCGAAGTCAATGGCCTCCACCGGGCAGAACTTCTCGCAGGCGCGGCACCTGCCCCGGACGAAGTAGATGCAATTCTCACGGTCAATCACCGGCTTGTTGGGCACCGCCTGGGGCGACAGGGTATAGATGGCTTTGCGCTGGCCCATCCCGCGTTCAAACTCCGACACGACTCGCTGGGGACACTTCTCCGCGCACACTCCGCAGCCCGTGCAGAGGTCCCAGTTCACGTAGGCCGGCTTACGTTTGATGCGGACACGAAAATCCCCGATGTCGCCCTCGATAGTCTCCACCTCCGAGTACGTCAGGAGCGTGATGTTCTCGTGGTGACCGACCTCCACCGTGCGCGGGGTCAGGATGCACTGGGCGCAATCCAGGGTGGGGAAGGTCTCCGACAGTTGGGCCATCCGCCCGCCGATGGATGGCAATTTGTCTACCAGCACCACCTGGTAGCCTGAGTTCGCTATATCCAGGGCGGCCTGCATCCCGGCGATACCGGCGCCAATTATCAGTGCCCGTCTGACAAAAGGTGTTGGGATTTCTAATCCCTCAACCATGGGTTCTCTCCTAAGCCGTTACAGCCATTAGCTCCAGGCCTTCGAGTTTTCCCTTGCGAAGCATTCCAGCTATCTCGTCCATTTCTGCCTTCGCCTCTTTGGAAAGCACCGTCGTCCCACAGTCTAATGTGGGGCAACGGTAAACTTTGACCCGATACAGGACAGCTTTACCGCCGGCGAGGCGAACATCGAAGTAAGCGATGTTCATCCTACCACCACACTTGGGACAAGTGTCCTCCTGAGGTTCAAAAACAAGCTCCTCGTCCTCGAACTCATCCCAGTAATCGGCTAAACTGTGAGTATCCCAAAAGGCCGCTTCTTCTCGAATAGACGAGAACTCCGGAATCTTTGACTTAATCTCCTCGCTTTTTTGTGCCATAATCATCCTCTCCATTTGCGGTACAAGCGTCGTTCCTTGTCATCCATATCCCGTGCAGTGATGGTATAAAAAGCGCCACTCCCTCTGGGGCCCAAAATGACGCTCAGATAACGCCCGTCTTCTGTTTGTCCCAACACATAACGTCTCCTTTTTCGGCCCCTTCTATTCCAGCATCGCTTGGAATAGCAAACTTCCTCTACTTCCTCTGGGCTAACGCCGTGCTCGGCGATGTGCTCTACGTTCCAATCATCCCAGATGAGATAAGATATTCTCATGACCTAGCCTGTTCATTCAGGTAATTAGACAATACCGGGCGTGGATCAACGTAGTGCCTGTCCAGCTCGAAGCCCTCACTATACAGGCCCAGGGCGATGCCCAGGAGCTGAGTAAAATACAGAACGGGGATCGGCTGAAACCCAGCGTAGCGGCTGTCCTGCACCCTGCCTCTTGCATCCTGCACCCTGCCCCTTGCCTCTTGCATCTTGCCTCCTGCCTCCTGCACCCTGTCCAGGTTGAACTGGCAGAGGGGGCAATTGGTGACCACCAACTCGGCTCCGCTGCGCCGGGCCGAGGCCAGGATAGTGAAGCTCATCTCCGCCGTCACCTCGGCCGATTTGACAGCCAGATAGGCCCCACAACACTCGCCCTTGTGGGAATAGTCCACCGCCTCAGCCCCCAGCGCCGTGATCAAATCGTCCAGAGCGCGGGGATGCTCCGGGTCGTCGTAGGCCACCTCGGATGGGGGACGGAGTACCATGCAACCATAGTAGGCCGCCACCTTCAGCCCTGAGAGTGGCTTTTTGACTGCCTCTTTGATCCTGTCAAATCCGATGTCATCGCGCAATATCTGTAACAAATCGAGAACTTCCAGGTCGCCGCTGTAGT